>JAADIP010000122.1:0-18988 GCA_013151275.1 Calditrichota bacterium | reverse complement strand
CCCCAATGTTCTTTTAAGCGCCTTAAAAAAAGCGGAAGACGATTCCGCCGTTGTTTTCAGATTTTATGAAATTGAAGGTAAAGATGCCGATATTAATCTCGACTTTTTCCGTCCGATCAAAAAAATTATCCGCACCAATTTAATCGAAGAAGAAGGGGATAAAACGGAAAGTAAGCGATTAAAAATAACGCCTTATTCCGTCGAAACGATCAAAGCTGTTATTGAATAAGCACGGCAAAAGACCGCCCATCGACTTTCCCTGCTGATGCGGGACGGCTTGCGCCGCGCTCAGGGCGGCATCGCAAGAATATGGCGAACGGTACCGAACCATAAGCAATCAAAAATAAATCGAAAAGAAATTCGCTGAAAAGGAATTCAATATGAAACGAATCCTTTATTTTTACACTTTTGTAGCCGCGATCGGCGGTTTGTTGTTCGGATTTGACACCGCCGTGATATCGGGAACCATTCCTTTTATCACCGACTATTTTAATCTCAGCGACGTGCTTTTGGGCTGGGCGGTAAGTTCCGCGTTGATCGGTTGCATTTTCGGCGCGCTTTTCGTGGGAAAACCCGCCGATCTCATCGGCAGAAAACGAATGCTCATCTTGATCGCCACATTGTATTTGGTTTCCGCGGTCGGCACCGGTCTTACGGAAAATTTAACGCTGTTCGTGATCGCCCGTTTTATCGGCGGACTCGCGGTTGGCGGAGCTTCGGTGCTTTCGCCCATGTACATTTCCGAAATAGCTCCGGCTAAAATCCGCGGACGTCTGGTCGCCACGGCTCAACTGGCGATTGTCATCGGAATTCTCAGCGCATTTTTTTCAAATTACCTTCTGGCTGACACGGGTCCCCTTAACTGGCGCTATATGTTTTTAGCCGAAGCAGTTCCGGCTTTAGCGTTTCTGGTTTTTCTCTTTTTCGTCGCCAATAGCCCCCGCTGGCTGGTTAAGATGGGACGGATTAAAGAAGCGCGGCGGGTCATCAGTACCGTTAATCCCGAGGATGATGTCGAAAGGATATTGGCGGAAATTCGGGATTCCATTGATCAGGAAGCGTTTACGCACAGCATTGTGCTTTTTAAACGTCCCTATTTAAAATTGGTTTTGATAGGCATTGCCGTCGGAATGTTCAATCAGTTCACCGGTATTAACGTGATTATGTATTACGCGCCGTCAATTTTTAAATCAGCCGGATTCTCCGATAATTCCGCGTTAATGCAGACCGTGAGCATCGGAGCGATCAATTTTATTTTCACCGTAATAGCAATGTCGGTAATCGATAAATTGGGGCGAAAATTTTTGCTGCTCATGGGCGCGCTGGGCATGGGTCTGTTTCTTGCTCTTTTTTCGATTTTCTATTTGATAGAGGCATTTAGCGGTTACTATTTGTTGTTTTTCCTTTTGGGATTCATTGCCTTTTTTGCTTCGTCGCAGGGCGTGGTCATTTGGGTGATTCTGTCGGAAATGTTTCCCAACAACATACGCGCCAGAGCTTCCTCTATCGGTTCGTTTTCACATTGGTTTTTTAATGCCCTGACATCCTTCCTTTTTCCGGTCGCCGCGAGCAGGTTCGGTATCGGCGCAGTTTTTGTTTTTTACACCCTTGCCACGCTGGGCAGCTTCTTCTTTTTTAAGAAATATTTAATCGAAACAAAAGAACGCACTCTGGAAGAGCTGGAAAAGGTAATGCTCGGATGAATGCGAAAGCCCTGTCACAAACGGAAGCAATCGGTTAAAAAAACCGAAAGAAAAATCTCCGCGACTCTGTCACTACGCAGTAAAAGATAACCGCCCGCTCTGCCGTCAATTAGCGATAGAATTTTTTTGACAGTTTAAGAACTATTTTTTATGTTTATTACTATATACCGACCGGTAGGTAAACAGTGAGAGGAATTACCATGTCAACGAACTCCGGGTTTCTTGCTCAGGATACAAAAAGCAAAATATTTTTAACGGCAACCGATCTTTTTGCGCGCTTTGGTTACGATCGCGTGTCAATCCGCCAGATTTGCGAAGCGGTTGGCGTGCAAAAACCCACGCTTTACTACTACTTCCGCGATAAAGAGAGCTTGCTGTTGGAAACGATTCGGTTTACGGGTCAGGTGGGAGAACAAATCTTCGGCGAGTTTGTCGATTCCAAAAGCGATTTTCTGGAAAAAATCAAAGGCACGATCTGGGCGCGTAAATACTTCATCGAACATTATCCGCAATTTTTTCATTTTCACGGAATGATGCATTTTTTTTCCATTCCCGAAAACGTTAAACAGGAATTGATCAAACACATACAACTTTTGTCGAGTAAATTTCGTAGTGTTCTGGAAGAAGGGCGGAAACAGGGCTATGTTCGTCCCGACGAAGACATGGAATTGTTAATGGACGCCCTTATCGGAACATTAAATCATCTTACCATCCGGAAAATTGTCTTCAATGATGAACAGGTTTTTTCGGACAAAAATCTGGAGCAATTGTTCGATTTCTGGAAGAGTCATTTTTTTGTAAATCCAGCGAACGGAGGAAATTCATGAAACGATTTTACTTCCTGCTGATCTTTTTGGGGCTGATTTCGACCGCGCCAGCCGGAGATATTATTTCGTTGACCTGGAATCAGGTGGTTGATATCAGCCGCAAAGAGAATTTGGATATTCGCATTATGAATCAGGATTACCGAATTCAGAAATTGAACGAGTGGAAAGCGATGGCTGATTTTTTACCGACCCTGGACTACAGTTTTCGGGCGGTCAATAATCTGGAATTGCCGGTGTTTGTATTTATGGGCAGAAGTTTCCGCGTCGGCACAAAATACGATTTTACGCATTCGCTGCAATTGCAGTTTCCGGTTTTCCTCGGAGGGATGCGTTTTGCCAACCGGAGCATTCAGCGAAACAGTAAAAAATCTTTAGCACAGTTATTAAAAGGCAAAGAAGAAGAGGTTGTTCTCAAGTCGGTCGAAAGCTATTTTCAGGTGATTTTAACGAATGATCTGGTCGTCGTCAATCAAAAAGCGTTTGAGGCGGCTAAGGCAAATTATGAACAAGTCGAAAAATTCTACAACGAAGGAACGGCATCCCGGCTTGATTTGCTGCGGGCGAAAACCCGTTTTTCCGAAAGTAAACCTCAATTAACTTCCGCTCTGAACGCCCGCAAAATGGCTGTGGAAAATCTGAAATTTATTTTGAATCTGAATGCGGAAGATTCTGTGGTTGTGCTCGATACTTTGAGCCGGAAAGATTTTTTAAAGGAATTTGCAAAAAGCCCGTTAAAAGAATTACAGAATCTGGCGCTGGCAAACAGAACCGATTTAAAGAGCCTGCAATTTCAGAAACGGATAGCGCAAAATCAAAAGCTGATTGCCGGCTCAAAATTTCTGCCGCAGATTATTGTCAGCGCCGGAGTCCAGCATCAGGCGCTCCTTCAGAACCGGAATGTAACCTGGGACGATTACTCCAGAATAAAATCGGCGTCCGTTATTCTGCAATTTCCGCTGTTCGAAGGCGGTAAACGTCTTCTCGATTTGCAGCAAGCCTTCATTCAAAACAAAAAAATCTCCTTGCAAACGGAACAACTGAAAAAAGCCGTTTTGTTAGAGGTCAATAACAGATTTAACGCTTATCGGGAAGCGAAGCAGAATCTCGTTACTCTGGAGCAGGCATTCAAAGAAGCCGGAGAAACCCTGCGTCTGGCGAATTTAACCTACAAAGAAGGGTTAAGCACTCAGGTGGAGGTTTTGAACGCGCAGCTTTCGTTTACCAACAGCGAGGTCAGATACCGTAGGGGAATGTTTGATTACAATATTTCACAACTGCGTCTGTTAAAAGCCATAGGAAAACTGGACACGATTTGGGAAAATTGAAAGAAATTCACCGCGGGCGATTGTTTTTGTTGCCCTGAAAAAAATGAACATTTTTCGGAAAACGGAAAACCGAAATCGGAAACGCGTTGATTTTCCGCTAAACAGTTGCAAAAAAACAGATAAATCAGGAGAATAGATATGAAACGATTTGCCGTCATTAGTCTCGGCTTACTCCTTTGGCTGGTCGGATGTAAATCGAATACCGAAAAAAATCCCGAAAAAATTGTTCCGGTTACCGTTTTAAAAGTAAAGCCGGATTCAATTGCCACATTTACCGAAATTACGGGCAATCTTAAAGCGGAACGCGACGCTCTGGTTATAAGCCAGACTTCCGAAAGGCTGCTCGAAATATTAAAGCCCGTCGGAAGCAGGGTTAAAATAAACGAAGTCATCGCGCGTCTTGATAATCGTCTTTTGCAACAAGGAAAAAATCAGGCTGAAGCCGCTTTAAAATCCGCCCGTGCGCGATACGAAAGCGTTAAGCAGGATTATCAACGCTATCAAAGATTATTTAAAGAAAAGGCTATCAGCGATCAGCAGTGGGAGCAAGTAAAAACCGGCATGCGCGAAGCGGAGGCGGCTGTTGAACAAATGGAAGCGGCGTATGCCCAGGCAAGAGAACGATATGAGAATAGCTTTATTAAGGCTCCGTTTTCGGGAATAGTGGGCAGCATCTATTTTGATGTGGGGCAAATGATTCCCGCAGGGCAGCCGGTGGCTAAGATTATCAATCCCGAATTTATGAAAGCCCGGCTTTATGTTCCGGACGTCTATTACAATCAACTTAAAATTAATCAGGATGTAATCGGCGTGTTTCCCGTGTTGCCCGAAAAGCAATTCAAAGGCAAAATCGTTAAAATCGATCCGGCTATCGATCCTCAAAGTCGTACGGTGACCACAGAGGTGATCTTCGAGAACAAACAAAACAGCCTTACTTCGGGGATGTACGGACTTTTCAAAATAAAACTGAGTGAAAAGACAAATACAATCGTAATACCCGATAACGCCCTGCTTACCCGCACCGAAGTAAAGATTGACCCCAAAACCGGAAAAACCGTCGCCCAAAAACAAAAGTATGTGTTTATCGTGGTGGACGACAGGGCTCAAAAGATTGCGGTTGACACGGGATTAACCTCGGGAGACAGGGTCGAAATAACAAAAGGATTAAGACGTGGGGATCTCGTGGTAATTGTCGGGCAGAATACCGTAAAAGACGGGCAAAAAGTTCGGGTGATCGAAGAATATTAAAAAATATTTAAAGGGAAAGCGGATGACTCGGAAGTAGTACGAAAACAATGGAGCCGAAATGAAATTAGTTGAAATATCCATAAAAAGGCGCGTCACGCTCAGTATGATCTATCTGATCATTATCGGTTTTGCGCTTTTCTCGTTCTCCCAGTTAAAAATTGATTTGTTTCCCGACATCGATTTTCCTGTAATAGGAATTATTACCGAATACTCGGGAGTAGGTCCGCAGGATATGGAGAATTTGATAGCTCGTCCCATCGAAGAAGCGGTATCCGCTACCAAAAACGTCAAAAAAGTTTCTTCGCAGGTGAGTCAGGGCGTGTGCATCACGATCTTGGAATTTGACTGGGGAACCGATATTGACAAGGCTGAAAATGATGTGCGCAAGCGGATCGATCTTGTGCGCGATTATTTGCCGGAAGAGGCGAGCGATCCTTTGACGTTTGCTTTTGATCCGTCCATGATGCCCATCGCCTTTATCTTAATTAATTCACCCAACATGGGACCGGCGGAGTTGCGTCAGTTGGGCGAAGACCGCATAGAACCCCTGCTGGAAAGGGTGGAAGGCGTTGCCGGCGTGGAAACTCAGGGCGGTTTGGAACGGCAGATTAATATTAAGCTGAATCCCGTGAAACTGGCGGCGCACAATTTGTCTCCTTCCGATGTGGTGCGGGCGATTCGCGCGGCGGGCGGACTTTATCCGGCGGGAAGCATTGAAACCGGCACAACCAATTTTAATCTGCACATTTCCAGCGAATTCCATTCTCTGGATCAGATAAAACAAGTGGTTCTGAAATACAATAAAACGAACCCGCTTTTGCTGCGGGATGTCGCCGAGGTAGAAGACGGCTTTAAAGAATTGCGCAGCGATGTGCGCGTGAATTACAATCAGGGCGTTTACATGCGCGTTTTTAAACAGTCGGACGCGAACACGGTGCAAGCCAGCCGTAATTTGCGGAAAGCCGTTAAAGATATTAAGGACTTTTTACCGAAGGATGTGGAATTAAAAATTGTTTACGATCAATCGGAATACATTTTACGTTCCGTCGGAAATTTAGGGAATACGGCTGTTCTTGCCTTTTTTATTGCTTTTGCGGTGATTTATTTCTTTTTGCGCAACATTCGCGGAAGCATAATCATGGGATTAGCCATTCCGGTTTCCGTTGTCGCCACCTTTGCGGTGATGATGTTAGCCAATTTAACATTAAACATCATCTCCATGGCGGGTCTGGCTTTGGCTATCGGAATGCTGGTGGATAATTCGATTGTCGTTTTGGAGAATATCTATCGGCACCGCGAAGCCGGAGAAGACCGGATATTGGCGGCGGATAAAGGCGCTTCGGAAGTGGCGATGGCTATCACCGCTTCGACCCTGACAACCATCGGCGTATTTCTGCCGGTTCTGTTTGTGCCGGGAATTGCCGGCGAATTGTTCAATGATATGGTTGTGACCATCACGTTTAGTTTGTTTTCGTCTTTAATGATCGCCCTTACTCTGGTGCCGATGCTCAGCGCCCGCATATTGCGCCTCGAATCGGAAACGCCGAAACAGCGATTTGCAAAGTTAAAAACCAAAATCGCCGATTTTTTACAGGCGTTGACCGAACGCTACGTCAAAATTTTGCACTGGTCGCTGAATCACAAAAAATTGGTCATCTTTCTCACTACCGTTTTATTCGTCCTTTCTTTGGGCGTAGTTCCTTTTATAGGAGGGGAGTTCCTGCCGAAATCGGATCAGGGGTTTATTGCCCTGACCATATTGCGTGAAAAGGGGACGCCCCTGGATCAGACGCGGCTTACCGTTCTGGAATTGGAAAAGATCGTAAAAGACGAAATACCGGAAGCGACCGATGTTTTAGCCATCTTTGGCACCGGAGAAGGTATTTTTGCCCTTTTCGGCGGTTCGGGCAGCGAAGCCATTAATTTCCGGGTTCGGCTGACCCCCATGGAAGAGCGTTCGCGTTCACAGGCTGAAATTCAAAATCAAATGCGTAAACGATTGGATAATATTCCCGGATTGAGCTACCAGTTTATTGAATCGGGAATGATCTCCACGGAACGCGCCATCGAAGTAAAGATTTTCGGCAACGATCTTGATCAGGCAAAACAAATCGCCAAACAAATGAAAGCAAAAATGGAACAGGTGCCGGGGCTGGTGGACATTGATATTAACATGAAAGAGGGCGGAAGAGAGCTGCGTATTATTCCCGATATCGGAAGACTGAACGATTTAAAACTTTCGCCTTTACAGGTTGCAGACATTATTTCGACTTCGATTCAGGGAAAGGTCGCGGCGCGTTACCGTGAAAAAGGGGATGAGTTCGATATTATGGTTCGTCTGGATAAACCCTATCGACAGAGCAAAGAGGCGCTGCGTAACCTTTTGATTCCCACTGTCAGCGGAAAGATGATTCAGTTGCGGCAGGTTGCTAAAATCGAAGAGACCGATGCTCCTGCAACCATATATCGCGAAAATCAGGAGCGCTACGTATCGGTTGGCTGCGATCTTTCGGGCATCGATCTTTCTTCTGCTGTCAGAAAAATAAAAGGCATTATTGAACAGTTGAATATTCCCGATGATTTTCAGGTTGTTATCGGCGGAACGGCGGAAGATCAACAGGAATCTTTCTTTTATTTGACCATTGCTTTTTTTGCCGCAATTTTATTGGTTTACATGATCATGGCTTCGCAGTTCGAATCCTTAATCGATCCCTTTATCATCATGTTTACGGTTCCTCTGTCGGTTATCGGCGTTCTTATTGCGCTTTTCATTACCGGAACCACATTGAGCGTAATGGCATTGGTCGGCGTGGTGATGTTGGTCGGAATTGTGGTGAATAACGGTATTGTTCTTGTGGATTACATCAATCAGTTGCGCAACAAAGGTAAACAGCTTTACGAAGCCGTGGAAGAAGGCGGACGGGTGCGCATGCGTCCGGTTTTGATGACCGCGCTGACAACCATTTTAGGAATGGTGCCGCTGGCGCTGGAGTTTGGCAGCGGTTCCGAAAACTGGTCGCCGCTGGCGCGGGCGGTGATCGGCGGTTTAACCACCAGCACGCTGCTGACGCTGATTATTATTCCCATTATGTACGTGATTTTTGAACAAATGGGAGAAAAACTTCGCTCGTGGTGGGCGAAAATTTAAGCCATTTTTCACTTTGCACAAAACCTTGATTACAACGGTCGTCGGAGGTGCGTCATGCCTGGCGCATCTTCGCGATTTTTTTACGGGCGCCCGTAAATACCGTCCTGTGTTCAACCGGTTTTCTGAATAAAAATTAGACGGCATCGGATTTTGCGAAAAAGAAATTAGCAAATCTTCTGAAAAGAATCGGAATCGCTGTCCCGCGTTTTCATCCGCCGAAGAAAAACGAAAAGCTTACCCATGGTACAAAGGGCAGTCCGGAAGCGCCAAAAAAGTCCTGGGTTGTAATTAAGGCAAAATCGGCAGCCAGACTTTTGCCGAAGAATCGAACGCCGCCTGAAAACAAAATCGTTGTTTCATCTCCCGGGAAAATCCAGTTTTCGCTGATAAATTTTATTCGGTTACCGATCTGTTTTTCCAATCCCACAAGAAGAATCGGAGTAAAATCCACATCCGACATCAACGGCAAACCAAAGCCGACGGTAATTCCTTGTGTATCGCTTCCGTAAGTGGTTACGGCGTACCCGAGAGTAATGTTATTTGTGTTGCCGGGTACTGCTAAATACAAAAAACCGGTAGCAATTCCGATTTTCGGAGATAGTTCAAAAGTGAGCTTCGGCGCCAGATATAAAAGTTGTGAACTTGCTCCGGGAATTAAGGAGACCCCTCCGGCAAGGGAAAAACTATTGGTTATTCCAATGGCGATCGTGGGAAAAAAGATGTAATAATCTGCAAAATAACCGTCTCCTTTTTTTAACCGGCGAGCCGTGGGACCAAAGAATAACCGGCTGTGGTTGGGATCGGTTCGCGAAAATTTACTGCCGGCGGTCATTCCTTTGAGTTCCCGTATCGATTTAATATGCTTATCCGAGATGTACATTTTAAGCCCGGTCCGGGTCTGCACTAATAACGAATCTCCGCGCGCTTTTAAAATCTGAACCACAAACTCGCTGCCGTCATCCAATTCCATTCGGCTGAATTTTTTCCTCTCCGTTATCGGCGGAAAGGGAATGTTAAAAATTGCATCGGGAAAAGTTTTTAATCCTTCATTAAATAATTGAACTCGTTCTTGCAATTTATTTTTAATCGAAACGAATTGTGAGTTCCGGAGCCTGATAATTTTTAAATTTCCCCTGTCTTTAAAATTAAGCGCAATATGAAGGTAATAATGCTGCTTTTGATCATAATAAATCGTTGCTCTGTAAAATCCCTTAATATCTCCGAACAGGTTGTAACGTGCATTTTCAACGGAGTCGATGCTTATGCCCACAACCGGATGCAATTCCTGAGGAACAAGAACAGGCTGACTCCAAAGCAGGGAAGAGGCAAGAATAACCGAGCATATAGTAAGTTGAAATTTAAGAGTTACCGACATTTAAGCGCCTTTCGGTTTACAATACAAAATATCAAACATCACGGGGTAAGATAAACGAACCTATGTTGTGTTTTTTATGAATATAGAAATTAAGAGTGAATATTTCAATTAGCGGACGGACCGCAGATTAAGCTGATTACTCAGATTGCGCAGATGTTTTTTGATTTTTAGTGCTTAAAATTAGGATAATTTTTTCCATTGCAATTTCAAATTCAATTTTCTTTGTGCGCTTTGTGGTTATTATTTACCGCAGTTTAAGCGGATTGGGCGGCAGAGAACAGTTCTTTCGCCGCAACAGAAATATTGTGTGACGAATCATTGATATGATTTTGCATTTTAATTAAAATTAATTGTAAGAAAGTCATACGGGAATAACAGGTGGTTTAATATGATTACCTTTTTAAACTTAACTTTTTAATGAGCAATCCGAACTTTTTTTATCGAACGATATCGGGCTTAATTTTTATTCATCAGAGAGAATATAAATTAATATTGACATATAATTTTTTATTATTTAATTTAAAACCGAGATAAGTGAGTTAGTTCGGAAGGTTTCAAAACCAATTATAAAGTTTATCTTGGAGAAATCATGCTTTTTGCATCCTCTTTTGACCGCCGTTGCCAAAAACTGATCGCCTGGTGTCCCTTCATGTTTCCATTCTAATTTCTCCGGGATAAAAGTTCTTTGATTTTTTAAAAATCTGCGATGGTTCAAAAAAATGTTTAATCCGGAATTATTCCTGTACTGTTGCGGGAATCGGTTCTTTATCAAAGGGAAGTGGAGAAGATATATTCTTTTAACTCACTGCATTGTTTTTAAAAAGATGGATCTTTTTTTGGTTGCCCAAGAATTGAATTTGGCGATTTTAGTAAATATTAACCGTCAATAAGTAACTTCAGAGGGAGGCATATTTTTATGCATAAAAGTGTACTATTTTCTTTTTCTATCATTTTAATTGCAATAGGTTTTATTTTTGCCGGTACTACGGGAAAAATAGCCGGAGCCATTACTGATGCCGAAACGGGAGATCCGGTTCCCGGAGTTAATATCTTTTTGGAGGGCACTTCCTACGGAGCCGCTTCGGATATCGACGGATCATATTTCATTCTTGACATTCCCCCCGGCACATATACCGTGGTTTTTTCTTTTATCGGTTATCAGCAGTTACGATTGACAAATGTAAAAGTTCAAATCGATTTAACTACCAGATTAAATGTTAAACTAAAACCTAAAATTTTAATGACCAAAGAAGTGATCGAAGTGGTCGCCACTCAACCGGTTGTCCAGAAAGATGTAGCCGCCAGTCGTAAAAGCATCAATGCCGAGGATATTGAGGCTCTGCCGGTGACTTCGGTCGGAGAGGTAGTGGGTTTACAGGCTGGAATTACATCGAATATGGAAATCCGCGGTAGCGGCGCAGATCAGGTTATGTTCATGGTTGACGGAATTACCTTGCGCGATGAACGTTCGAATAAACCGATGAGCGACATCCCATTAAGCGCTGTTCAGCAAATCTCTGTTCAATCGGGCGGTTTTAGCGCGGAATACAACAATGTTCGTTCCGGCGTTGTAAATGTTGTAACCAAAGAGGGAAGTCCCAATAAATACTCCGCGACAATAACTTATAAATCCAGCCCGCCTCATAAAAAACACTTTGGCATTTCGCCTTATGATCCTAATTCGTATTGGCTGCGTCCCTATCTCGATCCGGCGGTTGCCTGGACCGGCACCGAAGTCGGCGAACCGTTTGACGATCAAAACGGGAACGGACAATATGACTCGGGTGAACCGTTCACCGATTACAACGGCGACGGACAACGTACGTACTGGGACGAGTTTATGAGAAGGCAGTATCCCAAATGGGACGGTTGGATTGCTTTTTCTGAAGCCACTTTAAAAGACAATAATCCCAATAACGATTTGACCCCTGAAGCCGCTTATCAAATTTTCCGCTGGGAGCATCGAAAACAGGGAGACATCAAAAAACCGGATTATTATCTTGATTTCGGTTTTGGCGGTCCCGTTCCCTTGATTTCAAAAGCGCTGGGAAATCTGCGGTTTTACGCTTCTTACAAACGCGAACAAAATATGTACCTCATGCAAATGTCCCGCGACGGAATCCGGGATCAGACCATGATGCTCAAATTGACTTCGGATATTGACGCCAACACCAAACTCTCGATAATCGGAATTTACAGCGAACTCTACGCCACAACGTCGTCGCGTTCCGGCGGTACGGGCTATATGAGTTCTATTACGGATGTTGCCAATACGATTAATACCTCAAGCTTTACCGTGCCCTGGCGCATCTATACAAATCTTTATTATTCTCCGACGGCGCGATTCAGCCATACCATTTCCGCTAAAATAACAAGAGCGCTCAGCCCAAGCACCTACTTTGAATTTCAATTGAGAAAGCTGGGCAAAAAGTATCACACCGCGCCCGGAAGAAAACGGGATACGACAAAAAGATATCGTTTGTTTGATGATTATTATGCGGATGAAGCGCCCTTCGGATTTTATGAAGACGCAAAATTCTCCATTGAGGGTTCGCTTGCCTTCGGAGGCGCGGTAAGCACTTCGCGCGATTTTAGCCGTATCAGCACCTATTCAGCCCGTTTTGATCTGGTAAGTCAAATCAATAACCATAATCAAATAAAAACCGGCGCCGAGTTTGTTCTGAATGATTTTAATATGCAGTTCGGAATGGTAAATAAGTTCTTGCCCGAAGGCAATACCTGGACAATCATTAAACGTAAGCCCTATCGTTCTTCCCTTTATTTTCAGGATAAAATTGAGTTCGAAGGATGGATTTCCACCGTGGGATTAATTCTTGATTACTCCAATCCCAACGGAAAATGGTACGATGTGGGACCTTATGACAGAAGTTTTTATTCTCAGGATTATTCTCCGGAATTTGAAGCAAAGATTAAAAAGGAAAGCGTAAAACCAAAGGTTACGCTCAGTCCGCGGTTATCGATATCGCACCCCATTACCGAAAATTCCAAACTCTATTTCAATTACGGACATTACCAGCAGGTGCCCACTTCGGAACGCTGGTTCCGTATTCAAAGGGCGATAAACGATAAAGTTGACCGGATCGGCGATCCCAACCTTAATCTTACAAGAACCATCTCTTACGAATTGGGATACGACCAGGCGCTGTTCGGCAATTTTTTGCTGCATCTTGCCGGTTACTATAAAGATGTAAAGAATCAGGAGTTTTGGGTACGATATATCAGCTATGACGGCAAGGTGAACTACTTCAAAATCACCACCAACGCATACCAGGACATCCGGGGACTCGAAGCCGATTTGACCAAAATGCAGGGCAAATGGGTCACGGGAAATATCAACTACGAATATCGTGTGGGAACTTCGGGTTATTTCGGAATAGCCCAGTATTTTGAGAATCCCGCGGAACAATTGGATTATTTGCGGCAGAATCCTTATCAGGAAAAGCCGCGTCCCCAACCCAGAATAAAATCCACCGTCGATTTTCATACGCCGATTTCATTCGGTCCCAAAATACTTGATCAAAGACCCATCGCCGATTGGCATTTTAACTTTATAAGTTATTGGGTCGCCGGAAGATGGTCAACATGGAATCCCAATAATGTTCGCGGAATTACCTACAATGTTCAATGGCGTGATTATTTTAACGTCGATTTAAAAATTACAAAGGTGTTTCCCTTTAAATATTTCAACCTCAAGTTTTTTATGGATATTAATAACTTGTTTAATTTTAAACATTTTTCCGGACTCTCATTTAGGGATCAATTTGACAGAAATGATTATTTTAAATCATTACATCTTCCCGAGGGCATTGCCGATAAATTGGCTTATCCCAATATCCCCGGCGGCGACCAACCGGGTGATTACCGGAAGACGGGAGTTCCGTTTCAACCGATGCAACGGGTCGAAGATCATTTGTCCCTGGATAACCCGAATCCCAAAGTAATCTATTGGGATGCGAAATCACGCGGATATTACCAATATGTTGACGGCGATTGGACCAAGGTCAGCGGAAGTCGCTTGAAAAAAATCATTGACAATAAAGCGTACATCGATATGCCCAATCAGTCTTTCTTTACGTTTTTGAACCCGAGAAGTTATTTTGTGGGACTAACAATCAATTATAATTTTTAGAAAAGCCAATCAAAAAAAGGGTTGAAGATGAATAAAAAAAGATTCAGTAGCATGACAAAAATTAAATATTATTTATTAACTCTTCTTCTGCTGATGGTCTTTAATTTCGGTAAGGCTGACGAAACCAAATGGTTGGCGGTCGGAATGTTGCACGACTGGTTTTCGAGCACCGGTTGTGAAATTGAAGTGGGACGCAGGCATTTGATCTCGGATCAGCAGGACGGATTAAGATGGCCCGCTCAGTTCCGTTATCAGGACACCAAAGCCGCAAAAGCGCTCTGGATAGGCACCACCAATTATCAGGATCCCATTTCTGGCGAAACTTATGATTACAAGGTTGTCCATGTGGGACCGCGGGTTATGGACGAAGATAACGAATTTATGCCGGTTGAATTTAAGCTCGTCGCCCGCTTTGACCATCCTCAGGTTTTGGTTGACGGATTTCCCGCTTCGCCGTTGGATTATATGGATGAGGTGGATGAAATAGATCCCGATTTGCCTGCCGATAGAATGTTGTACAATGTGGTCAACACTCAGATCGGCGTAACCGTTACCCGCCGCGTTTATGCTTATTCACAACAAAATCACGACAACTATCTAATTTACGATTATGTCTTTAAGAATACGGGAATTATTGACAAAAAGGGTACCAAGGTTGTAAAAAAATTAACGGGCGTTGTTTTCTTTTTACAATACAGATATGCGCCCACCAGAGAGATCGGACCATACGGATATTACTGGGCGCCGCAATCGACCTCGTGGGGACATAGTACGATGAACGACGCAATTTACGCGGACCCCTCGACGGGCGATCCGGTTTTTCGCGCTCTTTTCACCTGGCTGGGACGGCATTCAAAAGCGGACTACGACCTGATAGGCGGACCTAACGTAGGTACATCCACTTATCGCGGCGACGGACGTTTGGGCGGCGCTCAATATTGCGGCGTTTTAACCTTACACGCAGATAAAAGCGCCACGGATAAATCGGACGATCCCAGTCAACCTACTTCCACGCATGTAGTCGGCTCTGATGATGACATTACTTATAACAACGATCCTTTCAATCCGCCCAAGATGACTAAAGAATACGCCGCCATGACCGCCGGAAGACCAGCCCTTTCTCACGCCCAGTTAGTCGGAGACGGCAATGCGGACGAATACGGCAATACGCCGGGCGGTTTTTCTCAGGCTCAGGGTTTTGGACCTTATGATCTTGAACCGGGCGACAGCATTCATATTGTTCTGGCTGAAGCGGTGGCTGGTTTACGCAGAGATTCCTGCTATACAATAGGCGCCAAATGGTTTGACGCTTACCAGAATCCGTCGAAAAAAATTGACTTTCGTTTTCCCAACGGTTCCGTTAAAACAGGGAATTACAGCGACGGCACGGCGGACGATTATAAAGACGCCTGGGTTTACACGGGAAGAGATTCGTTGTTTAAGACATTTAAACGCGCCATAAACACCTTTCAACAAAGTCTGGATATCCCCTTGAATCCGCCTCCGCCCGATCAATTACGGGTGGAATCGGGCGGCGATCGAATTATTTTAAAGTGGTCCGATACTCCGGAAACATGGCAGAATTTTGGCGGTTATCGCGTGTATCGGGCGATTCATACGCCGGATACCACTTATGATATGCTTTTTGAGTGCGGAAAAGGAACCGATTATCCGGATATCGTCCACGAATTCGAAGACAAGACCGCTCAACGGGGATTCGATTATTACTATTATGTCGTCTCGTTTGACGACGGTTCGGTAAACGATATTTATCCGGGAGTGCCTCTGGAAAGCGGGCGATTTTACTGCATGACAAATAAACCGGCGTCTTTAAAGAGAGCGCCCGGCAACAGTTTAGCCGATATTCGAATTGTGCCTAATCCGTATAATCGTCGAGCCATTAATTTGCAATACGGTTACAGCGCGCCCGATCGGATTATGTTTATGAATATTCCGCCCAAGTGCAGAATTAAGATTTATACCGAGCGCGGCGACTTAATCAAGACGATTGAGCACACCGACGGCAGCGGCGACGAAGCCTGGAATTCGGTTACATCGTCCAGGCAGGTGGTGGTTAGCGGATTGTACATTGCGGTATTTGAAGTCACCGAAAATTATTACGATCCCGAGACCAGGCAATTCTTATTCAAAAAAGGTGATAAAACAATTCGCAAATTTGTGATTATTCGTTAAATCAAAAAAATTGAGCAATATAGGAGAAGTTTGAATGTATTCTCAAAAATTGACCGGCTTCGTTAAGATAAGTCTGATCGGCATGATAACGCTGCTATTTATCTCACAATGCGATGTTTATAAGCAAAAAGATTTTCAGATTTCCGATTTTGATAATAAAGCCTGTAAGGCTATAACCGAAAATCCCGCGGATACTTTACAAACGATCGATTTGAGCACGCTTAATCCGATGTGGGTGGATACCAGTTTTACGGCGGATATGATACCTCCGATGTTAGACTCGCTGCAAGCAAGAAAATTGATCGTTCAGGACAGAGAAAAAGCCTATCTTCTGATTCCGCCGGCTCCGTTTTATGAACTGCATCTTAAGTTTGTTTCCGACGCGGATAAGGTTGTTTTGTTTCTTGATACAAGCGTGGAATTGAGAATCTGGAATGCAAGCGGAGAAGAGGTAATTCCGAGCGATATGTCCATGCCTTTAGAGACGATTGCGGCTTGTTCCGAAATAATAGTTCGATACGAATATTCGGGCGTAAAAGGGGATAATTTGCTGCGAATAAGCAAAAACGATCAAACTAAAAAACCGATGTTTCATCTTGTTATTTTAAAGAAATAATTTTAAGGGCTTTAAGCATTTTTAAAGATTTGTATTGGAGGAACTATCACTATGAAAATTAAAAGCAATGCTTTATTGTTTGTTTCATGTTTCCTGATATCGATAATAGTCGTTCTCCCCCTGAAGGCCCAGGAAAAATTAGCACAAACAGGTTTTCAATTTTTAAGCGTCGGGCAGGATGCGCGGGCGGTTGCTCTGGGCGAAGCCTACACGACAATCGAAGGCGTTTCAAGCGGATTGTTTTACAATCCCGCAAGTATGGCGCGGCTTGAATCGATGATTGATATTACGGCTAATTATTTTGAATGGATTGCGGACATCAACTACGCTTCGTTTAGTTTCGCATACAGACCCGGAGGAGGTCAGTACGGCGTTTTCGGCGTCAGCGTTATGAGTGTTGACTACGGAAAATTACAGGGAACAATGGTTTGGGCAAGTCAGCAGGGCTATGTTGATACGGAAATTTTTAACCCGCAGGCTATTTCCATCGGCGTAGGATATTCAAAATATTTAACGGACAAGTTTGCCGTGGGCGGTCAGGTAAAATATGTGGGACAAAGTCTGGGACGAAGCGTTATTCCCGACGAAGGCGTGAAAAAGAACACGGCTTCCACTCTGGCTTACGATTTCGGTACTATTTACCGCACGGGTTTCAAGAGTTTCGCCTTCGGAATGGTTGTACGAAATTTTTCACAGGAAATTAAATTCGAGAGCGAGAGTTTTCAATTACCTTTAACATTTAATATCGGATTTTCGGCTAATCTTTTTGATTTTGTTTTTTCAGACGCTAAAGACCAATCGTTGATCATCTCTTTTAATGCGGTTCATCCGAGATCATATCCTGAATATATTAACGTCGGCGGCGAATATGTATTCCGTGATTTTCTGGCGCTGAGAATGGGATTTATCTCCAATCACGATGAGTACGGCGTTACGTACGGATTCGGGTTAAAGGGTTTTAATTTGGGCATCGATTATGCCTATACGCCTTTTGGAGTGTTCAATCAGGTGCATCGTTTTACATTACGGTTTTCGTATTAAACTAATATTCAAAAGGAAAGCCTATCAAAATCAGGAGTTATTCCATGAAAAAATTTGGTTACATTATTACATTAATGGTTATTCTTACCCTTGTTTATCTGAACGGATGTAAAAATGATTATCCGCCAAGTTTATGGGATCCGAATATCGAAGCCAATCCCGATCCCGTAATTACGGATATTGAACCGGATTCGACGTTTGGCGGGATAGGGATTATTGATATTTTAGGAAAAAACTTTTCTGATAATGTCAATGAAAATTCCGTCTATTTTAACGGAGAAAAGGGCACTGTTCTTGAAGCAAGCTCATCCGTTTTAAAGGTTAAAGTTCCCAATATCTATGGGGATTCCGTTAAAATTCAGTTACGCGTTGTCGGCGCTTTGCTTTTTGCGGAATATTATCCCTACAAATTGGGACGGGTGGCAATAGAATACGGCGATTTTACCGAATATGATGATGCCTATGCCATGGCTTTGGATAAAGAAGAAAATTTATATGTTTCGTTGATGCAGGATAATAAAGGTAAAAAGAAAAAAATAGTAAAGATAAACACTGCCGGCGAACGCAGCGATTTTGCTTCGACATTGTTGGATAAAGCTTCGGGCATGCGAATGGGTCCGGACGGAAGCTTATACTATGTTAATCTTTTAACCGCCGTTTTAAAGGTTGCTCCGCAAGGTGGAACCGACGCGATTTATAAAGTACTGCCCGGCGGCGTTTACGATCTGGATTTTGATCAGAACTTCAATATCTATCTGGCGGGAATTTCTTCAAAAGTTTTCAGGATAAAACCCGATAAATCGTCGGCGGTTGTGGCTAATTACGATAAAATATCGTTTCGGGGAGTCAGAGTTTTCAACGATTATGTTTACTTAATAGGTAGTTACACAGGCAGCGATTCCACCCGCGTTCAGGAAGGTTTATGGAGAAACCCCATCCTTTCGGCTGAAGGAGACCTCGGAGAAGCGGAGCTTGTTTTTGACTGGAGAAAACATTTTCCGGATTATAATTTATTGTCACTGGCAATTGCCAAAGACGGAGACATACTTCTGGGAACGGACGGCGCGGAAACGATTATTATTTTACATCCCGACGGCAGCTTTGAACCTCTGTATCCCGGTGTGCTCGAACCTCCCGCGTCGGTCATGGTTTGGGGAAACGGAAACTATCTCTATGTCAACAGAAGAAGCGTGGATGGTGCTAAGAAAAGAATTATCCGCATTAATCTGCTGAAAGAAGGCGCTCCTTATTACGGAAGACAATAATTTTGAATATCATAAAGTAACAAAGTAACAAAGTGACAGAGTAACAAAGTGACAGAGTAACAAAGTAACGAGTTTAGTTGTTTAATTTAGAGCGGGA
>JAADIP010000134.1 GCA_013151275.1 Calditrichota bacterium | reverse complement strand
TGGTAATAACCACAAAATTGATAATCACAAGAATCAGAAAGATTACCATTCCCACCACATAATTGCCCTGCACCACAAAGGAACCGAACGAAGCGATGATCTCGCCGGCATATCCCTGACTTAAAATCAACCGCGTGGAGGCAATATTCAACGAGAGACGAAAAAGGGTTAAGATCAACAGCAATCCAGGAAACACCGAAAAATCCATGGGTCGTAAAATAAAGAGCGTCACAAACAGAACCAGAAGCGCAGCCGAAATGTTCATTACCAGACACATATCCAGCAAAAAGCTGGGCATCGGCAGAACCATTACCGCAAGAATCAGTACGATTCCGGCGGTAAGCATAATATTGGTGTTTGCCCCCATTTTCGCTACAAAGGTGTTATCGCTGTTTTCAGCCATTTATTTCTCCGATATTGGGTAATCTCTTTTTATCTGTCTGGTAAACCTGGGTCAATATTTCGGCGACCGCCTGATAAAAAGCCACGGGAATTTCCATGCCCACTTCGCAGGCTTCGTACAGTCCGCGCGCCAAGGGTTTGTTTTCGATTACGGGAATGCCGTGTTCTCTGGCGATTTTTTTAATACGCTCCGCCAGTTTCATCTTTCCTTTGGCGACAACTTTGGGCGCGTCCGATTTGCTTTGCGGTTCATATTTTAAGGCAATGGCAATGTGAGTCGGGTTGGTCACCACTACCGTCGCCTCGGGCACGTCGTTCATCATGCGTTTGCGAGCCATCTGCATCTGCTTGCTGCGAATGGCGCTTTTGATCAGCGGATTTCCCTCGTACTGCTTGGATTCTTCCTTAACTTCCTGCCTGGACATTTTCAAGCCTTTTTCGTACTCATAGCGCTGATAGGCAAAATCGGCAACCGCCATAATAAAAAGCACTACCGTCGCTTTAACACTCATCTCTAAAAGCAGGCTTCCCAATCTGACGATAACTTCGCCCGCCGAAAGATAAACCACCTCGTAAATTTCATCAATGTGCTTGTTGATTACCAGATAGGCTACAAATGCCATGATGCCGATCTTTAGCAGCCCTTTGATCAATTCCACCAGAGAGCGCGGAGAGACCATGCGTTTAATTCCGCTGAAAGGATTTATCTTTTTAAAGTCCGGTTGCAAAGCCTTATTGGCAAACAAAGGTCCCACCTGCACAAAATTGATTACAAATCCGGCAAGCATGATGCTTAGCAAAACAGGGAGCGTTATCATCGCAAAAATCTTTATGACCGTTAAACCCAGCAGCGGCATCGTTTGAGGCGTTAATTCCATGAGCGATGACTCGTGATAAATCATCACGATGAATTCGTTAAAAGAACCGCCGAAAGAGGTGATACAGATTTTTAAGGTAACAATGCCCGTAATTAAAACAGCCACGGAATTCAATTCCGTGCTCTTGGCGACATTTCCTTTTTCTCTTGCCTCTTTCCGCTTTCGCGGGGTCGGTTTTTCGGTTCTTTCTTGTGCGGTATCTGCCATTCTTTAAATTCCCTGAATTATCTGAGCAACCAGACTTTCCATCTGTTCGGCTATATGCCCGAACATTCCCTGAAAAATATTCAAAGACGTAATTAACAAAAACAAGCCAAAGGTAATTTTTAGCGGTAAGCTGACAAAAAAGACGTTTAACTGCGGCATTACCCTTGCCATAAACGAAATCGCCACATCAAAAACCAAAATAAAAATCATTATGGGAGCGGCGAATTTAACCGCCATATCAAAAATAATACTGCCGCTGTGAACAATCGCCTCACCCGCCATCGGCTTAAAAACCGCCGAAGCGGGATGAATTATCTTGAAATTCAGATAGATCGTTTCAATCAAAAAATAATGGGTATTGGTAAGAATTAAGAACATCAAAACCACCATCACCCAAAAATTTCCGATAATGGGCATTTGATTTTGGCTGGTGGGATCGATGACGTTCATAATCGCCAGTCCCAATTGGAATCCCACGTACGCTCCGGCTAACATAATGCCTTCAAATACTATCTGCGCGCCGTAGCCGATCATTAAACCTATCAACACCTCCCTGATTACATCAAAAAATAGCTGCAGTAAATGGGTCGGCACGTAAACCACCTGCGGAATTAAAAGCGGAGAAATAACCAGAGTAAGAACAAAAGCCAACATCACTCTTATGCGCACGGAGATGGCTCCGAATCCCAGCAAAGGCATGGTGAGTACCATTGCGGAAACTCTGGAAAATACCAGTAAATACAAAGGCATTTGTTGGCTTAATTTGTCAATTATTGCATACATATTATTGTGTAACCAGTGCTACGTAATTAAAGATTTCCACCATAAAATCCATCATTAAATTCAAAAACCACGGCATCAGTAAAAAGATTACCAGAAACATTAAGATAATTTTGGGAACAAAGGTTAATGTCATTTCATTGATCTGGGTGGCTGCCTGAAAAATACCGATTAAAAGACCAATGACTAATCCCGTTCCGAGAACCGGCAGTAAAATCAAAAAGGCTGTAGTCAGCGCCTGACGTCCGATATAAATAACAAAATCCGTGGACATGTTAAAATCCTCTGATTAGTGATTCAATGAGTAAATACCACCCGTCAACCAGCACAAACAGTAAAATTTTAAAGGGCATAGAGATCATAATCGGCGGCAGCATCATCATTCCCATGGAAAGCAAAACGCTGCCCACGACTATATCGATAAGCAGCATGGGCAAATACAACAAAAATCCGATTTTAAAGGCAGTGGTTAATTCGCTGATAATAAACGCCGGAATGAGTGTGGATAATTGGACTTCCGCCGGGGTTTTCGGTTTTTCGCCGCCCTGAAGATTGATAAACAATTTCAGGTCTTTTTCGTTGGTTTGCTTTAACATGAACAGCTTAATAGGTTTCGATGCCCGATCAAACATTTCGGATTGATTGATCTCTTTTTTTAAATAAGGCTGCAGGGCTTTATTGTTAACTTCGCTTATTACCGGTTTCATGATAAAAAAGGTTAAAAACAGCGCCAGACCCACAAGAATTTGATTGGAAGGCACGGTTTGCGTGGAAAGACTCTGTCTTAAGAAATGGAATACGACAACCAGACGGGTAAAAGAGGTCATCATAATGATAATAGAGGGCGCAAGACTCAGGATTGTGATCATGAATAGAATTTGAAGGGTCGGGACCAGAGATTCGGGACTGTTGGATTGATCGAATCCGATGGAAACTTTCGGCAATGATGATTGTGCGTTTACCATGGCGGGAAGAACAATGAGAAACAGAATCAAAACTAAAAATCTTTTTTTGCTTAACTTCATCCTGAGGTCATACCTTTCGATCAACACTTCCTGTTGCGAGTATTAATGACAAATACCATGCCAGTAGAACAAAGGGGTATTGATTAAGCTAAAGGATGGAATAAAACCAGTGATATCAAGGGAAAGGAGTGAAATAAGAGGATGGAAAAAAAATTGAGGTTAAAGAATGTTTTTGGAGCTGGAAAAAAGTGATGTTTTTAGAGGAAAAATTTTCCTTTTGAGTTTCGGGAAAATGCGAATTAAAAAAAGATGATTTTGAAAGAGACGCGTAAACTCTTTTCAGGTCGTTTACGACCTTATCGAAGCCCCTTTAGGGGCTTGGACACAGATTGTGAAGCAGGAGATTTTCTGCTTTTTTAAAACTTTAATTCCCGACAACATTTTTGACTTCGAAAACCCGACCCTTCAAGCCGCA
>JAADIP010000126.1 GCA_013151275.1 Calditrichota bacterium | reverse complement strand
CGCTTTTAATAGGGACATCGGGAATTGTGGGGGTTAAGCCCTCGGATGAATATCTGTTTTTGGTTTTTGTCACTCCGGTGGGTCCTTATTTCAAAGGCGGATTAAAGCCCATCAGATTGTTGGTGGAAGAAGAGATCGATCGTGCGGCTCCGCTGGGAGTCGGTGACGTAAAAGTCGGCGGAAACTATGCAGCCGGATTAAGAGCCAGCAAAAAAGCAAAGAGTCACGGCTACAACGAAGTTCTTTATCTCGACGCCAAACACAAAAAATATATTGACGAGTCCGGTCCGGCAAATTTTCTGGGCATTACAAAAGACAACAAATATGTCACCCCCGCTTCGTCCTCTATTTTGCCCAGCATAACGAATAAAAGCCTTAGGGTGTTAGCCGAAAAAGAGATGGGAATGAAAGTTGAACAAAGAGCGATAGACGTTGAAGAAATTTTTGACTTTAAAGAGGCGGGCTGCTGCGGTACCGCTGCAGTGATTACTCCGGTTAAAAGCATAACCTATCGCGATCGCGAGGTTGTTTACTTAAACGATAACGAAATCGGCGAGGTTTGCCGTGATTTGTATGATCATTTAACGGGAATACAACTGGGCACCCATGAAGATAAATACGGTTGGAATTTTGAAGTACCCATGGATTGAAAATCTTTTTTAAATGAGGAGAGTTTCCCGCTCGGAAGACCTCTCCTCATTTCTTTTTTGAACGATAAAATAATCTGTTAATCACCTGTATCAGGGTTCCGATAATCTGCGCGATATTTTGTAACGGTTCTTTAATCTCTTTGGTAATTGTGTATTCCAGTTGAGAGATATTATCGACCGTTTTCTCCGCGGTTTTCATCACTCCATCGACTCTTTCGGAAACATTACGCACATTCTTCATAATATCGGGCAAATCTTCGTTAAGAATATCGAGCGTTTTGTTCAAACGACCCAGAGTCTCTCTAAATCTCACAACAACCGGAATCAGCAAATAGACAAGAACCGTTAACGAAAGCAAAAAAATTACAAATGCAACTTCCCAAATCATAAGTTTAACCTCTAAAAATAAAACCGAATTTTCTAAATTTCAGAATAATTAATAAAAAATTATCGCCTCTGCGCGCCGGTGCGTTAATTTTAAACCGGGCGAATCAAATAAAACAAAAGATCAAACAGATTCCGCAAGAGGAAATATTTGTAAACGTAAAAATTATTTACTTTTCGAACCGCGTTTGGCTTTTTCCTGTTTCGGAGCTTCCGCGGCTTTCTCTTCTTCCGCGCCCTTTATTTCTTCCTCGAATTCCCGTTCTTCGCGCGATATTTCTTCTTCTTTAAAAGCAGCCTTGCCCTTTTCCAGAGTTTCGGAAACCTTTTGACGTAAATTGTCCAGCTCCTGTTTCAGCTTTGTCAATTCGTCTTTCGCCTTATCGTAAAGTTCTTCGCTTTCGTCTTTGATGTTCTCGCGCACATCCCGACCGGGTTTCGGAGCAAACAGTATTCCGAGAGCAGCGCCGATAAAACCGCCCATTAAAAAGCCTTTCATAAAGTTGCCGCCGTTATTATCCATGATATTCTCCTTTGTATTTATTTACAGTTTAACTGTTTCAAGTTAAATAAATTTTGGTTGCTTTTCAATAATCGAACGTTGTTTGGAAAATATGAATCAAAAAGGACCGCAGATTAACCTGATTACACTGATTCCGGACCGCAGATTAACACAGATTGCGCTGATGTCGCAGATTGAATTGAGGTGTTTTTGATTATTAGTGCTTAAAATAGGAGAATTTGTTTAATTTTCAATTTTGACCGCAGATTAACGCTGATGGCGCTGATTACGCAGATGGAGTTGAGGGTTTTTGGGTTTTAATGATTAAAATTGGGGAATTTGTTTTTATCTTAATTCTCTAATTCGTTCTAAAATACTTGTTCTGTCATTTCGATCGCAGAGAAAAATCTTCTGACTCCTACAAGAGCAAAAGATTTCTCTTCGCTGCGCTCCTCTAAATGGCAAATTAATATCTTTTTAAGGCGGAAATTTAATTATTTTTTGCTCAGAAGCGGAGATAATTTTTTAACGGTTATTAAGCTCCTAAACGATTAATGAATACAATCGGGAGCAGGAAAACTCTGTGTAATTTCGAAAGTGTTTATCAAGCCCCTAAAGGGGCTTCCAAAGGTCGTAAACGACCTATCCGCCCCTTTGCCTATCATTCACATGCTTTTCCTTAACTAATCCTTTACTCAAATTAATCGATATTGTTTGATACAAAACATTGAATAAATAACAGGACATTTAACGATTAAGTTCGATCTAAAAACCTCATTCCGTCATTTCGAATGTAAAGAAAAATCTTTTGACTCCCACAAAAACAAAAGATTTCTCTTCGCTGCGCTCATCGAAATGACAAGGACGGACCTTTTTAGAGCGGGTTCGGGATTATTTTTAAACTTAATTTTCCGATGAGTAATCCGGAATGGAAAAACATCAAAAATATTTGACAAACCAATGTTATATTATTAAACTAATAAGATAAATTTATTTAGAAGGAGAGATTAATGGCCATCAAAACGGTTGATCTCAGAAGACTTAAAAATGTTTCGCACAGCATCTACGAGGCTTGTTTGTTAATTTCCGCCCGCGCAAGACAAATAAACAGCAAGCGTATCGCAGAACGCAAAGAAAAAGAGATGGCTGACAACATCAAAGATTTCTTTGATGAAAACGATTTGTACGATCATGAATTAATCAAAGACCTCAAATTCGAAAAAGAGACAAATCCTACCGTTATCGCTCAGGAAGAATTTTTTGAGGGTAAAATCAAAGCCATCTATCCCAAAGATAATAACGAGATCGAATAAAGCCCTACCTACGGTCAGGGCTTTTTTATTACCCTGAATTTCAGAACCGGCTATGAATCCCATTTTGTTTAAAAACGCTAAAATTTACACCTTGAGTAATGCTCGGGTTTTGAACTGGATGGTCGTTTGCGACGGCAAAATTATTACCATGGGCGCAAACGACGAAGAGCCCCCGGCGTTTAATTATTCGCAAACTATAGATCTGGAAAATAAAACTGTGCTGCCCGCTTTTGGCGATGCGCATACGCATTCTTTGCTGAGCGCCAGACTCTTTTTTGAGGCTGATCTCTCTTCCGCCGATTCACTGTCGAACGCTCTTGAAATTTTAAAGGAATTCGCCGCCGATTTTAAAAACGAACGCTGGATTGTAGGAAGAGGATTTAATAAAAATAAATGGACGGATAAGCCGCATCGAAGGCACCTGGACTTTTTATTCCCCGCCAATCCCGTCTATCTTGAATCGCAGGATTGCCATTCCGCCTGGGTCAACAGCAAAGCCTTAAAACTTGCCGGTTTAACCTCATCCTCAGCCGATCCGTTTGGCGGGATTCTGGAACGCGACGATAATGGCAGCCTGACCGGTTTGCTTTACGATAAAGCAATGCGTCTTGTTAAAAAAATTATACCCGAAACGGATGAATCGCTGACCGAAAAAGGCATTTCGAAGATGATCCGCAAACTTTTGTCTTACGGCGTCGCCACCGTTCACACAATGGAAGGAAGCGAGTCGTTCGGTTTCTGGCAAAAATACCGGCAAAAGTTTCCGCATCAGATGCGATTGGTTTTCTATTTTCCGCAGGAAGAGCTGGAAGATCTGCTCAAAGTCGGCGTACGATCCGGTTTTGGAAATGAATGGTTGAAAATCGGCGGAATAAAATTTTTTACCGATGGTTCTTTAGGTTCGCAAACGGCTGAGCTTTTGCAGCCTTATGAAAACAAGCCGGAGTATTTCGGCGTTTCGGTGATTGACGAGAAGGAACTGAGAGCTCGCGTGCAATTAGCCGAAAGAAACGGACTGGCAACCGCTATTCACGCCATCGGCGACGGGGCGGTTAAAAAAGCCTTAGCCGCGCTCAAATCTTCCGAACCCTGGAGGAAAAGGTTCAATATCATCAGCAGAATTGAACATGCCCAGTTAGTTCCCGATTTCCTGCTGCCTTTGTTTAATCAATATAATTTAACAGCCTCGGTGCAGCCGGTTCATATCGCGGACGATGTAAAAATTGCCGAGCGGTTTTGGGGGGATCGCTGTAAATTTGCCTATCCCTTTCGATCTTTAATAAGCAACGGAACAAAAATCGCCTTTGGCAGCGACATGCCGGTAGCGGATCCCGATCCCATAAAGGGGATTTTTTCGGCGGTAAACAGACGTTATCAATTTTCATTGACCGAACCCGTCTGGCATCCGGAGCAAGCCTTAACCGTGAATCAGGCTGTGGAAGCCTGTACAAAGGGAGTGGCGCGGGCGGCTAATCAAACCGACATTGCCGGAACGTTGGAAGCGGGCAAAAACGCCGACTTTGTGGTATTAAACGCCGATATTTTTAACGCGTCTCCCGACGAACTTTTAGAAATCAAAGTGGAAAAAACGGCGCTTGCCGGTTGTATTGTGTATCAGAGGACTTAAAAAGTAATTCATAAGAGCGATGTGTCAAAAAGCTGCAAAAGTTCCGTATCCGACTTAAATAAGAATAAATTGACACATTTAAAGCAATTCCTTATTTTAAAGCTCGAAAGCGATTTTTAAGAAGGAGTTTGATATGAAAATAAAAGAGAAGGTTGAAAATCATGTGGCAATTTTGACCCTGTCCGGTAAGATGATGGGAGGGCCCGAAACTACCGCTCTGCATGATCATATTCGCGGTTTAATTCAGGACGGAATTAAGAGAGTCGTGATCGATTTGGGTGGAGTTAAATGGATTAACAGTACCGGAATGGGTATTTTAATGGCGTGCATGACAACTTTGAAAAACGCGGGCGGCAAACTTGTTCTGGCGCGCGTTTCCGAAAAAGTAAACAGCCTGCTTATGATTACGCAATTAATCAAAGTTTTTGAAACTTATGAAACCGTTGACAGGGCTGTGGCGGCTTTAACCGATTAATTATATTAAGGAACCTTCCCCGGTTCCTTTTTTTTATATTTTCCACCGTTCTATTGATATTATCCTACCTTTAGCTTTATATTTGAATTATACAATTTTATCCGGATGAATTGGCAGCGACAGGCGTCTTAATGAATAATAATTCTCAAGAATAGGCAATTCGTATCGATTTTTAGGTAAAACAGGATGTTAGTTTAAAAAGCAGGTAAGTCAAGTGCCAAGCGAGTTAAAAATATTAAAAGAACGTGTTGCGCTTCTTGAAAAAGAATTAAAACACAAACAGCTTACAATCTCGTCCATTCACGAGATCGGCAAAGTTCTTAGCTCGGAATTACGAATCGATCGTTTATTGCCTTTGATCATGGAAGAGGTAACACGATTAATCGACGCCGAACGGAGCACATTTTATATTGTTGACCATGAGCGCGGAGAGATATGGTCTAAAATAGCCCAGAAAGCGGAAGTGAATGAGATACGTTTAAAGATCGGAGTCGGTATTGCGGGACACGTGGCAAAAACCGGAGAAATTGTTAATATTCAGGACGCTTATTCCGACCCCCGATTTGATTCCTCGACCGATCAAAAGACGGGATACCGCACACGCAGCGTTTTGTGCATGCCTATTTTTGAACCCGTGCGATCTTCCAAAATTAAACCGAAAATTTTAGCCGTTATTCAGGCGCTTAACAAAAGAGCCGGCGTGTTTACCCGCGAAGACGAAGAATTAATGGCGGGTCTTGCCTCGCAAATCGCCATCATTCTGGTAAACTCGCAGTTGTATCTTGCGCTGGAAAAAAAGATCAAAGAACTAAACCTGCTTTACGATATCGAACAGGACGCCTCTTATACCGAAAAGGAAGGCGCCTTATACAAACGTTTGGTGAAAAAACTGGTAAGCACCTTTCAGGTGGAAGCCGGTTTGTTGGCTTTTTTCGATGAAGAATCGAATCAATTCGGTCCCTTTTATTCGGAAAACATTCCTTCCGGAGACATCAAAAAATTGGATCTTGCTTCCGATTTGGGCATCGAAGGGCATGTTCTTAAAAGCGGAAAAACTTACATTACCAACTGCGCGCCTCACGATCCCTTGTATTTGCAAAATCAGCCGAGCGGATTGCAGCTTAAAATAAAACAGATGATTTGCGCGCCTTTGATCATTAATCAAAAACCGATCGGGATTATCCAGCTTTACAACAAAATAAATGAAAACGACGTCTTTCGCAAAGATGATATTAAGCTCATGGATCCCGTGTGCAGGCAAATATCGCGGATGATCGAAGCGCGGCGGTTAAGACAGGAAAAGTTAAAAGCCGAACGATTGGCTACCATCGGAAATATGCTCAGTACGATTATTCACGATTTGCGCACGCCCATGAATAATATCTACGGTTTTGTCGATTTGATGAGTGAAGAAGACGATCCTAAGGTTCGGCAGGAATATGCTGACATTATTATTAAGCAAATTAAAACCTTGAACAATATGACCTATGACGTGCTGGATTTTGCCAAAGGAAAGACCAATATTCTGCCTGTTAAATGTCCCGCGAACAAATTGCTTGATGAATTCAAGAAGCTGTTCGGGAACGAAATCAGAAGACGCGGTTACGAATTTGAGGTTGTCTGTCAGGCAAGCAGTATGCTGTATGTGGATCCCGATAAAGTCATGCGCATTTTCATGAACATCATGAAAAACGCTTTGGAAGCCATGGATAAAGGCGGAAAATTTTCCATCATTGCCAGGGATGTGAACGGAGAAGTTGAATTTCGATTATCCGACACAGGCAAGGGAATTCCCGAAGAGATCAGGAACCGCCTGTTCGAATCGTTTGTTACCAGCGGCAAAAAAGAAGGAACCGGTTTGGGACTGGCGATCGTTAAGAGTTTAGTGGATCAGCACAAGGGCAGAATCGAAGTCGAATCCACCCCGGGAAAAGGAACGACTTTAAAAATTTATTTTAAGAAATTGTAATCATGGGACGTCTGGCATATATCTATCATAAAATATTCGAGCAGCATTATCCGGGACCCGGGCACCCGGAAAAACCGGAACGATTAATAGCCATTAATAACAATTTAAAACAAAAGAATTTTTTTGATCGCGTGGAAGAATTCAGCCCGGAAGCGGTTGATTCCGAAAATCTGCGATTGGTTCATGACAAAGATTACATCGAATTTGTTTTGCGGCAAAGGGGCAAAGACGGGGTGATTTTAGACGGCGGCGACACGGTTTTAAGCAGCCAGTCTGTGGATGCCGCGCTTTACGCCGCAGGAGCCGCCACGTTGGCTGTCGATCTTGTGTTTGAGCAAAATTTCGATAAAGTTTTTGCCGCGGTACGACCTCCGGGACACCACGCCGAAAGAGACCGGGCTATGGGTTTTTGCGTGTTTAACAATATCGCGATTGCCGCCGGATATGCTCGGAAGCGCGGGTTTGCCGAAAAAGTGCTGATTATTGACTGGGATGTTCATCACGGAAACGGAACCCAGCACGCTTTTTATGACGATGCGACTGTGTTCTATTTTAGCATTCATCAGTTTCCTTTTTTCCCGATGACGGGTTTAAGGGAAGAAACCGGAATCGGCGAAGGCGCCGGCTTTACGCGCAACGTTCCCCTGGCTTATGGTCAGGGAGACAACGAATATGTGGAAATTATGGAAAATACTTTACTGGATCTGGAAAACAGCTTTCGTCCCGATTTAATTCTTATCTCTGCTGGATTCGATGCGCATAAGTGGGATCCGATCGGAGGAATGCAGGTGACCACAAACGGTTATTACAAGCTGACCGAACTGGTGTGCCAGTTTGCCAATCGTACCTGTCAGGGACGCGTTATTTCTCTTTTGGAAGGGGGCTATCATTTGGAAGCCTTAAGCGAAAGCGTTTATAAACATTTGTTATGTATGTTAAAACATTAGCCAGGAGTTATTCCATGATTAAAAAGATCATTAACGTCTTTTTTTTCCTGGCTTTGGTTGTAGGGTGTGTGCAGGAAAAATCTATGAAACGAGATGAAGATTATTACCGAAAGTTGCGGATTCAAATGGTTGAGCAACAAATAATTGCCCGCGGCGTAAAAGATCAGTATGTGATAAAAGCCATGCAAAAAGTGCCGAGGCACAAATTTTTGCCTGAGGCTGAAGCGCCTTTTGCTTACATGGACGAGCCGAGACCGATCGGAGAAGGGCAGACCATCAGTCAACCCTATATTGTTGCTTTTATGACCGAGCAGCTGCATTTAAAACCGGATTATCGTGTTCTGGAGATCGGTACCGGATCCGGATACCAGGCTGCCGTTCTGGCTGAAATAGTCGATTCGGTGTTTACGATCGAAATCATTCCGGAATTAGCCCGGCAGGCTGCGGAGCGCTTGAAGAGTCTGGGTTATGACAATGTGGTTGTAAAGCAGGGCGACGGCTACAACGGCTGGCAGGAAAAAGCGCCATTTGATGCGATCATCGTCACCGCGGCTCCGCCTAAAATTCCGCCTCCGCTTTTGGAACAACTTAAAAACGGCGGCGTTATGGTGTTACCCGTGGGAGAATATGTTCAGGAATTGGTGGTTGTTAAAAAGTCCGAACAGGGAATGGCTATGCGAAATGTGCTTCCCGTTCGGTTTGTTCCCATGACCGGAAAAGTTCAGCAGGAAAAATAGTTGAAAGTGCGGCGTCATTTTTTTTCTGAATAAAAAAAGAATTAATAAATTACAAAATTCAGATTTCTCCGACGGCTTTGCGCGACCCTTTCGGAATACGGGCGTTACAATTTTGAAGACGTCTTTAAAATTTACTGGTAAAAAATATAGAAACGGGGAAGTATTGTGAGGGATTTGATTTCGACTACTCGTGAAATCATAAAAGATCGCATGCAACTGGAACCGATGAGCCAGCTTTACGGATCGCCGGTTTTTAAGCAGAAAAAAGAATACCTTGATCTGGAAGAATTGGAAGAGATTCAGGATGATTTATTAAAGCACGGAATTTTTTCACACATCGAAAGTTCGCCCGGATTTTATTACTTAAAAATATTACGGACCTCTTCGAGTCAAAGGCGTCCCAAATATTGGCTGCATCTTTTGCTTTTTTTGCTAACGGTAGTCACCACCTCATTAACCGGTTCTCTTTTGCAGGGACACGATCCTTTTGCTTCGTGGGCGGATTTTTCAGCCGGTTTCAGTTACTCGTTCGCGCTCTTGTCAATTCTTTTTGCCCATGAGATGGGGCACTATTTCGCTTCCCGCTACTATGGGATCGAAGTGACGCTTCCCTATTTTATTCCCTTGTTTTTACCGGCATTTCATCCCGGCACACTCGGAGCGTTTATTAAAATGCGTTCTCCGATTCCGCATAAAAAGGCTCTTTTTGACGTGGGAGTCGCAGGTCCGATTGCCGGATTTGTGGTGAGCCTGATTTTTTTGATAATAGGATTTTACCGGCTCCCGGATACGCAGGGGATTTACGCCTACATCCAACAAATCCATCCCCTTGACGATGCGCACGGAATCAACCTTGTTCTGGGAAATACCATTTTGTACGATATTGTGGGTTCGTTTTTCGGCGCCGGTCGTCTGCCGATGAACGAGATGTACCACTTCCCGTTTATTTTTGCAGCCTGGTTCGGATTGCTGGTTACGGCGATTAATTTAATGCCCATCGGACAATTGGACGGCGGGCATATCACCTATGCCATGTTCGGCGATCGTGCGCGATTGATAGCCATGGGCGCCTTTGCTCTTTTAATCTTTTTGAATTTTTATTTGATTTCGAATTTCAATTCTTACATCTGGGTTCTGTGGTCTATTCTTATTTTGGTTTTTATTCGTTTCAGGCATCCGCCTACTCTGGATAATTCGATAGGACTCGATAAAAACCGAAAAATTTTGGGTTGGGTGTCGTACATTATTTTTATTGTCAGTTTTTCTCCCATGCCCTTTTATGTTCAGAGTTTTTAAAAAGGTTAAAAAATTAAATGTTTTACGTTTTTTTAATTTTATTGGTGTTTTTTGTTCTTTGGGGCTTAATGCTCTACGTTCGGAAATCGCATTGGGATATTGTTCATCGGAATTTACTGGATCTCGAAGATCATTACGAAGGCAAGGTTATCAGAAGAGGATTTGCCGCCCGACCTTTTTTCCACGGAAGGGTGGAGGGACATCCTTTTACATTAAATATCAGCACGGAGCGTCTCGGCGAAAAGAGGATGAATTATATTGATATTAGCTGGGGAATCCCAACAAAGGAGGCGTTCACCATTTCGGAATACGAATGGTTAAAACTGCAAAGAGGAAACAACAAAAAAACAGACCTCTTATTGATGAAAATTGCATCCGGAAAGGAATTTGCTTTTATTCACAAAAACAAAGAGAAATTAAAGAAGATTATGGATAATCCGGCAGTGCGTGAATTCATCTCGCAATTTGAAGATCTTTGTTACGTGTTTTTAAGCAAGAACGGAATTCTTTGCGAGTTCAGTTCCGATAATCTGGCTCAGGCTACGGAATTTTCGCTGCTCAATCACCGGTTACAACTACTAAAAAATTTAGGAGAGGTTTTTCAGAAATGAATCTCATAGAAACACCGTCGAATTTCAGATGCGGCTATGTGGCAATTATCGGTTTGCCGAACGCGGGAAAATCAACATTATTAAACGCCTTATTGAACATCAAACTTTCGATTATCTCATCAAAACCGCAGACGACGCGCCGTCGTATTCTGGGTATTTTAAACAAAGAAAAATATCAGGTGGTTTTTATCGACACTCCCGGCATTTTAAAGCCCAGGTACAAATTGCAGACGCGGATGATGGAACAGGTGCTTACCGCTCTGGAAGACGCCGACCTGCTGACGCTGATTCTGGATGTCACCGAACCCAGACATCCAATTGAAATAGATTTACAGGCAATGAATCCCAAGAAAAAGCCGGTGATTTTACTGTTAAATAAGATCGATCTCATAAACAGGCAGAATGTTTTGCCGCTCATCGATACGTATAAAGAATTTTATTCCTTCGAAGAAATTATTCCCATTTCTGCCCTGGGAAGGGACGGAGTGGATAAAGTTGAAGAAGAAATCGTTAAACGTCTTCCGCTGCACCCGCCTTTTTACCCGCCGGATGTTTTGAGCGATCAACCCGAGCGTTTCTTTGTCGCCGAAATTATCCGCGAAAAAATTTTCGAGCGATTTTACCAGGAAGTGCCGTATTCCACCGAAGTAGTCGTCGAGGAGTTTAAGGAGCGTCCGTCAAAAAAAGATTATATTTACGCGGTAATATATGTTGAGCGTCCTTCGCAAAAGGGGATAATTATCGGCAAAAAGGGCGAAGCTCTTAAAAAGATCGGCGAGACGGCGCGCCGCGAAATAGAAGAATTTTTGGGCAAAGAGGTCTTTTTGGAATTGCGGGTAAAGGTTAACGAAAACTGGCGCTTTGACGAGCGGAAATTGAAACGGCTGGGTTATTGACGGTTTAATTGTCCGTTGCCCGCGTTCCTGGAATTTCGTTTATCTTTTTGTTTTGCGTCAACTAAGTATTTTCAGGCTATTTGATATTTTTTCAATTTCGACATCAGGGTGCTGCGGTTCATGCTGAGCATTTTAGCGGTTTGCACCTTGTTAAATTTATTTTTCTCTAACGCTTTAATGATTAAATTTTTCTCGAAATCTTCCACCAACTGATTAAATCCCTTTGAGAAGTCGATCTCGTCGGTAAAGCGATCGCCCACATAATGGCGTACGTTTTCCGGGAGATCTTCGACGGTGATAATATCTTTTTTATTGAGAACGATGATTCGTTCGAGAAGGTTTTCCAATTCCCTGATATTGCCGGGATAATCGTAATTTTCAAGGATGCGCATGGCTTCGGGTTCGATATCGCGAATATTTTTTCCGTAGATTTTATTGAATTTATCGATAAAATGATAGGTCAGATATTTAATGTCTTCTCTGCGTTCGCGCAGCGGGGGCACGCGAATCGGGATAACATTTAAACGGTAGTAGAGGTCCTGACGAAAAGTGCCTTCTTTCATGGCTTTTTTAAGATCTTTATTTGTTGCGGCAATGATGCGCACATCCACTTTAATTGTTTCGGTTCCTCCCACCCGTTCAAATTCGCCTTCCTGAAGCACGCGCAAAAGTTTAAGCTGCATATTCAGAGAAATATCTCCGATTTCGTCCAGGAACAGAGTTCCCCCGTTGGACATTTCAAAGCGACCGATTTTATCCCGGATAGCTCCCGTAAATGCGCCGCGCACATGACCGAACAATTCGCTTTCCAACAAGCTTTCGGCAAGAACCCCGCAGTTTATTTTAACGAACGGGCGTTTTGCTCTGGGGCTGTTGTAGTGAATGGCATTGGCAATCAGCTCTTTGCCCACTCCGCTTTCGCCTTCGATTAAAACGGTGGTATTCGTGGCAGCCACATCCTTCACCAGTTCAAACAATTTACGGATTATTTCCGTTTTGCCGATCATGTTGGTGAAGTCGTAAGTCTGTTTTAGTTTGTTGAGTAAATACTCGTTTTCTTTGATAAGAGAACTGAGCTGCGTAATTCGTTCCACCTTAGCCAGTATTTCGTCCAGGCGGATCGGTTTAAGAATGTAATCTTTAGCGCCCATCTTCATGGCATCCACTGCGGTTTCGATGGTTCCGTGCGCAGTTACCATAATAACGGGTATGTGCGGATATTCTTTGGTCAATACACCAAGCAATTGCATTCCGTCCATTTCGGGCATGCGAATATCCGTTAAAACAAGATCCGGCTCTTGTTGTTTAATAAGACTCAGCGCCTCCAATCCATTGATGGCAGTAATGGGTATATAGCCTTTTTTTTCAAATACTTCCCGCATTAAATCCAAAGCATCCTGCTCGTCGTCCACGATTAGTATTCTTGATTTCATCAAACCCCCTGTACCATACTAATTTATTGGAAATGTTAACGATAAAATAAGCGATGAAGCATCTTCTTGCAAATGATGCTTAATTTTATATTCATCCAAAATATATCGAATTATGGTCATTTCGAGCGCGAATTTTTTCTTGCTTGTCTCATCGAAGTGCAAGCTTGTTTTTAATAAATGTTGATCCGCGGCATCGGTAAAATTTTCAATTTTAAAACGGATTTCAATTTCTTTTTTATCGCCCTCCGAAGATTCGGAAGGGCTGCTCTGAATAATTATTCTGGAAAGTGAACCGCTAAGATTGAGGAGCAAGTCTAATATGGTACTTAATAAGAGTTCGAATTGAGCCGTCTGACCAAATATGGGAGGAATATTTTTTCCCAATTGTAAGCGGAGGCGATCGGTCTTGCTTTCCAATTGATTCTGGAAGGACGGTTGATAAGGTAATCGACGGATGATTTCATTCAAAAAGACGCGCTGAGGAACCAAATCGCGTTTGATGGAAGTAAACGCCACTAATTTGGAAATAACTTCGTTAATCCTTTGAATCTGTTTTTCGATTAAGTTTAAATTGTGAATATCCCTGTCGTTCAGTTGAGCGTTTGTCTGAAAAAGCTGTAACCTGCCCCAGATTACATTCAAAGGATTCAACAGCTCATTGGCAAGGGAGTCGGAAAAGGCTTTTAATAATGTTTCCGAATCTGAACCAGCCGGAGAATGGGAGGGTTCGGACAGTGTTTTTCCCTGAATTATGTAGTAATTTTGTGTGTTTGCCACCGAATGAATGGTAACCGGAAAGTGAAATTCATTGAAATTGCGATCCATCAATTGCATATCCATTTGAATCAGAGGAGCGTTTTCGTCTTTCCATTTTCTGGTGAGAAATTGCCACACTTTTTCGCCTTCTTTTAAAAAATCATAAAATTTTAAGCGCGATTCTTCGTCGAAGGAGATCTTTAGAATTTCCTGCCCGACTTTATTGAGGAATAAAATATCGCCCGTCTTATCGACAATCGCGGTAAAAACAACGCTTTCTTCAAGAGCTATTTTAATCAGTCGCCAGTAATACAAATTGGAAATTAAGCGGTTGTTAAATTCCGTGTAAAAATGACTTAAAACGATGGGCAGCCGTTCGGGCAATTTATCCGCCGTTACAATATTTAATTGTTTGAATTCGGACCAATTTTTAATTTGCGAGTAATCGGAGTCAATAAAAATAAAATGAACGTTCGGAAAACCGAGTTGAGCCTGCCGCAATTGATCGGGACGGAACGGCGTGCGGGTGCCGTCAATAATCACCAAATGGTAATTTTTTTGAGAGAGCTCGTTTAAAGGGAATTCGCTGCCCGTAAAAGAGTTTAATTCGTAGTTAATAGAGCTAAAAACCCCTTTAATAAGACGTTGAAGGTCGTCGTCTCCGTTTACTGTCAGTATGTTTAATTTTTCCGTTAACATCTGGTCAGTTCAATTTTTTCAGATAATTTATAGCATTTTGTATTCGAGTCAAAACCTTTTTCTTACCAACAACATAAACAAGCTCAAAAATTCCCGGGCTGGCTGTTTTTCCTGTTAATGCAAGCCGCAGCGGATGGATTACTTTGGCTGCCGACAAGTCCCTTTTTTCGGCGAATTCACGAATTGCCGTTTCGATGGCGCTTATGTCCTCAAAAAAACCGTTGGACTGTTCGTTAAAAAACTCGTGTAGTTCGTTTAAAAGAGTCAGGCTGTTTTCTTTGCGAAAATATTTTTTTACGCCTTTTTCTTCGTATTCTACGGGATCTGAAAAGAACAATTGCAAGTTGTCAGCCAATTCGCGCAACGTTTTCGAGCGGATTTTTTGCAGTTCGATTAAAAAGAGGAAACGCGGATCGTTTAACTCTTCGGCGGAATATCCTTTTTCCCGAAGATAGGGTTTAAGATAGGGAATCAATTGATCGGCGGTTTTTGCGGCAAGATATTTGGCGTTCATCCAGAGTAATTTTTGCGGATCAAACACGGCGGGCGTTTTGTTAATCCGATCAATGCTGAAGCGTTTAATCAGTTCATCGCGCGTAAACAATTCGCGGTCATCGCCCGGAGACCATCCCAAAAGGCAAAGATAGTTGAACAGCGCTTCGGAGAAGATGCCCATGGAACGGAATTCTTCCACCGAGGCGGCGCCGTGACGTTTGGAAAGGCGTTGTTTATCCGTTCCCAAAATCAAGGGCAAATGTCCGAACCCGGGTACATCCCAATTCAACGCCTCATAAAGCAATATTTGCTTGTTGGTGTTTGAAATATGATCATCGCCGCGTAAAACCAAATTCACGCCCATGTCGTGATCGTCCACCACAACGGCTAACTGGTAAACGGGCGTTTTGTCCGAGCGCACAATAATAAAATCATCAAGCGTATCGTTATTGACATGCATTGGTCCGTGGATTAAGTCGTTAAAAAAGACTTCTCCTTTCGGAACCTTAAAGCGAACGGCAAAAGGTAAGCCGCGATTCGTTTTTTCCCGAATTTGCTGCTGTGTGAGGTTCCGGCAGGTTCCGTCGTAGCGTTGATTAAGTTTAAGTTCTTCGGCGCGGCGGCGTTTTTCTTCCAATTCTTCTTTGGTGCAAAAGCAGCGGTACGCTTTGCCGTTTTCCAGCAACAGATTTGCCACTTCCAGATGGCGGTGCTGATTGGCGCTCTGGAAAAAGACTTCGCCGTCCCAGTCGAGCCCCAACCACTTAAGGCTGCTCAGTATTTTTTGTGTGGATTCTTCGGTAGAGCGGAGTTTGTCGGTGTCTTCGATTCTTAACAAAAACTTTCCCCCGCTTTGACGCGCAATTAGCCAGTTAAAAATAGCCGTTCGGGCTCCGCCGACATGCAGATAACCCGTAGGACTGGGCGCAAAACGCAAAGTTAAACTCAAATTCACTCCCGGCGCTATTCATTGACTATTGTTAATTTATTAAAAAAATGTTAAACTATGACATCTTTTACTCAAAAAAATGAAAATCCGAAATTTCAAATGCCTGACGAGCAAGGCGGTTTAATTAATTAAAAACGAAAGAACAAAAATGTTCGCTCTTTAAAAACCATTTAAGAGTGACAATAATGAAAAATCGACATCTCGAAAATACAATTAAACGGAATTGATTCATTTTTTTGAGTAAAAATGATCATCAAAATATCAATTTAATTTATATTAATTAATGGTATATGGCAAGTCTTATGAATGATAACCGTCACAATTTCAAGACCGAGCAAAAACAGCCGTTCCGTTCGATTCAGTATTACAAGTTTTGCGCTTACGGTTTTTTAAAAAATCTACGTTTTTTTGACGCCTTTTTAATCTTAATACTGAGAGAAGCCGGATTTTCTTTTTTTCAGATAGGGACGCTTTATTCAATCAGAGAAATTGTCAAAAATATTTTTGAAATTCCCTCGGGAATTGTGGCGGATAGTTACGGCAGAAAAAACGCCATGATTTTCTCTTTTTCGGCATACCTGATTTCGTTCGCCATTTTTACTTTTAGCAAAATGTATTTTTTATTTGCCCTGGCAATGGTTTTATTCGGAATCGGCGAAGCCTTCCGCTCAGGCACACACAAAGCGATGATACTTCGCTATCTGGAATTAAACGGCTGGCTTAATCTTAAAACCCAGTTTTACGGACGAACCAGATCATGGTCGCAAATCGGATCGGCGCTGAGCTCTTTAATCGCCATCGGGATCATTTTTATCAGCAAGCAGTACCGCATGCTTTTTATGATTTCCATGGTTCCATATATTCTGGATTTATTGAACATTCTCAGTTATCCGGGTTATTTGAATAAAGTTGAGAACCAGAATCTTAAACGGGACGGATCGGATAATTTATGGAGCGAGTTGAAAGAGGTTTTAAAATCGTATTTCAAACAATTTGACCGGGTGACCAATCTGCGACCGTTTTTAAGCGCCGCGGCTTACGGAGGATTTTTCAAATCGCTGAAAGATTATCTGCAGCCTTTACTGCAAACACTTGCGGTTCAATTGCCGTTGTTTTTGTTTTTGATTCAAAAACAGAGAACCGCGGTGCTGGTGGGGCTTAGCTATTTTGTGTTGTATCTGCTTACTTCGTACAGCTCGCGCAATGCTTTTAAACTGGAAAATCGTTTAAAGAATTTACCGCTGGCAATCGATGCGGCGTACATCGCGGGATTGTTGACCTTTTTATTGTCGGGTATTTCCATAGTTCTCGGTTTGCCCGTTTTAGCCGCTTTTTTGTTTGTGGGAATGTATTTAGTACAAAACATCCGCCGACCGTTGATGGTCAGTTATTTGAGCGAGGTATTGCCGTCGAATATTATGGCTTCGGGATTATCGACCGCCACGCAAATAGAAATTCTTTTAATCGTGATTGTGAGTCCCATTGTTGGCGCATTGGTGGATTGGTTGAGTTTGGGGTGGGGATTGACGATTATCAGTTTGATCTTTTTGGCGCTGTTCAAAGTGGTCAAGTTGTCGAAATAGCCACTATTCGAACAAATGCAATTGATTCTGCAAAAGATTTAACATTTGCCGGGCGTTCTTAATAGCCTGACCGCGGGGATGGTTGTTGAAAAAAATGTAAGTTCTGTACGTTTTGCGCAGCAGTTGATTGATGTTGGTCAGCCATTGTTTCAATTCTTCTTCGCTGTATTCATAGTCGTAGCGCGCCGAGCCTTTACCGTCCCACCAATCTTTTGCGTTTCGTCCGTGAAAACGGATGTACCCTTGGTCGGTGGTGGCTTCCGCCTGGGGCGGCAGCAGACCGGGCAATTGCGGCTCGTCCACATTAACATAACCGATGTTGTTGTCTTTCAGAAAATCGTACATGGGCGGAGTAACCCAGCCGATGTGACGGAATTCAACAAAAAGCGGATAGTCTTTTAACAATTTACGGGTTTCGAGAAGGTATTTGCGGTTTGTTTCGTTATTCTTAAAAGAATAAGGAAACTGAGCCAAAAAGCCGTGGAATTTTCCGCTTTCGATCATGGGCTGCAGAGCTTCCAGAAGTTGTTTGACGGCTTGCTCGTTTTCTTTGCGCTTGTGGGTGGTTTCCTGATGGGTTTTAACGATAAAGCAGAAATCTTCCGGCGTTTTTTGTACAAAACGGGAAACGGTTCCGCGGGAAGGTATGGCGTAATAGGTGCTGTTGATTTCCACGGAGTTGAAATATTGCGCATAAAATTCCAGGAATTTACTTTTGTACAGGTTCGGGGGATAAAAATGGCTCCGCCAGTCTTCGTAACTGTAGCCGGAGGTGCCGATTTTGATTTCGATGCGAATGTCAACGGAATTCATATTGCACAACAATAATTTTTCTTTACAAAATAGTTAATAATTACAAAAAAATCAAAGGGAAATGGGATGAGAAGCATTGTGATTGTGGGCTGCACTTCGGGAATTGGCAAAGCGCTTGCGGAAGAGTTGCTGCGAAGAGGGAATAAAGTGGGCGGCGCGGCGCGTAATGAAGGCGTTTTGAGGGAGATGGAGAAGGTTCACAAGGGACGCTTTACGGGCGAAGTTTTGGATATCCGGGATCGGGATCAGGTTCCCGTTAAAATGGAGGCTCTGGTCGATCGGCTCGGCGGGATGGATGTGTGTGTTGTGTCATCGAGTATTACGGGACAAAATCCGGATCTGGAATGGGAGACCGAGCGGAATGTGCTGGAAACCAATGTGCTGGGTTACGCAGAGACGCTTGTGTGGGCGGCGCATTATTTTGAGACGCAGAGCAGGGGGCATTTGATCGGCATTACTTCTCTGGCAAAATACCTGGGCGGAAAAAATCCTTCTTACCCGGCGTCCAAAGCATTTGAAGGCAGATATCTGGATGGCTTGCGATTCCGATTGGAAAAAAAGGGAATAACGGTTACGGAAATCATGCCGGGCTTTGTAAAAACGCCCATGACCGCGGATCGGGAAAAGATGTTCTGGGCGATTTCAGTCGAAAAGGCGGCGCATTGTATTGTTAAGGCGATGGAAAAGAAAAAGAGAAAGGCGGTTATCTCGGCGAGATGGAAGCCGTTTTATTTTATTTTACCGCATTTGCCTTATTGGATATTAAAAAAGATTTTGTGAAATTTTTTGTCTGAACCATTATTAAAGGGATTAAAGGATTAGCATGATTGGGCAAAGATAAAATCAAGGAAATCAGGTGAATCATGTAAATCAAGGTTCAGACAAACAAGTTTTTGAACCATGATTAAAAGGATTAAAGGATTA
>JAADIP010000157.1 GCA_013151275.1 Calditrichota bacterium | reverse complement strand
GAAGCGACTCAATGGGTTAAAAAGGTGCACGACTTTTTCCGGGATAACGATCCGCACCGACGCCCCTCAACGGCTTCGCAAAGCGGGGGCATTTACTGGAACGAGGGTTACGAAATTACCGACATACCCAATGTCCATCTGTACGAAACCGACTGGCTTTCGTCTTATCCGGGCAACCCTTTGCGCAGCAGCGCGCGCCTTTATTACGATGTCGCTCAACAGATATGGAATGATTTTAACAAACCGGGCATTTTAGGCGAAGCCGGCTATTACAACACTTTCGGCGGCTTCGACGTACCGTCGCCCGAATACACACAATTGTACCATAACGCATTGTGGGCGGGTTGGGCAGGCGGTTATGCGACCACGCCTTTTTGGTGGGCTTTTGGCTACAAAAAAATTATGTCCTCCGACGTGATGGCTCAAATGGCAGCCTTCTCCAAAGTCGCTGCAAAAATTGATTACACAGCTCATTCCTTTTCTCCGTTCAATTCAAGTTCCGGACAAATCGATGTTTACGGTCTTAAAAGCGAAGAATTGACATTCGGTTGGGCGCGGGAAATCAACGGCAATCCTGTTAAATATAAATTTTTAACAATTAACGAATTAACCGCTCAAGATACTGTGTTCGGCGTTGAATGGTTTAACGCCTGGTCCGGAGAGCGATTTATGACCGAGGTAATGGGCACAAGCGGGGGCGATTTATTCCTGCAAGTACCGGATGACGGTAATGATAATCCGGATGTGGCTTTTATTATTAAACCCGTGGTTTACGGCGACGAACCTTACCGCCTGTCCGCAGTTTCCGTGGCAAAATCAATCTTTTGCGCGGATACCGCGCCCGTCCCGATTTTTTGCTATGTTAAAGATTCTGAAAACCGCATCGTAAATTCAACGATAGCCGTAACGTTTAGTTTAAACGGAAAAGGAAAGTTGCTGGAAGAAAGTCCGGTAATAACTCAAAAGGGAATTGCCAAGGTCAGCTTTCAGGCTCAGGGCGAGCCGGGCGAAGCCGAAATTGTAGCCAGCGCCGAAGGTTTAATCGGCGACACCGTTAAAATTTATCTGGAGGGAAAGATCCGCATCGATGATTTTGAAGAATACGCCAATAATTTGGGTCTGCAAAGCAGCTGGCTGGTGAGAGGCGGGACAACGGCAAATCTTTCTCTCGATATGAGCAGTTTTGGCGAAGGCGGGAAAAGCCTGAGAGCGGACTACGCAATCGGCAACGGAAATGCTTATTATGCCGGATTCTTTAAACCGCTTTCGAATATTTACCCTGGCGCGGATGTCCTTTCATTCTGGCTGAAAGACGATGACAGCTCGAGAGATTTAATAATTATTCTGAAAGATACTTCGGGAGAATCGTGGCAATACACCACAACTTTAAACCATCCCGACGGCGCATGGCTGAACATCTATCTTGACGAATTCAGTGCAGGCGACTCCGCCAAAAAACTCGGTTCTTCCGACATCAATGAAATTTCTTTTAATATTATGGCTGGCAAAGGCGGAATGGGCGAAGGGTTTTTTAATCTGGATGCGATTTTCCTGCAAAAATCCTCGCTCATGAAAATTAATCGTTCTAACCGTCCCTTAAAAAGCTTTCGGCTGTTTCCCAATTATCCCAATCCGTTTAATAATCAAACGACGATCCGCTTTTACGTGCCGAGTTCTTCGTTCGTGCGCGGTCAGGTTTATGATTTGTCGGGTCGGAAAGTTCAGACATTTTTGGACGCCTTTTTACAACCGGGAACATATTCCAAAGTATTGAAGGCGAATTCTTTATCGTCAGGTATTTATTTTATCGTTTTGAAGACAAAGAACACAAAATCAGCGCAAAAGATTTTGCTCATCAAATGAAGGGGTTGCCATGAATAAGTTTTCGTTAATCGCGTTTGTAGTTGTTTTATTGATTGTATCGGGGGGAAAGGCTCAGACGCAGCCCGGATTTGTCTCGGTGAAAAAAACGTCTTTCGAATTAAACGGGAAGGCTTACCGTTTTTTGGGAACCAATATGTGGTACGGAGTGAATCTGGCTGCGCTTGCGGAAGGCGGCGATCGGGAGCGGCTGAAGCGGGAACTGGATATGTTAAAAGCTCTGGGTGTAAAAAACTTAAGAATTATGGGAGCTTCGGAAGGGCTGACGCAAACCAATACGGTTTATCCCCCGATCCAACCCTATTTGGGGCAGTACGACGAACGATTATTGGAGGGAATGGATTATTTATTGGCGGAAATGGCTAAGCGCGGAATGAAAGCGGTGATCTTTTTGAATAATTTCTGGGTCTGGTCGGGCGGCATGTCTCAATATGTGTCCTGGTTAACCAGGGAGCCCTTGCCGAATCCCTTTAAGCCGGAATACACCTGGACGCAATTCATGAACTTTAGCGCCCGCTTTTACACCAATGAACAGGCGAATCGATATTTTCACAAATATATTAAAACGATTATTCTGCGTAAAAATTCAATCAGCGGAATAACCTACAAAGACGACCCCACAATCATGGCTTGGCAATTGGCTAACGAACCCAGACCCGGAGAGGGACAAACAGGGAAAAACAACTACCCTGTTTTTATTCGCTGGATTAAAGAAACGGCGGCGTTCATCAAATCTATGGATTCTAATCATCTTGTTTCCACCGGGAACGAAGGCTTAGCCGGATGCATCGGATCGGAAGAGGTTTACAAAGAGATTCACAAAGATCCGAATATTGATTACTGCACTTTTCATCTGTGGATTTTGAACTGGCGCTGGTACGATCCGTTAAATCCCGAAGCGACATTTGACTCGGCGTTGGTTAAGGCTCACCGTTACCTGAATCAGCACATCCGGTTTGCAAACGAAATCGGTAAGCCGCTGGTTTTGGAAGAATTTGGGATTCCGAGGGACGGACATTCCTATTCGCCCGAAGCGTCAACACATTACAGAGACGTTTATTTCCGGCAAATTTTCGAATGGATTTATCAGAACGCCAAAAGCGGCGGACCTCTGAGCGGAAGCAATTTTTGGACCTGGGGCGGCGAAGGTCGTCCGGGAGATCCGCAAAAGGCTGAATGGAAAAAGGGAGACGATTTTACGGGCGATCCGCCGCAGGAGCCGCAGGGTCGGAATTCGGTTTTCAGCTCGGATTCCACAACGTTGGAAATATTAAAAGAATTTGCCGGTAAAATGGATGAGCTTTAGCGGTTTTTGTGTTGATATTGGTTAAGGGTGTAAGGGTGTAAAGGTTAAGGGGTAAGCGGACTTCTCCAATAATCGTAATGCGTAATGCGTAACGCGTAATGAGTTATTTTCATCATTGCTCAAAATCTTAAATAATTCAGCCAAGTTGTTTTTGGGAAAATAAAAAAGCATTTACTTCCTAACAACAAACACTTTATTATTTTCAGAATACTACCTGCTACTGCATTCTGCTCTCCGCTTTGGCAGCCTGTTTTTATTTTGTATTTTTTATTACTCATCACCCATCGCTCCCTGAGCCTGTCGAAGGGAGCCTGTCTATTTACTTTGTCACTCGTCACGCATCACGACTTTCTGCCAACCTTTTACTTTAACCTTTAATCTTTCATCTTTAATCTTTAATCTTCCTTGTCACGCCTTTCCCTTGTATTTTCCCGTTTTATTTTTGTAAATTCGGTTGAACTATTAACTAAGGCATCAAAGAATGAACCGCCCGTCTTTTTTACCGATTTACTTTAATCTTTTATCT
>JAADIP010000253.1 GCA_013151275.1 Calditrichota bacterium | reverse complement strand
AAGAAAATAATTCGTTAAGCGTGGTAGAGGGTTATGGGTTAAGGGTGTAAGGGTTAAGCGGATTCTCTGATCATCGTAATGCGTAATGAGTTATCCTCACCATCGCTCAAAAGCTTAAATAATTCAGCCAAATTATTTTTTGGAGAATAGAAAAGCATTTACTTCCTAACAACAAACATTTTACTATTTTCTTCCTACTACTGCTTTCCGCTCTCTGCTTTCTGCATTCTGCTTTCTCACACTCATTTTCCGCTCTAAATTAAACACCTAAACATCTAAACACCTAAACTCGTAACTTTGTAACTCTGTAACTCTGTAACTTTGTTACTCGTCACCCATCACCCATCACCTCTTTATCACTTTCATCTTTTATCTTTTATCTTTTATCTTGCCCCTCACGCCTGTTTAAACTTCCGATACAGTCTTTCTCCCTGTTTGTAAATCTCATCGTAAAAATTCAGATCGGTTTCGCGCTCTAATTTTCGTTCGCGCAGTAACAGCCTGCCGTTTTGAACAACCGTGTGCACAGGGTACTCCAGCGCCCCGTAAATAAAGTGTCCCCAAAAATTATCCCCGTGTAAGGGAGTGGGCGGACGGTAATCCCAGACGATAAAATCCGCGCGGTCATTCTGCCGGAGCAGCGGAAAATCAGGAAAATAACTGCGCACAAATCGCAACTGATCGAAAAAGATTTTTTGAAACCAGTCAAAGGTCTTTTCAAAGCTGTTGCCCTGATGGCGGTAGAGCAGAAAGAGCTGTTTTAAAGAACGCCCAACATTGGCGTGCATGCCGTCGGTTCCGGCTAAGATTGGGATTTCTTCCGGCACCTTGTCATAATCGGGCAAGCCCACGGCGTTATTCAGATTTGAATCCGGATTATAGACAAGAGCCGCCCCGTGTTTTTTTATGATCGGGTAATCGTCAGCGGTCAAATGCACACCGTGAATCAACAGCGACCGGTTATTCAGCAAGCCGAACTTTTGCAGTCTCTGGGCGACGGAGAGCTTGTGCTGCGCCATGTTTTTCCGGACGTCCGCTTTGTCTTCCGCCACATGAATGTGGATGCCCGTTTTTAAGTCGGGCAGAAGTTTGGCGATTTGCTGCAGAGTCCGGTCTGAAACGGTAAATAAGGCGTGCAAACCGACCATGCCCTTCATGTCGTCGTCGGAGTGATCGGAAATGAAATTCACGGTTTCGTCAATCGATTTTTGGGTTACCTCGGTTCCGTTTCGGTCGGAAATTTCAAAAGACAGCGCAGCCCTCAAACCGAAAGATTTAAGTTCGGCGGCGATGGTCTTCAAACTGCCTTCAACGGCAAACGGCGACGCATGGTGATCAAAAAGATAGGTAACGCCGTTTTGGATCGCTTCTATTGCGGTCATTCGCGCGCTGGCTGCTACCATGTCCAAATCAAGATCGCGGTCAAGTTTCCACCAGAGGCTTTCCAGAATTTCCGTAAAATTCCCCATGGGACCCGATATGGGCAATCCCTTGGCTAATCTGGAATAGATATGCTCATGGAAATTGACATTGGGTACGGTCAGCAATCTTCCCTGTAAATCGAATTCCGATTTGTTTGCAGGGTCAGCCGATTCAAACCGATTCGGCGATCTTTCGAGGACAGCTTCGATACGACCGTCAGACACAGCGACATCCCCGAACAGGGGCTGAACGGAGTCGTCGGAAATCCGGCAAATCCAGGCATTTTTAAATATTCGGGTCAAAATAAACCTCCAAAGTATTGATTTTACACAGTAAACTCAGATGCTGAAAAAATCAGTGTTCAAACCGATTCTAAGACATCGTATCTTAAATTATTAAATCTGATCCTGCGGAGAGTGCAAAAGACGTTATTATTAAGCACTGCGCGTAATAAACCGTCCGATCTTTTCAGCGGTTTGGAAGCCGTTTTTACGATTTACGCAAAGCCTTCCTCGCAAAAAAGTTGTTTCCACCCTCGCGCCGAATTGTACGCCTTCAAAAGGGGTATAGCGTCCCTTGCTGTGCATTTCGGCGGCGCGAACGGTCCAGGGGCTCCACAGGTCGATTAAGGCGAAATCGGCGTCTTTACCTGCAAGCAGCGCGCCTTTTTCGTTAAGATTAAAAAATTCCGCTACATTGGTGGAAAGCAGACGAACGGTTTGTTCCAGATTTAATCGTCCTTTTAAAAAGCCTTCGCTGAAGAGAAAGGGCACGCGATGTTCCACGCCTGGTATTCCGCCGTAAACATTCCAGAAATTGGCGTCCGATTTCTCCGATTCGGGATCGCAGCCGGCATGATCGGTGGTTACAAAATTTAGACTTCCGTTTTTCAATCCCTCCCACAGCGCCTCTTTATCCGAAGCGAATTTTACCGGAGGAGCGGTTTTCAGAAACGCGGCAATTTCGGCACGTTCAAAATCGTCTTGCGTAAAAAACAAATAATGGGGACAGGTTTCGGCGGTCATCGGAAGTCCGGAGGATTGCGCTCTCCGCAGAATATTTAAACCGCGTTCGGAACTCAAATGAACGATGTGAATCGCGGCATGGGTTTGACCGCAAATTTCCGCCATTGTCCGAACGGCTCTTTCTTCCGCCTGAATATCGCGCGCTTCGCAATAGGCGCGCCAGTCGGTTCTGCCTTTGCTTTGCAAGTTTTTTTTGCGTGAAACCACTAATTGTTTGTCTTCCGCGTGCACAGCCAGCAGAGCTCCCGCCGACTTTGTCCATTCCGCCGCCTGTTTCATTTGAATCGGTTGAAGATCCGTAAACAGTTCCATGCCCGAAATTAAATAGGCTTTAAAACCGATTACACCGGCGCGCGCAAGATCATAAATATTACGCTTCAATCCGTTCTCATCGGTAAAATCTGTGCCTGATATTCCGCCCCACAACGCGTAATCCGCGTAGCTGCGCCCTTCGATCGCCTGCAATTTGGTTTCCATGTTTTTGAGATTCGTAACCGGCGGAACGGAAGTGCAGGGCATATCGACGACTGTGGTGACTCCGCCCCAAAGCGCGGCGCAAGAACCGTGTTCAAAATCTTCGCGAAATTCAAATCCGGGCGTGTCAAAATGGACATGGGGGTCAATGGCTCCCGGAATCAACAGCAAATATCCGCCGTCAAATTCGTCTTTTGCCAGGGGTTCTGATGATTTGCCGTGTTTTTTTATGAAGCTTGCCCTTCGCTGCGCGTCGGATATTTCCTCCCATGATACGGATGAAGGTGACAGAGGCTCGATTTCCCGGATTTGTTCATGAAAATGAATATTAACCAGTTGCAAAGTATTTCCCCCGGCGGGGATAAAAACATTTTTTATTGTTTTGATTTTTTGATTTTTCATGGAAACAAATTCCAATTCGTTTTTAACGCCGAATTAGTCAGAACCCGATTTTCCGCATTACCGGTTAAAAGATCGGCAAAAATAAATGATCTTTTCTTTTAAAAAGAAATAAGGGATTCGTAATCAGTCGTTTTACTTTTCGATTCCCACCGCCGCGTTGAATTGTTTAATGAGTTCGTCCCACTTCGGCACAACGGAAAATCGTTCTTTCCAGTATCCCTCGTCATACCACTGCGCGTTTAATTCTTCCACTTCTTTGCCCTGCTGTTCGATCCAGGTAAAATATTTCAGATTATGGATCGTTTTCCGGTCGTAGTAAGTGAGTTCGCGCAGATAGTCGATGGTCTGCTTCTCGATAACCTTGCTTTGCTCCAGTCAATTGCTGCCTGCATTTCCGTGTATTCGCCCCACTGTTGATTCATCTCTTTTAATCGCGATCGGTACATTTCCACCGAATCGGTAAAAACGGTAAAGATGACATCGTTTTCGGTCATTTCGTAATATTTCGCCATTTTAACGGAAGCCAGAAGATTGGCGCAGGAAGAAATTCCCATCAAGGGCAGTTTTTCGATCGTTTCTCCGGGCACGCCCTTTTTAGCCAGCCATTCGCGACCCGCCGGTTCATTGAACAGACGCAGCAGACGCAGTGAATCTTCATCGTCAATGGCTGCGACCATATCCATGTTTTTTACATCATGGATCCATGGTACGTGCTTATCGCCTATTCCTTCGATACGATGTCCGCCAAAGCCGTTCATCAAAAGCGTGGGGCATTGCAGGGCTTCGGCTCCAAGAACACGGATTCGCGGAAATTT
>JAADIP010000071.1 GCA_013151275.1 Calditrichota bacterium | reverse complement strand
ATAATGATTATGTTCAAACTACACTTGAAGAAGAAACGGACGAAACTTAGCCAGCGGCGTGTATATTTACAGATTTATCACCGGTAACGGCATTTCTCTTTCAAAGAAGATGATATTGGTTAGATAGGCTATTTAGAGGGAGAATGTTAAATTATTCAAACATTCCCCCTTTTTTATCCGTAAAACATCATCCCTATCATGCAATACCGTTCAGTTGTAAAAGTCTTTTCGTTAAGCGTTAAGGATATTAGCGTATAAGCGGAAATCTTCAACTCTCTTAATACGGTAGATTGTTGTCACCGCTCTCTGATTTCTGGTAATCTTATTTCTTTTGTCTTTTGTCTTTTGTCTTACTCCTCACGCATCACGTTTTTGCAAAAAACCTATTCTTCCGCCCCGGTCAATTCCCGCCAGATTCGTTTTTGGCTTTCGTTCATGTCCGGTATTTTTTCGATGAAATAACGTTTTCGCGTATTGTTATATTTTATTCGCAAACCCGCTTTGTTTATAATCTCATAAGGCAAAGGATCGGTGGAGTGAACGACCTTTTTCAAAAAAGCTCCGCCCGCTTCGCCAATTTGCCCTACGACCATCGCCTCCGCTTCCTGCTCCGAATACCCCCTTCCCGGCAAATAATAATCGGAACCGCCTTGTTTGTAAAACGTGTTCCACATCGAATTAAGCAGCGCGTCCAGGGAATAGCTTCCGCCGGTTTTAGACCGCAACAGGATGTCCAGCAGCCATCCGGCAATAAGTCCCTTGTAATAGTAGGAATAGGTGGTCTTGTCGATATTCGTCTCTTCATAAACCGGAATGTAGCCTTTAAACAGCCAGGTTAAAATCGAGACTTCGGCTAAAGTTCGGTACTTTTTACCGGGGTCGCGTTCATAGCGGGTAATGCGGGAGGCTAATTCGGAAAGGAATTTTTCGCGGGTGTAAATTCCGGTTCTTACCAGCGACAGATAAGCGTAGTAAGAGGTCCATCCTTCGGCGATCCATAGGCTTGGGGTGTAAACTTCTCTGCTGTAATCAAAGGGACCTAACCCCGCGGGGCGCAGCCGCTTTACGTTCCATGTATGGAAAAACTCATGCGCGGACAACCAGATCAAATTATCATAATCGGGATCCGTGTTGGCGTCGCAGTCGATAGAATCAATATCCATACGCAGTAAAACGCGGCAGGAATTCAAATGCTCCATCCCGTCCGTGTGCTTTAAATCGGGCGAGAGGCTAAAGAAGAACACATAGCGCGAATAGGGCAGCTCGCCGTCAAAAAGACCCGCCTGAAAGCGGATGACCTTTTTCAGATCATTTTCAAAACGCCGAAGAATTTCCTGCCTGACGGGTCGGTGAAATACCAGAAGATGCGGTTTATTCAACTCTTCAAACCGATAGACGTACAACCTCCCCATCTCAACGGGACTATCGATAAGCCGGTCGTAATCAGGGGCTTGATAGTAACCGTTTTCATTCCGCTTAAGAGAAGTGACTATTTTCCATTGTTCGGGCGCTTTTATTTTCAGCGTTACCGGCAGATGTTTTCTTCCGGCAACGTACATGAAAATTCCCGCCCCGTTAACGGAAGCTCCCGAAGAATCGACTTTGGAAAAGGTGCCGTCCAAAGTATTCGCAAAAACGCTGTATTCAAAGCGGACTTTTGTTTTTCCTTTGCACGGTATTTTCCAGGTTTGTTTGTCAGCCAATTTCGCCTGAAGTCTATTTCCCTCGTTATCGAACGCCCGCACGTCAAAAACATTCTTGGAAAAATTGTAAATCACATATCTGCCCGGCGACCAGGCGGGCATGGCAAAAGTCAGAGTATCGGAATTCATCACCGGCGCTTCTATTTTTACCCGAACCTCGTGCTTTTGGGGAGCGGCAATAATTAATTGATAGTCAATCGCGTCTTTTTGCGAAAAAGCAAACGACAAAAAAAGAAAAACGATGACCAATGAACGCATGACTTGACCCCGATAAATTAAAATATTAGTAGATATTTTTTTCTCCCGAGAATTTCGGCTTTCAAAAACCGACGCGCCTTAAAGCGGCGGTTCACTCTTCCGAACAATGCTTATTCCTCTTTGCCCGGCAGCTCCGGTCTTTCGGAATCCTTTAAGTGTTCGCTGATCCGGACGCCCTCTATTTTACGCAGCGGTCTTTCCAACTGGGTGGTTCGCGTAGTTACAAGTCTGTTGTATTCGCCCTTCGCTTCGTCCAGTTTTTTACCCATCTTTTCCATCGATTCTTTGAAACGATCCCACTGCTTGCGAAAATCGTTGAGCAACGAAAGAATCTGAGCCGCCGTTTGCTCCAGACGGAAATTATCCACCGCCTGACGAATAACCGCTAACACGGCGTACAAAGTGATCGGAGACGAAAGGATCACCTTATTTTTAAGCGCTTCGTCCAAAACCGTGCTGTCGTGCTCGTTAATAAAGGCGTAAACCTGTTCATTGGGAATAAACACGATCACGTAATCAACCGTGTTATCGGAGGGATTGATGTAGTCGCGGGTGGTAACCTCTTTGATGCGCTGCCGAACGTCCTTTAAGAAAAGATGTTTGTAGTGCTCTTTTTCCTGATCGGTTTCCGCTTTCAGATAAGCCAGATAATTTGTCAAAGGGAATTTTACGTCCATATTTACTTTGAGATTTTGCGGAAGTAAAAAAGTAAAATCGGGACGTTTGTCGCTTCCCTGAATCCGCGTTTGTTTCAAATAATTGATTCCTTCGATAAAACCAGCCATTCGCAAAACATCTTCCGCCATGCGTTCGCCCCACTGTCCGCGGGTTTGAGAGTGGCTCAACGCCGTGGAAAGTTGATTGGTAATTTCCTGCAGGCGCTGAGTCTGTTCCACCGATTGTTTTAACTGCATGGTAATAGCGCCGAAACTTTGCTTGCGTTCGGCTTCGATCTTCTGCACCATTTCCTGCACTTTTGACAATTCCTCTTTCATGTTCACCAGGGTCTGATCGATCAATTTCTTTTTGCCCTCGATCTGCTCTTCGGAAAGACGGGAGCGGTCTTCCAGAACCTTGTTTGCCAGTTGAATAAACTGTCTGGTGCTCTTTTCCAAAGCCTGCATCGAAAGATTGCCAAAGGAGTCTTTCACCTGACCGAGCATAAGTTCCAATTCGCGCACTTTTTCCTGCTGGGCGCGGGAACCAAATTCCGCCGCCAATTGCTCGGCGGTCTTCTGATGTTTGGACGTCAGGAAATAGGTCAGACCCGCTCCGATCAAAATCCCCAAAACAAACAACAAAACCATTCCGATAATAAATGTTACGATGCTGACCATGCCGAATTTTTTCCTTGCTGTTAGATTTAATTTTAACTGATTCAATATATTTATTTAACGGCTCATTTAAAAGTAAAAATTGCCCCTTTAAAATATTAACACAAAAATCCTTGCTCTTTGTTACGAGTTAAGGGGATAAGGGTTAAGGGTGTAAGGGTTAAGGGTGTAAGGGTTACCGGTTGCAGGTTTCTGGCTTCTGGTTACTCGTTACTTGTTAGGCATTACACATCACGCGTCACGACCTTGTTAAATATCGATTTATTCTGAATTTAAGACCACCCTTTTAATTTCCCCCCTGCAAAGGGGGGAACGCCGAAGGCAAGGGGGGTCTTTACTCAAACCGCGCAGGATCTGAATTTCAGAATATTCTTCTTTATCAAAGTTTTGTTTTGAATTTCTGTCATTCGTTCATTCGAATTTGTTTCGGATTTCGATATTCGAATTTCGTATTTACAATTTTACTATTCAATCTA
>JAADIP010000090.1 GCA_013151275.1 Calditrichota bacterium | reverse complement strand
TTGTCCGGATTATGTATTAAAGAAATTACATTGTCCGTCCCTGAACAACCGCCTACCCGGCGAAACAACAGCTTGTGCGGCGCGGCACTACCAGTCTTTTTCCAATTGTCTTCTGCTTGCGGGAATACGCAGATGCTCTTTTTTAAACTTTTTGTTTTCTTCCTTTAAAGCCCGTAAAATGCGCTCCGCCTCTTTTTTGGTCATCTCTTTTTTCTTTTCGCCCTTTTTTTGAGCCTTTTGCTGTTTTTGCTGTTCGTCTTTTTTATTTTTTTTGCCCTCGTTGGCGGTCTGCTTTTTTTGCTCCTGCTGTTTCTGTTGCTGCTGCTGATTTTGTTGCTGCTGTTGCTGCTGTTGTTTTTTCTTTTTTAACTTTTCCGACAGCGCATTTAAATAAGGATCATTCGGAAAAAGCTGCAAGCCCTTTTGCACTGTTTGTATCGCCTGTTCCAATTGTCCGCGAATGTAAAGATTAGCGCTCAGATGAAAAAAACCCTCCGCCGTCTGCGCCTGCGCCAAATTTATAAAAATAGTCAAGAAAAGAACGATGTACAAAATTCTTTTTTTACTCATTTCGCGCTCACAATATCTACCACATCTTTAATGCGTTGAATAAAATCACTGAACGCCGCCACCGTTTTGTCTTTTTTCAGCCCGTCCGTCATCAACCGGTAGGCATCTTTGTAACGCCGCTGATCCACTAATTTTTCCGCCTGTTGTTTTAACTGCTTAGCGAACTCAGAAGGTTCAATTTTTTTATTCTGCTGCTGTTGTTGCTGATTGGGCATCTGCTTTTTATCTGCTAATTCCTTCAATTTTGCCCGCGCCAATTCCAGATTGTACTTGGCGTCAATATCATCGGGATTGAGCTCCAGGGACTTTTTGTACGCCTCGATGCTCTCTTTTAATTTGTTCTGTTGAAACCGGGCGTTCCCGATATTATAAAACGCCTTTGCGCTCAATTGCAAATTTTCGCTGCCTACCACTTTTTGATAGGTTTCAATCGCTTCTTTGTACTTCTTTAATTTGTAATAAGCGTTGCCCTGATTAAACAGCGCAATTTCATTTAAAGGATCGTCCAACAAAGCATCCTGATAAGCCGCCAGAGCCTGTTCGTATTTACCCTCCTGATACAGCTCGTTTCCCTTTTTCACTTTGCCGCGGATGCTGTCGGCATAAGCCGAACCGATCAACATCAACATTATCAGGTTAATAACGATCCAGCGCATACCGATACCCTTTTTTATCTCTGACCGGTAAAAAGAATTCCAGCAGCAGGAAAAATAATCCCAAAGCCACAAAAATTTGAAACCGATCTTCATACTGAGAGAATTTACGCGCACTAAGTTCTTTTTTCTCCATTTTATTGATTTCTTCGTAAATCTTTTTTAATTCCGATTGCCCGCTCGTGGCAATATAGTATTTTCCGTTTGTAATAAAAGCCACTTTTTGCAGGGTTTTAATATCCAGTTTGGTGGTCACCACATTTCCGTTGCGATCTTTCTTGAATCCCAATGAATTTCCGAACTGATCGTAAACCGGGATGGGCACGCCCTGCGGCGAACCGATTCCGATGGTGTAAATAACAATTCCCTCTTTAGCCGCTTCTTCGGCGACTTTAACCGGATCGCCTTCATGATCTTCGCCGTCGGTAATCAAAATTAATACCTTGTGTTTGCGCTCTTTTTGATTAAAGGCTTTCAGCGCGGTTTTAATGGCGTCCGACAATGCCGTGCCCTGAACCGGAATCAGGTCGGTATCCATCATTTGCAGAAAAAGTTTAGCCGCGCCGTAATCGAGGGTTAAAGGACAAACCAGGTGCGCCATCCCGGCAAAGGCGACCAATCCGATGCGGTCGCCCCTTAAAAGACCAATAAAATTGGCGATCTCGTGTTTGGCTTTTTCCAGACGATTCGGTTTAATATCTTCCGCCAGCATACTGTTGGAAACATCAAGAGCGATAATGATGTCAACGCCCTCCCGCTTAACCTCTTCCAGTTTAGTGCCGATTTGCGGATCGGCAAGAGCGATGACAAAAAAGGCGTAGCTCAAAATAAAAAATACGCTCTTCCAGATTAACCGTTTACGATTAAATCCGGGCATAATCCGCTGAATAATTTCCAGATGCCCGAACCGCTGCAGCAGCACTTGTTTATGGCGGTAGATCAAAACAAAAAAAACGATTAAAAGGATAATTCCCCATAATCCGTTTAAAAATATCGGATATCTGAATCTTAATACGTCCATAGCCATCAGGGTATTGTTTTAAAATAAGTGTTACTCAAAACCAACTCCGTAAGCAAGAGAATCAAGCCCAGCGTCAGAAAATAGATAAAATATTCTTCGTACCGGGTGTATTCCTTTACTTCAATTTTTGTCTTTTCCATTTTTCCGATTTCATCGTAAATTTCGCGCAGTTTTTCGGTGCTGGTGGCGCGGAAGTACCTTCCGCCGGTAATCTTAGCCACCTGTCTCAGCAAATCTTCATCGATATCCACGCGCATGGGCACGTATCGTTTGCCCCACAGCGGATCGTCGATCGGGTACATTGCCGTTCCTTTTGTGCCGGTTCCGATGGTATAAACGCGAATGTTGTAAGCCTTTGCCATCCGCGCCGCCGTGATGGGGTCAACCTGCCCGCGGTTATTGCGACCGTCCGTCAGAAGAATGATCACCTTGCTTTTTGCTTTGCTGTCCTTTAAACGGTTGATGGCTGTCGCCAGACCCATTCCTATAGCCGTGCCGTCCCAATCCTGATCAGCCACTTTCATATTATCCAGAATTTGATAGAGAACGCCATAGTCCAAAGTCAACGGACACTGCGTAAAACTTTCTCCGGCAAACACCACCAGCCCTATCCGGTCGTTTTTTCGCCCTTTAATGAATTCGGTGGCAACCATTTTTGCGGCTTCAATCCGGTTTTTCGGGCGGAAATCTTCGGCTAACATACTGGTGGAAACATCCATGGTTAAAACAATGTCAATACCTTCCGTGGTAATCTCCTCTTCTTTACTGCCGGATTGAGGACGCGCCAGAGCCACAATAATAACCGTTACGGCTAACAAACGCAGCGCGAACAAAAAAGGACGCAGCCGCTGCTTTAAACTGGGCGTGATACTCTTTACCAAATTCACATCGGAATAGATGATCTTTCCCGTTGCTCTGGCTCGACCTCGAAAATACCACCAGACCATTACCGGTAAAATCAACAAAAATATTAAATAATAGGGATCAGCAAATCGAAACATCAGCCACCTTAACTCTTATCCGCTTTAGGTTCTTCTTTTTTCTCTTCTTTCTTTTCTTCGATCAGGTCTTCTTTTTTGGGAAAGAGTTTATCCAATTCACTCTTTTTAATAGTCACCACAGATTTTGTCAACGGATTACGGGCGTAAACCAGCTTGTCGTCTTTTTCCTTACCGATCTGCAGTTCAATCAACTTATCATCTCCGGCGAATACCTCGATGTGTCCTTCAGGATTTACAAGCCCGTAGGGATTCAAATATCTCGGATTATCTTCCACAAAACGGGTCGCCTTTAAATTGTTAAGGGAAGACATAATATTCGAAATTTTCCAGCCTTTAGCCTTTTCGCCGGTGGAAAGACGCCAGTTGCCAGAACTATCCTTTTCGAAAATCATCAGATTACTCTTGTAGAGTAAATTAATCCGGTCGGCTTTGGAACGGTTGAATTTGGCAATCTTTTTATCGCGGAAATCAAACAGTTTTTTCTTAAACGGTTTAACGAAAAACGAATCCACTTCAAAAATATGCGGTCTGGAATC
>JAADIP010000033.1 GCA_013151275.1 Calditrichota bacterium | reverse complement strand
AAGGCGGGTTCAATAAATTTCATCAGATCCTGTGCGAAATTCCGGATTTGTTAAAAAAATTTATCGAGTTCCGGGACAACTTTTTCCTCGAGAAAGCTCTGGAATGGTTAAAGGAGCATAATATCATTCCCGCGGAAAACAAGAATTCATCGTGATGAGTAAGATTAAAGATAAAAGATTAAAGATTAAAGGAAAAAAATTAAAGTAAGAGGATGTCTGAAAGCAGAAATAGTAGGCAGAAAATAGTAAAATGTTTGTTGTTAAGTAAGAAAATACTTTTTTATTCACTAAAAAATAATTTAGTTGAATAATTTAAACTTTTAAGTGATGACGGAGATAATACATTATTCATTATTCATTATCCATTACCTTTACACCCTTAACGCATAACCTGCCCAAAAAGCAAGGATTTTAGTGTTAATGAGCATTTCAATTGATTTTTGAACCAACAAATCGTAGGTTACTAAAAACGAATTCAACTTAAAGAATAATCCCATGTCTTTAAAACGCATTGGTATTACAATCGGCGATCCCGCGGGAATCGGTCCGGAGATCATAGTAAAAGCGTTGACCGATCATCCGGAAATTTACGAACTTTGCACGCCCGTGGTTTTTGCTCCAAGGGCGGTGCTTAAACGACAAATCGCTTTTTTAGTCAAGCCTGCTCAATTAGTTACATTCACGGATCCGGCGAATTTACAGGAACCTTTGGAGCCCGGGCAGATCGCCTTATTCGAAACTCCGTTGGTAACGCCGCTGCCCGCCCCGGGAGAAATTTCGGCGGCGGGAGGCGAGATCGCTTTTAAAGCCATTAAGGCGGCTATTGAACAAGCGTTGAAAAAACAGATCGACGCTGTTGTCACGGCGCCCATTAACAAACAATCCTTAAAAGCCACACAAATTCCCTTTTTGGATCACACGGCGATGTTCACGGAATTGACCGAAAGTCAGAACACGATGACTCTTTTTGTGACGGGTTCGCTGCGCATCTTCTTTTACTCGAGGCACATTCCCTTCCGCGAGATTGTCGATCATCTTACAGAAGAAAAACTTATCGAAACCATCAGAAGCTGCATGCTTCATCTCGAGAAATTGGGTTTTGCCAGAGCGCACCTTGCCGTGGCGGCTTTAAATCCGCACGCCGGGGAAGGGGGGCTGTTCGGCGACGAAGAAATTCGCATCATCAGACCGGCAATACTTAAGGCTCGGGAAGAAGGCTTCAGGATCGCGGGACCTATTTCGGCGGACTCTGTTTTTCATTTAGCCCATAAAGGCAGATTCGACGCCGTGCTTTCGTTGTACCACGATCAGGGTCATATTGCCGCCAAAACTCTCGATTTTTTCCGAACCGTCAGCGTAACGCTGGGCTTGCCCTTTCTGCGCACTTCCGTTGATCACGGCACGGCTTTCGAAATTGCCGGGCAGAACGTCGCCGACGAAACAAGCATGGTCGAAGCGATTAAAACCGCCGCGAACTTCGCCTGGTAAACTAATGCACTACGCTGAAGACAACTCCGATCGCGCCGCCGATTAACACGCCGGTGCCAAAGCCCTGCCAGCCGTGTAAGGTAAAAAACCAGGGTCGCGAGCTGCGCTGCAATTCCTTGCGATACAAGTCCGCAATTTCATTTAGTTTGCGATCGTAATCTTTTACCATGATCTGCAACGTGTCCGCATTCATTTGCATTATTTTACCTATCTGCGACTGCAAACGCAATTGATTTTCCAGGTTTTTGATCAGACTATCGGCAACCGCGGCGCGCTTATCGATTAGCGAATTCGTGGCGTTTAAGGCGTTTTTCAGAGCTTCGATCTGGCTCAGGCTGGCGTCCAGATCCTGCTCGCATTCCGCCAGGGCTTTCTTTAGCTGCGCGTCGGAGGGCGTTTGCGCAAACAGCGCAAAAGGCAGTAAAAAAACAATCAAAAGAATCAATCCGAATCGCATTTTTTATTCCTCCGTTAAACGGTAGCCGTCAATCTCAATGGGCTTTTCCGGATCAGTGGTCGAAGAATCTTCCTCCTGCGGAAGCGTGGAAAGCAGTTTCTTTCTTTCCCTGCTGCGTTCCCGCGCCGCGGAAACAAAAGAAGAAGCGTCTTTTAACAACTGTTCGTTTAGCGCCTTGCGGTCTTTTAATTCCGCGTCGATCAATTGAAGCTCCGTCTTGTATTTCAGGGCGTCTTTTTCCATCTTTTTTCTGCGCTTCTCCAAAACTTTAATGACTTCCTGATTTGCGCTGACCGCCTGTTGACGACGTTTCTGGATTTCCTTGAACCGCGCGTAATCCTCATTAAACTCGCTCAGTTTGTTTTCCACGGCAAAGGCTTTTTTGAGTTTTCGATTAATCAGAAACGCGCCTATCAATCCGACGCCAGCCATCAAACCCAAACCCAATTTCGGATTGCGCGGCAAGACCAATTTATAGATTAAAATCATCGTGACGATCACGGGAATAAGCAGCAGCAAAACTTCGAGCCAGACCTTAATTGAGCTGAAATCAAACATCAGATATCCTCCTCGCTTTCGACCACTTTCAATCCGCTTTGATCCGCCGTTCGCTCTTCATTCGTTTTGCCCATATCGTACTCTAACCTTTTTTTCTGAAGATAATGATCGTCGGTTTTGAAGCGCCGAACAGTGTAACTGCCAGCCAGACCAAACACCACGCCCGCAAGAGAGACAAGTCCGGTTTTCATGCTGTTCATTATTTTGATCAGAATTTCGGCTTGCGGAGTTCCGGCGCGAATAAAAGCCAGAACAGCAAAGGCAATCCAGATCAATGATAAAAAGACAAGCAGAATCATGGAATAGGTTAAAATCGTAAATAAGAAATCGGGAAAGCCTTTGGAGTTTTTCAAAAGCCAGGAACTGGGATTCCCCCTAAATTTTTCCATCGATCTACCTCCCGCAAAATATTAATAAATAATTCAATTATTCAGGCAACCGGTTGAGCAAAACGCTCCAAACCTTCGGCGATCGCTTCAACCAGCGTCTGCCGGTATTCGGGCGTTTGCAAAAGCTGCAATTCGTCGGGATTGGTCAAAAAACCCAATTCAACCAAAACGGCTGTCGGCAGAGTTTGATGAATCCACGCCAGACTGCGCCCCAGTTGCAGCGTGCTGAGAATGCCGTGATGCGCGAGGACAATGCCTTTTTTTGCGCAACTTTCGGCGATAGTGTTTGCCAGATTCGTTCCCGACTGCGATTCTGCGCCGTAAATGGCATACAAACCGCGGCACTCCGGAACCGGAATGTACTTACCGCCCGCTTCGTCCAATTTGGCGGCTACGTTACAATGAATGGAAATGATAGCGTCGAACCGAGGACGTTTTTGACTGTGATGGGCGTTGATCAAACGGCAGCGGGTCTTTAAAGGCGGAACGCGCTCATCGGAACGTCGGGTCGTCCAGACTTTGTGTCCGCGATCCTTCAGAAATTTATTTAAACGAAGAACGACCCGCAGATTAATATCTTTCTCCAGAACCCCGTTCCAGACGGCTCCGGAATCGGTTCCGCCATGCCCGGCGTCGGTGCAAAAGATAGCCATGGCTCTTCTCCCCCGGATAATTATCAGGTAAAATATTCTTCCTTAAAATAATTTAGTTTTCTTCCCTGAGGCGAAAATTTGAGGTTTCGTTAAAATAGTCAAAAAACAATATTCAATGCAATTCTGAATTTAGCGTAAATCCCGGGGTCAGGGCGGAGCAAAGACTGCGGATTTCCGGGCTATTGATCTTCTTTCGGTTTAAAATGCCCCGACCTGGCTAAGCGAAATTGTCCGGGCGTAAAAAGTATCATCAAAGCAACCGAAATGAGGAGAGCGACAAAATAAACTGCAATCATTCCGACCGAAAAAAGTGTAAATTTCGCCAAAAAGAACACGGGAATTACGGCAAGAATTCCGGCGAAAAAACTAACCAAATATCGAACGGGCGTCCATTCCAGGCGGGAACGACATCGGGGGCAAAAATATGCTTCAAAAGGCGATCCGAATAACAACCATCGTTTGGAAACGGGTTCGCCGCACTGAGGACAAGTTTGTTTCATCGGGTTTACTCCTTAGCCGGAAAATTTTGAATCAATTTAACGCGGAAAGGCTGACACTTCAATACCCTTTCAATTTTCGGTGCCTCGGGAATCGATGTCTGGTGTTGATTTCAGCAGTTTCACGTTTGCCGGTCATCACCTGTTTAATGGATTTTACATTGAAAAATTTCGCGATAAAATTTGCAATTTTATGCATTAATCTATTTTTTCTCTACCCAAGTTTTATTATATTAAGTATAGTTTGTTAAGTTAACTTAATAATTAAAAGATTGTGAGGTGGTCTTATGTTTAAAAAGTTACCGTTTTTTGTTTTGCTCGCCCTCCTGATCGGTTTTAATTTTGCAACGGCTCAGGAGCCATGGGTTTATCAAAACAAGATGGACATTAAGTTTTCCACCCCGGATAGTTCCACCTATCCGTTTCTTTGTACAACAGATAACCGGGGCAATTTGTGGGTAATTACCAGCAGCGCCGTTGATGTTCGCGGAATAAACGCTCTGTGGATGGCGGCTCCCGGCGACACCGTGTTTACGCTGATCGACGATTACACAACCAACCTGGACGTGGAATCCACCCGCGGCATCACCGCCATTGACGACACGATTCTGGTCATCTGTCGTAAGCCCGGAACTCCCATGCCCTCGCTTTCGATAATGTACGAATATCCCGACGGCGACCCGGCTCAGCGAAAGGAATACACCGCGGGCGGTTACGGAACCTGGGTGCTCGGGCTTTCAGCCACAAAAGACAAATTTGTTTACTCGGGTCTTTCCTACCACACTTCCATTCGGGTTTACGATTTCACCGATACTTCTTCAACGCGCGGAACATGGGTGCCCATTCAACCTCTCGATCTGCATCCCATCGAACCCGGCGGACACGACGGAACCGGATTTTCCATCATCCGCGACGTGGCTGTGATTCCGGGCGCCGATTACTCCGATCCCAGTACGCCGTTTTATTCTTCGAGAAACAGCGACACGCTCAGTTCAACCGGCGGCATTGCGGTTTGGACAGGCGGAACGCAGACCTCGCCGAAAGACTATTCGGGTCAAAGGGTCACCGACGTTTCTTCTTATCTTTCCTGGTTATCGTGGACGCCATACGGCATTGCCTGCGACAGCGAAGGCAATCTCTGGGCATGCGGAACGGACACCACCCGGCGCTGGGTAAAATCGTTCATGGTCAGCGGTAACTTTGCCATTGAACTGGAAGAACTTCCTTCAGCCAACAGCTCGGTTAATCCCGTTCCCGAAGGCGCGCCCATGCTGGCTCCTTCGGACATCGCCTTTAGTCCCGACGAAAAAATAGCTTACGTAATCGATCAGGAAGCCAAACGGGCGTTTGTCTTTTCGCGCGGTCCGCTGCAGGCAATCGACGATCCGCGGCAGCTTACCGTACCCGAAACATCGCAGTTACTGGGAAATTATCCTAACCCCTTCAACAGTCAAACGATCGTTGAATATCAACTGAATCGCGCGCAGCCGGTGGAAATTCGGATTTTCAACAACAGCGGACAATTGGTGCAGTCGCTGCATTTGGGAACACAATCAGCCGGTCGGCACAAGGTGACCATTAACGCCGACAACTGGGCTTCGGGAGTGTATTTTTACCAATGGAAAACAGAAGACGCCATTCAGGTTCGCAAGATGCTGCTGATCAAATAGTGTCAAATGATTATCGGGTTGGCGTTAAATTTTCGCCCTGACCGACAATTTTTATCACTGACCGGGAATCGGGAATTGAGACTTTTCCCGATTCTTAATTCCGACTGAAGTTTGACTTTTCCTAAACTTAAGGATTGTTGAATCAGATGTTAAAGTCATTTTATTCATTTCGCGCAATGATTAAAAGGCAACGGATTAAATATTTTTCTGTTCGCATTTTTGTGCTGTTGTTTTTTTTGCTGCAAATAATTCCGTGTTCGGCGCAAAGCAAACGAATGTTTCTTTGGATCGACGCCAGCGCAAACTGGACTTTACTCAGCGAAAGCGCGCAACTTAAAGCCACGGCGGAAAAAGCGGCAAAAGCGGGTTTTACTGATCTTGTCATCGATATTAAGCCCAATATCGGCTATGTGCTTTATCCCAGCAAAATCGCTCCGCGTCTTCTGGAATGGAAAGGGGTAAAACGCGATCCGGATTACGATTATCTGAAGAAAGCGATCGAGTACGGCAGGAAGAACGGTTTAAAAGTTCACGCGGCGTTGAATATCTTTTCCGAAGGCAGCCGCCCCAGCGGATTGGGATTGGTTTACGATAAACATCCCGAATGGCAGACCTATCTTTACACTCCCGAAGGCATTAAGCCGATTACTCAGGTGAAAAGCAAACAATCGCTATTTGTCAACCCGCACCGCAGCGATGTGCGAAAATACGAATTATCGTTAATAGCGGAAGTGGTCCGCAATTACCCGCAGCTTGACGGAATTATTTTAGACCGCGCCCGCTTTGACGGCATTTCTTCCGATTTCAGCGAAGAAACGCGTACGGCGTTCGAAAAATTCATCGGTCACCGCGTGGCGCACTGGACAGAAGATATTTTCACCTGGCAAAAACCCGAGCCCGATTCCGACTATCAGGTTACTCCGGGTCCGTTGTTTAACAAATGGATTTTCTGGCGAGCCAAACTAATTTATGACTTTTTTCGGGCGGCAAGGGATACGGTCAAATCGCTCAATCCCAAAATAGAGTTCGGCGATTACGCCGGTTCCTGGTATCCCGTTTATTACAAATTGGGCGTTAACTGGGCGAGTAAAAACTATTACCCAAAATACTGGTGGGCTGACTCCGCCTACCACCAAACGGGATACGCGGAATTACTCGACTTTTTTCTTTCGGGCTGCTATTATTATGAAGTAACCATCGACGAGCTTCGTCTTTCGCAGGCGCGGACCGACCTGCGGCAGGAAGCCGCCATGGGCAAGGGTAAGGAATACTGGTACAGCGTGGAAGGCGCCTGCGATATTACCAATAAAGTGATCATGAACGCAACAAAAGTATATGGCAGTCTCTTTTTGATGCAATACAAAGATCACCCGGAGCAGTTCCAAAGGGCTGTGAAAATGGTTCTGCAAAAAACCGGCGGACTGATGTTATTTGATTTGGTCTATCTGAATGAGTATGATTGGTGGGAGAAGGTAAAAGAAATAAGAGCCGAATAATTATCACTGATTACGGACCGCAGATTAATATGATTACACTGATTTCGCAGATGACAAAAATTCCGGCGAGTGGTAACTTATTGATATTTATTGAAACGATTTTACCTGTTGATTAAAATTAATCGGAAAAAAATCTGGCAAGAATAACAGGTGATTAAATAATTAAGCGCAGAATTTGATTTTTTAAATCATCGGGAAACCGGCGTTTTTCAGAGATTGGTAAGCGATAAGAATGAAAACAAAATTTCGGATAACACTACTTTTCATCTTTTTGAATCTGTTTTTGGGGCGTCTGTTCGCTACGGACAGTTTGCTGTTTATTATTCGTGTGGATGACGTTTTAAGCCGAAACACAGCCGTTCAACCCAGAAGCATCGTTCCTTTTCAACAGTCGGTCGAATCCCGCGGCGGAAAGGTAACCTGGGCGGTAATTCCTCATCGTTTGGTTGAACAGCAAAACGCCGACGGAAAATTAGCCGGCGAATTGCAGGAGAGTGTTTTACAAGGTCACGAAGTGATTCAGCACGGTTACATTCACATCTGTTCTTTGTGCGGAAAGTACCACGAGTTCTACTGCCCTACTTATAATCAGGGCTTTAGTTACGAAGAGCAAGAAAACTGGATTGCGTTAGGTAAAAAAATTCTGCAGGACAGCGTGGGAATAACGCCTCTGGGGTTTGTGCCTCCGGGTCATCAGGCGGACTCGGTTACCTTTCGGGTTTTGGCGGATCAGGGTTTTAACAGCATTTCCACCACGGCTCCGGATCGACAGGAATTGACCAAAGGACTTTTTAATATTGAGCCAAGCGGCGATTACACCTGGAATTTAAAAAGCGATCAGTACAAAACTCAATTGGACAAGGCTCTCCGGGATATCAAACAAACCATTGAATCGCGGGGAGTTTTCTGCCTTTTATTTCACGACTATTTTACCAGGCAGGGTTATGAGAGCGGATTGGTGATCCGATGGGTTGCGGAACTGATGGATTCTTTGAATAATTTTTACGGCGATCGATTGAATTACGTGACTTTGAGCGAAGCGCGCGGGCGTTTGGTTAAACCTTCCGCTATCGCAAAGATAGAAGGAAGCTCCGTCCAGACCTTTTATCTCGCGCAAAATTTTCCGAATCCGTTCAACGCTCAAACGGTGATTCGCTACAAGCTGTTTAATCCTGCCCGGGTACGAATTAATTTTTTCGATCTTCGGGGCAGGCTGATTGATTTTTATGATCTGGGATTAAAGGAGTCCGGGAATTTTTCGTTTCGCTGGTTTCCGGCGGGAATTTCCAGCGGAACCTATCTGTACCAGATGGAGGTTCATTCGATCAACGGTCAAATTTTTAAAGACCGGAAACGTTGTTTATTTTTGAAATAGAGTTAAACGGATTGCGACTATTTGCAAAACATAACCATAAGGAACGTGATGATTCGATTTTTATCTTATTACATTTTGCTTTTGCTTTTAACGGCAAGTCTTCTTTACGGGGGAATTCCGCAGGCGCGCGGCGTGTGGCTGAGCCGGGAGGTGCTGGAAAGCGGTCCCGAACAAATCGAGAAGGCGTGCTACCGGCTGTCGAAGGCTAATTTTAACCGCATTTTTGTGGGAGTTTATTATTTGGGGGGAACCATTTACCCGAGCGACGTGGTAGAGCAGGCGGGCGGTCCCCGGCAGTTGAGCCGTTTTTGGGGAAGGGATCCGCTGGCGGAGACCATAGAAATCGCCCATCGCTGGAATTTAGAGGTGGTCGCCTGGTTCGAGTACGGTCTGATGAGCTATTACAGCGGCTCGGACACCAGCGACAGCGGGCCCGTTTTAACAAAGCATCCCGACTGGGAAGCCGTTGACCACAACGGGCGGCATTACCAACAAAACAAATACGGCGTTTTTCACTGGATGGATGCGGCGCATCCCGAAGTGAAGCAGTTCACGGAAGACCTGTTTGCAGAGATTGCCAGGAAGTATCCGCAACTGGACGCCATTGAAACCGACCGCATTCGTTACCCTTCTTCCGATTTTTCGTACTCGTCGATTTCGCGGCAACGCTATCAGGAAACCACCGGCGGAAGCGATCCGCTGGAAATTACGGTCGGGCATCCGGAATGGCAGCAATGGATTAGCTGGCGGGAAAAACAGATCAATCAGATTGCCAAACGCATTTACGAGGCGGTTAAGCGCGAGCAACCTTCCGTTTTGGTTTCCGCAGCCGTTGCTCCTCCTTACATGCTGCTGAGCGGCGATAAACTGCAACGTTGGGACGTTTGGAGCGACAGCGGTTACGTGGATGCCGTGGAACCGATGCTCTATTTAAACGACGTCGATTTCCCGAATCAATTCCAGTTGGCAAAACAACAAACCAACGATCGGGTTTTGCTTTATTCGGGAATCGATTTTAAAAGCACAAATTCGCTGCTCTATCAAATGCGGTACGCTCTCGAAAACGGCTCCGACGGCGTAACCATCTGGTATTACGAAGACCTGGGCGACGACATTCTGCGGCAGATAAAAGAAGAACTTTTCAGCGAAAAGGCTGCCCTGCCGCATCAGGACCTGATTATGGATGATCGCTCGTCACGATTTTTCAGCACGCAGGGCGATTGGCAGATTTCCGAAGGGGGATTCAACGGAAGTTCGATGATCGCCGCCGCATCCGCCGATAACAAAGCCTTTTACAATCCCCCGATCTGGCTGGCGGGGAATTACGCAATGTTTGCTTACTGGCAGGTTTTGCCGGAGAATACCGCGCAGGCTGAATTTACCGTCCATCTCAACGACCGGATAATTACCCGCACAGTCGATCAACAGAAGCAGGGCGACAGATGGATTTTTCTTTACGCCGATTCCATGAATCACGACACGCAATTGCGTATCGAGCTTACAAATAAAGGCTCCGGGCAGCTTGTGGCGGACGCCTTCCGGCTTCTCAAACAGCGACCTTTTGAAGTCAAAGATTTTTCTCTTCCCGATTCGGTTCATCTCAACGTGCAGTTCAATCAATGGATCGACAGCGTTAGCGCAAGCGACGCCAGCCGCTACAGTTTTGACGAGGGGATTGAAGTACAGGCGGCTAAATTTTCATCCGAAGACCGGGCGACCGTTATTTTGCGGACGACTCCCTTTAAAGAGGGACAAACTTACACGCTGCGCGTCGAAGGATTAAAAAGCGATTTCGGTCAGCCGCTTTCCGACGTCTCTTTTAGTTTTACCTATCTATCGGATCAGACGCGCATCGAGATTGACAACGGTTCCGCAACATTCAAGGCTTACGGAACATGGGAATCGGTGTCGGACACGGCTGGCGTGGGATCGGACTGTCTTTTGGCTCCGGCTGGTTCGGGCGATTTGCGGGCGCAGTGGTGGACAACCATTCCCAAAGACGGCTATTATCAGGTTCAGGCTTTTATTCCCGATTTGAATTCGGCAAATCTAAGCTCGCGGGCGCCCTACTCCGTTTTGCACAATTTCGGCAACAGTCAGGTCTTGCTGGATCAGGCTAAGCTTGCGGGTAGCTGGGCGGATTTGGGCACTTACTTTTTTAAACAGGGAAAAGTCGCCAGCGTGCAGGTTTCCAATCAGACAACAGACGGTCAGGTGGTTGCGGACGCCGTTCGTTTAATCAGAACCCTGAACCCGTCCGCGGTTTCCGCTTCCGAATCGCGCCCGCACCTGGCGTTTAAAGCAGGGATTAACTATCCGAACCCTTTCAACGCCCGCACAACGATTCCCTTTTTTTTGTCGGAATCTGCCAGAGTCAGCGTGCGTATTTTTGATATTCGGGGACGCTGCGTAAAAACCGTGTCATCTCAAAAATTTTCGCCGGGCAGCCATCGTTTAACCATAGACGCCGGTAATTTGAGCAGCGGAGTTTATTTTTATTCGATTTCCGTTCAAACGATGAACGGCGTTTCACAGAAAAAGCGTGGTAAAATGATCTTAATCAAATAATTTTGTAAGAGTGAAAAAATGAGTAACGCCATGTACAAAAAATATTCGTCAAGCCTTATCGGATTAATTTTTATTCTGCTCACGTTAATTCCCCTGTTCGTTCGGGCGCAATCTTCGCCCAAAGGGAAAATTATGGGTCAGGTGATCGACGCCCGCACGGGCGAACCGTTGCCCGGGGCGAACATCATGATCGAAGGGACGACTCTTGGCGCCGCTTCCGATTTAGAGGGTTATTATTACATTTTGAACGCTCCCACCGGAAAGATCACCCTGGTTTGTCAGATGATCGGGTATCAGACCGTACGCAAAACGCAGGTGGAGGTGGTAATAGATCGCACGACCCGCGTGGATTTTAAGATGAAGGAAGCCATAGAAGAAACCGCGCCTGTGGTAGTTGTAGCCGAAAAGCCTTCGGTTGTGCGCGATTTAACGGCAACCGCCAATTTTATGGACGCCAAGGAAATCGAGACCGCGCCCATTCAGGGTTTACGCGAAATGATGCAGTTAAACGCCAATGTCACGCGCAATCCCAACGGGACTTTTTCCATCCGCGGCGGAGGCGCTTTTGACGTGCAGGTTCAGCTTAACGGAATCGAACAGATCACCTCCAATTCCGGCGTTCCCGGATACAATTTCATGGGCGAAAAATCCAATACCAGTTGGAAGTACGATTACAATCCGCTCGGCGTTCAGCAGATGGAAGTTATTTCCGGCGGATTCAGCGCGGAATACGGAAACGCCCAGTCCGGCATCGTTAAAGTTGTCACCAAAGAAGGCGGGCAGGAATTTCACGGCGAGTTCCGGACAGAAATAAGACCTCCGGGCAAATACCATTACGGACCGTATCTGTACGGACCGGAAACCGTGGAGTGGAAAAACTGGGGCTCTTTCGATAAATGGAAACAGTGGCGCGATATCAACGCTCCGGACATTCCCGACGATTCGCTTTACAACAGTTACTATCAAAAATGGATCGCCAATCACAGTCCGGGCAAGGGCAACCGTTCCAATCCGCTCGGCGTTTACGATTACCGTAAATTGACGTACCAGCGTTATCTTTTCGGTTTGGGCGGACCTTTAAGCAAGGACGGCAAGCTGCGTTTCTTTTTATCGGCGGAATACCGCAACACTCCGGCGCGGATTCCCAGCGTGGAACGCAGTCAGGTTTATCAGAACTACGGATTAAACATTACCTATCAGGCGACGAACGCCGATAAATTAAAATTTATGGTTCAGTATCAGGGCTACCGCGGTTCGGTATGGTCCGGTTCCAACGACATCCGCTGGGCTTCGATTATCGGGCAGTGGCCTCAATACAAATACGTGCTGATTTTCGATAGTCCCAAAGAAGAAACCACGACAACCCAGAGTTTAACATGGACGCACGTTTTTTCCAATCAGACATTTCTGGAAGCCCTGGTCTGGCATCAACGGGAATTGTACGTTGAGCGCAACCGATCGATCATTACGGCTACCGATCCGTGGCTGATTAAAGCCGGACCGTGGGACGAGGAATTCCGCCGAATTGTTTACGCCTTTACTTCGCTGTACGCTCTGGACAACAAAACAGACGTCTGGAACGCCACGGTTGATCTGACCAGTCAGGTTACCAATCGGCATCTGGTTAAGATAGGCGCCAAGGCGCAATACTGGGACACCCGTTACAACGGCGAATCGGGCGCCAGGCTGAACGCATTTATTTCTTACTCGGGATTTGCCGAATATTATCACGCCTTTCCTTATTATTTTGCGCTTTACGCTCAGGACAAAATCGAAGTGGAAGACATTGTGGCGAACATCGGCGTGCGTTTTGAGGGATTCAACATGAACACCGGCGCTCCGGCTGACCGTTTTGCTCCGTTTTACTACGGAACGGGTCAGGGAGGCGGTCCTTTTATCGGCGACCCGGGCAATCCTCAAACAAAAAAACCAGAAACCCATGTAGCGGTTTCGCCGCGGTTCGGGCTTTCGTTCCCGATCGGCGAAAATGCTGCCTTTCGTTTGCAGTACGGGCATTTTTACTCCATGCCGCTCTTCAGGCAGTCGATCTCCCGCTCAACCTGGCAGGGATGGCGCATGTACGGCAATCCGAATCTGGGATTCAAAAAGACCATTAGTTATGAAATCGGTTTGCAGAAAGGGATCGGCGGGCATCGTCTTGATATCGCGGCTTATTACAACGACCGCGTCCATCAGACAGTACGGGTGAACATTCATTCGCCCCAGGGTTCGCAGCAGATCGCCCCGCAAAATCCCTATTACATCTCTTATGAGAATAACGGCTACGGAGCGTCGAAGGGCATTGAACTTTCCTTAAACCGCGTGGCGCCCGGCAATTGGAACTATCGCTTCAGCTACAGTTTTTCGCGCACCACCTTCGGAGCTTACGGCGCGATCGATATTTATCCCGATCCGAACGATCCGCGTTCGTTTTTGGAAAGACGCAGCGCCAACGACTTTGTCACCATGGAAGACAGGACGCATTCGTTCAGAGCCTTGATTTCGTATCTTGTGCCGCAGAATTTTATCAAAAAAATTCAGGGATTCACGGGAATTTACAGCGCAAACGTAAGCATGATCTATTCGGCAAAGAGCGGAACGCCTTTTACTTATGTGACCAGTTACGATCAGTTTACGGATGTGATCAATAACCGGCGATACCCGTTGGAGCAAAAAACCGACATCAACATCACCTTAAAAACAGAGGTCTTTGGGGTAAAACCCATGCTTTCGGTGCGCATTGACAATCTGTTCAACAATAAATGGTTAACGCCGTTGATTGACGCCACTGAACTGCGCAACTGGGTTGAGTACGGAATTACACGGGACACGCCGCCTTCGGACGATCCCAATGATCCGCAGGCGCGAATTTACAAACTTCGCTACTACCAAACCTATCGTAATATGCCGACGGCGATCTATTTTAGTTTGGGAGTGAGCTTTTAAGTTATGAATTTTTATTTCTCCGGTTTCTGTCGTCGGCGGACGAAAAGGATTGTAAAAGTAAAGGTTAAAAAGAATTTGAATATTTAAAGTTAAGCGGTCAATTAACAAAAAAGTAGAAGTATTATGAGATTCACACAAAAATCGAAATTCATGTTCGTGATTATCATCGCGTTGACGACGTTCGGATTTATTCACGCTCAGGTTGAGGCTAACGCCATTTTTCTGAAACGCGGAATTCTGTGGGAAACCGTAAATGTCGCCAAAATGGGACCTGTGTTTCAAAGCTGGGATCACAAGGGGTACGGAATGGACTACCCCGGTTTTGATCCGGAGTTTATTCCGCAGCAGGTTGGCGGAGCCAACAGTCACCACGCGGGCGGGGGTTTTTGGATGAGCGCTCTGCGTCCTTCGGCTGGGGATACCGTCTGGGCTGTTCAGGACTGGGCGATGTTTGCGACCTCGGTGGGTCTTTCGGCGACCAACAGTCCCTATTTATTAAAAACCCATCGACTGCGTTGGTCGAACGGCGAAAATTACGGAATGCAGACAGATCCCAACGAAGCCGAGGAAGTAGTGGACACGGAGTGGGAATTCAATCCCGAATATCGATTTCCCTACACTCCGGCGCGTTTTTTGCCAGTCCGTGTAAAGCGCACGGTAAGAGTGTGGAGCGGTTCGGCAATCGACGAAAAATACGTCATCATCGAGTACGTAATTACCAACATTTCGCGCGAGCCGCACATTTTCAATCGGCAAAAAGCCAATCCCGACGCTTACCGCATTCTTAAAGCGGACTCGGTTTTACAGGATGTTTATCTCCTTTTTACTTACGCCTTTTCCATCAACAACCGCGGCTGGTCGGTTCTGTTTCCTCAACTGGGCAACGGAGCCCAGAACAACCGTTTTTTGTACGATCCCATGCGCAGAATGGTTTACGGCTGGGCGGACGATTACACCGTGGCTGAGGGCAATCAAAAATTTGATCCTTATGTTTACGAAAGCGGGGGACCGCCAAGCGGAAAGGAATGGCTGGCGCCGGCTTTCGCGGGAATTAAATTCCTGCACATTTCAAAAAACGATTACGGACGGGAGAATTTTATTAATCCAACAAGCGTCGGGTGGTCTGTAAGCGAACCCGCCAATTCTTATCCTTTTACGGGGCTGGAAACTCCGGAGCAGGAATACGAAGCCATGAAGGATCTCAGCAAGACCTACAATCCGATTCTGTTTCCGCAGGGTCTTTCCGACGGACGCTGGGGAAGAAGCCGTCTTTGGACCATGGTTTCGTTAGGACCGTGGACGCTAATGCCCGGCGATTCCATCAAAATAGTCATGGCGGAGGTAGTGGGAAGCGTTGATTTGAGCCGGATAACCGATCCCGATCTTTCCGAGCAGGAAATCGCCCAGGAGGGCTTGCTTGATTTGCAGCGAACAGCGGACAGAGCTCAGTTCAATTACGATCACGGTTACAATGTTCCCGATCCTCCGCAGCCGCCGTCTTCATTTCAACTAACGCGTTTGCATGAACAAACCGTGGGCAATGTGCTTACCTGGAGCAACGAAGCGGAAAGCATTCCCGACCCGGATTACACGGGAGACGAGCAATTTGATCTTGCGGGATACCGGATTTACCGCTCGGACTACATGCCCTTTGGACCATGGAAATTGTTAGCCGAAATTCCCAAAGGGGATCCCGATTATTTCAACTCGCAGACCCAGACTTACCAATATATTGACACTCTGGTCAATGTGGGTTTCAGTTATTACTACGCCATTACAAGCTACGATACCGGGCATGCCGAATGGTCGATCGATCCTTCAGCGCGATTTAAAGAAACGGGCAGCAATCGCGTTCCGCCGTTGGAAAGCTCGAAATATCCGAACCACACCACGGAACCCTTTGCAGCGGCTTTCGCTCCAGAGAACGAAACCCTTAACAAAATACTGGTAGTGCCCAATCCCTTTGTCATTCGTTCGGGTTTTACGACGCCGGGCGGGCGGGATCTGATTTCGTTTGTCAACATTCCCAGTCCCTGCACCATTCGCATTTATACTGTTCGCGGAGACCTGATTAAAACCATCGAGCATACGGCGGACACCGGAATCGCTCAGTGGGATCAGATCACCGATTACGGGCAATACGCAGAAAGCGGGGTTTATATTTTTCAGGTGGCTTCCCACGCGGGCGCGACAAAAAACAAGACCTATACCGGGAAGTTTTCGATTGTACGTTGAAAAAGTATTCAATAACATAGAGTTTTAACCATGAGACGGATTATGAATTTAAAATCAGGTAATATCGGAATAAACCGTTTTATTGCTTTTCTTGTACTTTGGAGCGTTTTGAGTACAAACGGTTTTGCTCAATTCAAAAAAGCGGGAACCACGGGGTACGTGTTTTTGGAAATACCCACGACCGCGCGCATGAGCGGCATGGGAGAAACTTCGGTTGCCCTGCTCGACGGGGGCGCGGAAGGCTTGCTGACCAATCCCGCGCTGCTGGCGTTTTCTGCCAGGGGTTACCATGTTTACGCCTCTTACGCCAACTACTTAGCCGATATTCAGCACCAGACCGCAGCCATCGGTTTTTCGCTAAAGGATTACGGATTTTTAGGTTTCAGCATTAATTACATGGATTTCGGGAAAATGACGCACACGGTGAATGCCGATCCGCAAAATCCCGGCGGAAGTTATCTTATACTCGGACAGTACTCGGCTGAAGCCTTTGCCTTCGGAGTTACCTACACCCGTAAATTGACGCAATATTTTGCCTTTGGTCTTACAAGCAAGTATGTGCGCGAACGAATCGATGAATACAGCTCGAGCAATGTGCTGATGGACATGGGAATGGTTTATCAGACTCAGTTTCGCAGTTTTCGATTGGGCGGTTACATCCAAAATTTCGGCGTGGATGCCAAATACATCGGCGATTCGTTCAAGATGCCGATGATCTTTCGTCTGGGCGGCGCAATGGAGGTTATCGGCGATCGCCAGTCGCCCACCCGCTTAACCATTGCATTGGACGCGCTTCATCCCAGCGATTACAGCGAACGTCTGCACATCGGGGGCGAATTTTGGCTGCGTAACACGTTGTGCCTGCGCGCCGGTTATAAATTCAATTACGACGAAGAAGGTTTGACCACAGGAGCCGGACTTCGATGGAAGTGGCAAAAATATAGTTTTGCGATGGACATGGGTTACACCGATTACGGACGACTGGGTTCGGTACTGCGGTTTGGTTTTTCCATCTCTGCGACAAATTAATGTTGAGGTGAACTATGCGCTTTAAAGATAAAATCCGTTTAAAAAAATGCCTTATTACCGCGGCATTAGCTGTTTTGCTGAGCGGGCAAGGCATTCAGGCAGGAATATTAAAACTTCAATCCATTACGCCTTTCGCGGTTTTTAATTCGGGATTGAATTTGAAATCGGGTCAGGGGATCAATTCCGTCAGCGGACCTGGCGCCGGAGTTGTTGTTAAATTCGAGATAACTCCACACTGGCAGATAGGCATTATCGGCGGATACAACAACCTGACCGTTGACCAGCCCGATCCCATTCCCCACTGGAACTGGGAATTCTGGAACCGCTTTTACGGTAATTACATCCGCGATTTGCAGCGAGACAGCAATTATGTGGCGGACCTTTCTTATCAGCAGCGTTTGAACGTGATACCTGTTTTGCTGATGATCGGCTACCGACAGAATCTGGGTTCACGCTTCAAAATTTCGTTGAATTTAGCGGGCGGTATTTATTTGTTCAAGCGAACTCTGAGCGTGCACGAACGCTGGTCCAAGCGATTTCCGGAAAAAGATTACACCTTTTCCTATCAATTCGATAATCACGCGAATCCGCACTCCGGAAATATCCCCGGAATTTTAACCGAATTGGAGGCGAGTTACCGGATTCGGAAATTTACGTGGTTAAATTTGGGTTTATCTTTCAATCAATTTTTCGGGACGGACAAAGAACAATATTTCCCTTTTAAACGACTACTTCAAATGCGGTTGGGAATCCAGTTTACCTATTAAATAAATTTGAGGGCAGTGAGAGATTATGAAAACAAGATACATCGGACGTCAAACCATCAGAACCACAGCGCTGATTTCGGCAATTTTCTGGGGATTGCTTTTCGCGGCGCACCCCGCTCATTCTCAGCAAAGAATTGGCATCGGCGTTAGCGGATCATACGTTTATCCCGTGGGCTCTTTGCAGAATTGGTTTAAAGGAACCGTAAAAGCGCCGCAGATTAATTTTGTATTTAACGCCAACGAACAATCGTTTTGGCGATTAACAGCCACTTCCACCCGCTTTGATCGACCCAATAAGGACAAATTGTTTTACAAGGACCTTAATCTAAATTTAAAGCTTTATGGCGCGGGGGTGGATTATTTCTCTTATTTATCGGGCAGATTCGGCTTTGTGCAAGCCTACTGGACGTTTGGCGTAAACCTGTATCGTTGGGAGGCTTTGCGCGATAAATACGAGGCGAAAGATCAGTTTGTTCCTCAACGAAGACAGCAGGACTGGAGCTTCGCCGGTTCCGCCGGATTGGGAGCCATGTTTCACCTTTCAAATCACCTGAAGCTGACGACCACTATCCGTTACCATCTTGTGGTCGGCGAGTTGTGGCCAGCATTGGCGCTGCATCTGGAGAATGTGAGCGGGATGCAAATGGTGCAGATGCAAATGGGGCTGGGGTTTTGGTTTTAAACCTTTGACCGCAGATGACCACAGATGACCCCAGATTAACCTGATTACGCTGATTGCGCAGAGTAGGTGGTGCTTTTTTGAGTTTATTTTACCGCAGAGGCGCTGAGAGCGCGGAGTTTTTTCTTATTTATTTTTTGACCGCAGATTAGACCGCAGATTTATCTGATTACGCTGATGTCGCTGATTAAATTAAGGTGCTTTTGGATTTTTAGTGCTTAAATTCAGGAGAATTTTTTCCGTTTCCGTTTCAATTGCTTGTAGTTGTTTTTTTCCGCAGAGTAGCAGAGGACGCCGAGGTTTTTTCTTGTTGATTCTTGACCGCAGATGGACACAGATGACGCTGATTCCGGACCGCAGATTAGCCTGATTACGCTGATGTCGCTGATTAAATTAAGGTGCTTTTGGATTTTTAGTGTTTAAATTCAGGAGAATTTTTTTACGTTTCCGTTTCAATTGCTTGTAGTTATTTTTTACCGCAGAGTCGCAGAGGACGCCGAGGTTTTTTCTTGTTGATTTTTGACCGCAGATTAATTTTTGAGATGCTGGGCAACGCTGTTGAAAGGGCG
>JAADIP010000190.1:21073-25245 GCA_013151275.1 Calditrichota bacterium | reverse complement strand
CCCTGCACAGGCTCCGCCATAATCCCGTAATGATATAACGCCGTCCAGCCCGCAGCCCAATTCGTCGCTCCGAACGCGCCTTTGTAATCCATGCGTTCAAAAAATTCATCACTCGCATATCCGATTGAAATTGACAAAATGATTAAAATTATTAACAACGAAAATCGTGAAGTATAAAACTTCATAAGAACTCTCCTTTAATTAATATGAGACTTGGTTTTCTAAATTCAGCTAAAACATAGATTGGTTGTGTTAAACGGTGATTATGAATGAATTAGAATTCGATTCGGGCAACGTTTGGCAATTGTTACAAGACAAGCAAAGATTAATTTAACGGTCTGTTTATTTGGAATTTTAAATCCAGATTCCTCATCAGAAAATTAAGTTTAAAAAACGATCATGTTAAATGACCAATTTTTCTTAAAAGATTTTTTCAACCAATTCCGATCAATGGCTAAAATTAGTTTAATAAATATCAAAGAGTTCGGTCTTAAATCCTTGTCTGTCATTTCGAACGTAGTGAGAAATCTTATAACTCCGACAAAAGAAAAAGATTCCTCGTCGCTGCTCTCCGCGAAATGGCAATTACGGATATTTTCAGAGAGGATACACGATTATTTTTTGGACTTAATTTTATTAATGTGGGATAATAAAAAACAAGTCTGTTTTTGCGGTCAGAAGCGGGGATAATTTTAGTCAATGGTTATTAATTTTCTAAAAGGTTAACGAATACAATCATCAGCGGGAAAACTTTGTGTAATTTTCGGCAGTGTTTATCAAGCCCCTAAAGGGGCTTCCAAAGGTCGTAAACGACCTATCCGCCTCTTTCTTGTCGCTGCGCTGTTCGACATGACAATTACAGACCCCACCGCTGCCAGTGACGCCCTTGCCTATTCGTTGTTTTTCCATCGAATTAGGCGACGAGAATCTCTTGTATTTTCGACTCAACTCCACGGATTGCTCTGCATTCAGGACAATTAAAAAAGCCCTGCCATAAAATGACAGAGCTTAAAATCTTTTACACGGAATTCTATAATTACAACTTGTAATTTAAACCGACCGAAATAGTGCGTCCGCGTTTATATTGCGAATAGATGTACTTTTTACCCTGAAATTCCTGATATTTCTTCAAATAAGGATTCAAAAGATTTTTCACCCCCACTTTCAACGCAAAATGCTGCATTACCTGGTATTCCAAAGTAAAATTCAAAACTCCCGCCGGAGCTTCATAAACATCCGGAGTTCCGGCATAACTCACTTTATCCAGCCGTTTTCCGAAAATGTTGTAGTAAACCGTGGACGATAACCCCAAACCGGGATTGTTGTACGTTAAATTCAAATTGATCAAATAAGACGATTGTCCCTGAAAGGGTCTTGTAGGAGACGCATTAGACCTCAGGTCCCAGATTAAATCCAACTCCTCTTTATCAATCTGCACATTTGATTTAATGAGAGCCAGATTGGAACCGAACATAAAATTATTCAATCTCCTGTAAATCACATCCAACCGTTTTCTGACTTCAAACTCCATACCGTAGGCAGTTGCATAATTAACATTTTTCCATGTATTCTCGCCAAATGTGTTAAAAACGCGTTCGATGGGATTTTTGAACTTCTTGTAGAAAGTACTGACCGCGTATATTTCACCCGGTCTTGAAAACCATTCCCAACGCAAATCAACATTCTCAATCAGCGTTCTTTGCAAAAACTGGTTTCCGATGTACACATCGCCGCCCATAAAATCGAAGGTTGCAAACGGTCCGATTTCTCTGAACGTTGGGCGAGCCAGAGTTCTGCTGAGTGAAAACCGCAAATTCATGTTACGAACAACCGAATACACAAAATTCAACGACGGCAAAAAATCCCTCGTTTTAATAACGGCTCTTTCTATTGTCGTGTCCTGACTTCCCAAGCCCATATCAGTCGATTCATAACGCACACCCCCGATAAACCGCAGTGATGAGAAGATGGGCAGTTCAAACATCAGATAAGAAGAACTGATCTTTTGATCCGCAAAGTAATTATTTGCCGGCAGTTTTGTCTCCTGAACCACAACTCCCCAATCAAGACTCCTGTACTTAACGCCTCTGATCTCCGTTTCAATCGTGTCCACAATTCCGATATTATCATTTGCCAGAATCGAATTCGGATCGCCGTTATAGTCAAATCCCTGCTGATCAACCATTTTGAACAGACGTTCCGAATAATCGCGTCTTTTATCCAGATAAAAACCGCCCATTTTGATGTAACCCTTTAATCCCGACCATTGACTGAACGGCGTCTTAAGATTTATCGACAACTGTGTTTTGCTCTCTTCAAGTTTGCTGAAATATCTCGAAGGCGGAGTGTTGTCCTTTATTCCGTATCCGTTTTTGGGATCGTAAAAGCTGTTAAAGTAGCGCTGATCGGGTTGATCTTCCAGCGTTTTGCTTGTACTTGCCATCCATTCAACACGACTCCGGTACAAAAACGGTAAAAAATGCTCGCCTTTGATCTGACCGTTTAATAAAGTCCGCTCACTAAAATTCAGAACGCTTGCCCTGAAAATACGGTTAGCGTCCATATCGTAAGGATAAGAACCCTGCAGATAACGGGCGGTTAATTCGCCGCTCTTATTGAATATTCCGTTAAAACTTAAAACATGATCCGGACGCAATTTGTAAGAGAGTTTTACCAAACCTCCCCAAAGAACTTCCTGCGTGGTCTTCTTTTCCGTTAAATCAAATACATTTGCCATTACATCCTTCGACCCCTGATTCCAGCGTCTGAATATTCCGTTATCATAACCGGAAAAACTGCGATGGTAGCTGAAACTCATTAAATATCCCAAAGGTCTGTTAAATACTTGTATTTGATTGCCCATTGACAAACTGAACGATTGATTCAACGGCGGCTTCAAAGAACTGGGAGCAATCTCCTTATTAAATGCGCGGGTTATATCCACTAATTGTTTGGCAAGCGACTCGTCCTTACTCGCCTGGGCGATTGTGGGAATTTCCACATTTTTGTCTTTGACGATTGACGGCAAATCCAGCGTTCCGTCATTCATTCCCAACCATTCCAGATTGCCGATACTAAATCCCAGCGCGCCGTTATTATTAAAGGTCGTTTGAGTATTAAAAGCGGTGGAAATCGATGTGGAAAGTAATAAACGATCGGGAAAATCCTTGGTGTTAATATTTACCAGACCTCCCGAAAAATCACCGGGCTCATCGGGCGTAAAACTTTTAACGGTAACAATATTTTCGACCAGATCCGTCGGAATAAGATCGATGGAAGCGGTTTTTCGATAGGGATTTGTACCGGGCATTTCGGCGCCGTTGAGCTGCGTGCTCGTGTACCGATCGCCTAATCCGCGGACATAGATATATTTTCCGTCCACAACAGAAACGCCGGTTATTTGTTTAAGCGCCTCGGCGACATTCCCGCTGCCCGCCTGGGAAATAGCTTCCGCGCTGATCGCATCGCTGACCGCGGCGGACTTTTGCCGGTCTTTTAAAAGCGCGGCTTCCGTGTTTCGTAAAGCTTTCGCTTCAACTTCCACTACCTCTGTGGTCAGAATCTCAGGTTTTACCGCTAAATTCAATTTCCTGATCTCATCCGCCTTTACTTTTAATCCGGTAATATGCATTTCTGAATAACCGATAACGGAAATTACCAGCGTGTAGCTGCCCGGCGGAACATTCTCGATCAGGAACTTGCCGTCCAGATCGCTTGCCGCTCCTAACGGTGTGCTCTCCAGATAAATATTAGCTCCCACTATGGGCTCGCCGTTCTGTGCGTCCACAACGCTTCCGGAAATAATTCCTTTTGAAGACGGCGCCGCAAAAATCAATGAAACGCTTAACAGAAAAAATATTGTAAGTTTGACCATGAGTCCCCTTCTTTTTAAATAGCCTGCAATTCCCGCCATTTGACCTCCGTTTTCAATAAAATAACTTTTTACTTTTTGCCGAATTCGTAAAAAGTCGATTTACCCGTTGCGCAGCCGGGTCTTAACATTTTCCGAATCAAGAAGAATACGCATCGCTTCGTTTTTTACGAATTCCTCTTTCTTGATTAACGCAAGAATGAAATATTATAAACAGCTATTGTTTGGATAATATTAAAATAACATAAGTTTTAGGTTGGCGTTTTCTAATATCTTTGCTGAAAATTCCGTTTTCAGGAAA
>JAADIP010000190.1:0-21019 GCA_013151275.1 Calditrichota bacterium | reverse complement strand
CGCTGAAATCACTAAACCGTCATCTGCGGATTCAGGGCGTTTATTTCACTCATCATCTGAATCAAACGATTGGCTTTTTGCTCTTCTCCGATTTTCATGAACAAACCGGCTAATCGTCTGATAATCTGCATATTGTCCGGCTGCAGTTGCAACGCCCGGGTGTAAGTATGGATAGCGGCTAAAAAATCCTGTTTTTTTATTTGTATCATACCCAAAAGGTCCAAAAGATCCGCGTTCAGTTGCAACCCTTTTTCCTTTAACAACCGCTCCGCCTCGGACAACTCATTATTTTGAACCATCAGCTCGATCAGCTTTCTGAATACATTTTCATTCTTTGGTTCTTTTTCCAGAATTTTTTGCAGACACTCTTTTGCCTCTTTCAGCAGATTGCAGCTTTGATAAACATTTGCCAGCGTAAAAAGAATATCCGTATCGGCAAGAACCAGATCGGTGGCTACTTTTTTGGGTTTTCTCAAGGAATCGGTATTTTTTTGCCGTAACTTCAAAAGCCAGTCAATGGCTTCCCTTTTGTCGCCTTCCGCATCCGAAATACGATACATCAAATAATAAGCGGCAACCTGATCCGGAACGAGGGCTAATGATTTTTGGGCAAATTCGCGGGCTTCGCTTGTCTTCATTAATTTCAAATTCACTTCACCGATAGTATTCAAAAGATTGACGTGGAGAGCCTTGGGAAAAGAATTTTTTTGCAGGGCGATCAGATAGTGCCGCAACGCCTTTTCGTTCTCGCCGTTTAAATTGTAATTTTGACCAAGCGTAAAATGGGCGTAAGCGTTTTCCGGCTCTTCTTCGACCATTTTTAGCAGCAGTCTGCGATTGCGTTCATCTTTTTGACGCTGTTTTTCAGCCTCGAGACCATAGCCCAAATGGAAAAGCGCTATCGACGAATTCCGCTCTTCGCCTTTTTTGCGCGCCACACTGTAAATTATCTGTTCGTGAATTCTTCCTTCGAAACGAATTCCCTTGTGATTGTTGAACAAACGGTGCGCGCTCGATATTTTGTAGGTCTTTCCGTCGGACATAACATTTTTGATATTAACAAGATATGCCACCGCCTTTTTTTCATGCCTAAGCAAACTTTTTAAATGCGGTATCGAATCCGGAAGCAGCCGCTCGTCCGCATCCAGCCAAAAAATCCAATTTCCCCTGGCGTATTTGATGGAAGCGTTGCGGGCGGCGGAAAAATCATCGCGCCAGGCAAAATCATAAACCTCCGCTCCGCACTCACGGGCAATTTCCTTTGTACGGTCCGTTGAACCGGTATCCACCACTATAATCTGATCCGCAATGTCCGCCACACTGCGCAAACAATCTTCAATAAAACGTTCTTCGTTTTTTACGATCATACAAACCGAAAGTTTTTGATCTGACACCGTTAAACTCCTTTTTTAAAGCGTTTTGGGGATAATGAATAATGAATAATGAATAATGAATAATGTGTTATCCCCGTCATCACTTAAAATCTTTAATTGAACCAAAAAAATGGCATTTTGTTACTTTTCATTAAGCGGCTTCTTTAGCGTCTTGCCACGTCAAACCCTCTTCGCTGCTTTCCTTTTTCCTTTTTTGTCTTTTGTCTTTTGTCTTTTGTCTTCCTCATCACGCATCACGACCTCGTCACTCGTTACTTGTCACTCTGTTACTCTGTTACTCTGTTACTCTGTTACTTTGTTACTCATCACTCATCACGACACTTTCTATCTCACTCTTTCAAAGCTTCCATCTCTTGTCGAATTTCATCCTGACCCGTGTTTTCGGCTTGATCCGGTTGAACGTTAAATTCCGGCGCCACGCTTTGCAGAATTTCCGCCAACTGTAAAGCCAACGTGTTTTGCGCATCCGTTTTAAGCGCCCGCCGCACAAATTCCCATGCCTGACCGTAACGCTCGGCTTCAAAATATAGCTGCGCCAAATAAAGCAGCGTTATCACATCCGTCGGGTGATTCTCCAAAATTTCATTTAATATCCGAATGCCCGGTTGATATTCGCCCTTTTCAATCAACACATCGGCGTAATTGCGTTTTGCGTCGATGAACCCCGGATCGATCCGCATTGCGGTAAGAAACGCCTGTTCCGCCTCAGCAACGCGTTTTTCAGCCATTAAAATCTGTCCCGTCAAATTTAATGCGGAGGCGTTTTCCGGATTTCTTAAAAATAGTTTTTTCGCGCTTTCCAATGCCTGCGCCTGTTCTCCGTTAAGATAAAAGGCTAAAGAAAGATAAAAAAGAGCCTCCTCATCCAGCGGATTATCGGTCAGTACCCTGAAACACAACTTTTTAGCCTGATCGAAGTCTTGAGCGTTCGTCGCTTCCTGAATCTTTGCTTTCAATTCCCGATGTACCTCCGGAAGCGGATTCTTTAATTCCAGCAGCTCTTCGTAATCCACATTTTGCCATTTCCTGTAAAAAATTCTTGCCTTTTGCTGCAGAGACTGGTCATAGCGAATATTGTTCGCCTTAAACGTTTGACTGCCGTAATGGTGAATAAAAACGCCTTCGTGAACCATAATGGCGTATTTTCGGTTTCTCACACGAATACACAAATCGTCATCCTCAAAATTGCCGGTTCCGAAATTTTTGTCAAACCCTTTTAATTCTTTGAAAAGCCGAGCCGGCATCAGCATGCAAAATCCCGCGATTCTGCGCCTCGGCGTAATCTTATTCCGATTGACTTCACTCACCTGCCGGGCAAAGCGATGAAAGCCCGTTTCATCCTTGTAGGGAATATCAACCACCCGTTGCAAACCGCTGATGGAATTTGTGATCGGACCGACCATACCGATTTTTTCATCCTTTTCAATGGCGGAAACCAAATCGTTTAACCAGCCGTCCGATACCAGCACATCGTTGTTCAAAAACAACAGATATTTGCCTCCGGCTATCCGCGCGCCCTGATTGTTTCCGTAGGCAAACCCTTTGTTCTTTTTATTAAAAATCGCTTTAAAATAGGAATGTTCTTTCAACAAAGAATTCAGATATTCAACCGTTCCGTCTGTCGAGCCGTTATCGACAAATATGATTTCGTAGGGAATTTTGGTGTGCTCAAGAATGGAGCGGACGCATTTTTTGGTGTATTCCAACGCATTGAAGGTTAACATGATAATCGATACCTCGGGCGGGCGACGGTCGGTTTTATTCTCTCCGTCTTCGATGATTTTTTGCAAAGTTCGTTCGATCACGCCCGGTCCCCAATGATTTTCCACATGCGCCCTTCCCGCTTTTGATAAATTTTCCCATAACCGACGGTCATTGTAAAGACGGACTACCTGTCGGGCAAATTCCCGCGGATCGTCCGCAATCAAGGCGTGCTTTTCGTTTTCAAGGTTCATTCCTTCGGCGCCGATTGAAGTAGTCACAACGGGCAGCCCGTACGACAACGCCTCGCCGACTTTTCCTTTCATTCCGGCGCCATAGCGCAGCGGACTTATCGAAATGCGAGCCTTTAATAAATACGGCTTTAAATCCGCCACAAACCCGGTTACAATAACGTCCTGACCGGCAAGAGACACTACTTCCTGAGTGGGATTATTCCCGACAACGTAAAGTTTAACATCCGGCAGAGACTTTTTTACAAGCGGGAAAATTTCCTTTACAAAGTAAGTAATCCCGTCTCCGTTGGGAGGATGCGCAAAATTCCCCACAAACAGCAAATCCCGCGTTTCGTCAAATACCTTTTGATAAGGAACCTCTTCATGAATATTGGGAACAACATCAACGGGCACATTCCCGATTTTGTCTTCAATGTGTTTTTTATCCTGCCCGGTAACCACCCAAATCCGGTCGGCTTTTTGATAAACGCCAAGTTCGTCTTTCTTGGTTTTAAGCGCCTTTTGTTTTAACGCTTTGCTTTTCTTTAATTCCGCCTCGCGCATTTCACGCACAAAATGAATATCAACCGTATCCACAATAATCTTTGTATTGGGCGAGTATCTTCGAATAACATCCGTGTAATAATCCGCGATATACCAGAAGGATAAAATGGCGTAATCAAATTTGCGTTCTTTAAAAATGACTTCGTAAGGAACGGGCGGCAAAACCTTATGAATCATTAACCCGGCATGATGCAGAGCTTTTTCGTCGTTTTCATAAACTTCGATGCCGATTTGCTGCAGCGCGTCTTTGTATTTGGGATCGGTGGAGGCGACGCGGGCAATAAATGTAATGTGGCAGCCGAGTCTTTTCAGAATTTTAAGATAGTTAAAAAGCCGGAGAGAACCGGAAGCCCGGTCGTAAACCGGTAAAAAGGGATCGGCGACCAATATGCTGCGCCCGATTCCGCGTTGAGAAGCAAAAGGCACATTCGCCGGATCGTTCGGATATTGGCGTTTCAACTCTTCACGCCATTTGTCGGCAAATTTCTGACGATTGATCTGCTGATATTTTTTAAAGCCTTTTGCCAGGTCTGTGCCCGCCGTTTGCCCTTCGTAATGAATCACCACGCTTTTGGGCTGGTAATAGACCTTGTAGCCTTCTTTGCGGACGGCAAAACATAAATCCGTGTCTTCATAATAAGCCGGGGCATACCGTTCGTCAAAGCCGCCGATACGCTCCCACAAGTCTTTCCTGACCATCAGAGCCGCGCCCGAACAGTAATCAGTTTCGCGCACAAAATTAAACCGCGGATCGTCCGGATTGAATCCGCGCCCGTAGTTCCAGCCCTGTCCGTCCGAAAAGATAATCCCGCCCGCTTCCTGCAATTTTCCGTCGGGATAAACCAGTTTTGCGCCGACGGCTCCGCAATCCCCACGCGATTCCGCCAGTCGAACCAAATTTTCCAGCCAGCCGGGTTGTACTTCGGTATCATTGTTTAAAAACAACAAATAGTCGCCTGTGGCGTGGCGGGCGCCGGAATTACATCCTCCCACATAACCAAGATTTTGTTCATTAAAAACGGCTTTAACGTTGGGAACCTTTAAATTCTGCAAGTACGATCTCGTATCGTCCGTCGAACCGTTGTCCGCAAAGATCACCTCATAATCGGGATAGCGGGTATTTTGTAAAATCGCTTTTAAACAACGGTGCGTGAATTGCAATTTATTAAAAACCGGAATGATGATCGAAACCCTGCCCGAACTTTGCTTTTTTTCGCTCGGGTCTGTTCCCGGCGTTATCCGGACTTTTTTCTCGGCGTCGCTTAAAATTTCTTTTGCCGAACGTTCCCGCCAGGGCATCTGCTTTTCGGCGCGCTTTTTTCCCCGCACCCAGTCTTGATCTTTTTCATAGCCCAGCGCCATCAATAACCTGCCCGCGATCCGGTCAAAAACTTCCTTTTGTTCCCGCGTCCAGTTAACCCGCCAATCTTTTTTAGAAGCCTTTTTGCCGGATGAAAACGAAGAATTAATCGTTTGACCCTTTGCGAAAAACTCAGCCATTCCCGGTTCAAAATCAAGATTCAGTTTTTGCGCCAGACTTCGGAATTCCGTCTCCGGCTGCGCCTTTAAATATTCAAAATACACCCTTTGCAGGGCATGAGGACGCGCCTTTTCAAATTCAAGTCCGGCTTTGACAAAGCGTACCCATGTTTGGCAGGCTAACTGAAAATCTTTTGCCCAGGCGACGCCGAACCCGCTGTGGATCATGGAATTGACCACTTCTCTGCCGTCGCGGATAATATTTACAAACGCGGCTCCGGGAAACATCAAAAAAAGCGGATCTAAGGAAAGCGTGTATTCGGGCGTTTGTTCAATCCACCTTTTGCCTTCGGAGCGATCGGTGTACAGGGCGTTAATCCCCAATCCTAAAAAAAACATAAATTCTTCAAAACCGACGTTTTGCGACGGAAGCCAGTGCATCTTCCCGCGGCTGGTGCCAAGCTTGTAAGCGTTTACCGCCTCATGAGCAATGGGGGCAATAAAATTTGATTCTTCTCCGAGCCACGTTTTCGGATGCCGGGCAAGCGAATGAGCCAGCACGCTGGTGCCCGAACGGTGACACCCCACAACAAAAACGGGATGCGGGCAATAAACCGCTTCGCTTTTTTCCGCGGTTTTTCTCCGAGCTGCTTCGGGCGAGGCGACCGTTACGACAGCCCTATGCCCGTCCGGAATTTCCCGCGGCGAAAATTCGGCTTTTTCGCACAAAACATCATAAAATTCAAAAACGTATTTATACCGTTCCTGATACTCAAAACCTATTTTTTTCCGGTTCTGGTGGCGCAAATCGGGACGAACCGCCGAAAGCGCTTTTTGAATAGTATCTTCGGAAACCTCAATTCCGAAGCGCTCCAGAATCCGGCGCAGCTCCTTCTCCGGCTGAAAAAGCAAAGCGTCGTAATGAACAACCAGCACATTCGGATCATTAAGACGATCTTTCCGGAGTTCGTTGTAGCGGAACCACAACCGCAAACCGTTAATCAGGGATAAGCCGTTGCGTTTGTGCAGACTTACGGCAACCTCCAGCGGATCGCGCAAGGCGAGAATAAACTTTAAGTTCGGAACAAGACTCTCCCAGAATTCAAAAGTCAGAGTGTTACGGGGATCTTTCCAGCCCCAAAAAGAATGATCCTGAAAATCTTCCGCCAGATGGGAAGCCTTTTCTTTTAAATCGGCAAACATTTCATGCCGAAACCAGTTTTGGGGAAAATCAGGCGCGTAATCCCAGGCTCCCCCGAGATACGCCAGTATTCTATCGTTTAATCTTACGAAATCCAGATTTTCCCAGAAACCTTCGGGATTATCTTCCGCGGGAGGCATTAAACGATCTTCCGGACCGAGGTACATGCCCGATAAGTGCAGAAGCTTGGTTATTAAAGAAGTTCCGGAGCGGTGCATTCCGCCGATACAAATTGGCATTTTATTCTCCCTGTGTGGAATCGGACTATGGTTTTTTTAGAGCCGCTCTGATTGTTCAGGTAGCCTGAAAGAGCATTGTTTTTTCGCCTTTTTTTATTTTCCTGATGATCTGCAGAATCTCCCGCACATAAGCCATCTTGCACGGTTGGATGCAAAATTCCAGATTATTCGCCTCCATGCAATAGACGGGACACTCATCCGAAAGGACTCTGGCTTCGGAATATTTTTTCTTCCGGAACAGATCATCGAAATTCTCTACACGCAAGGTTAAATGTGCTCCGCATTTGTATGCGCGATGAACAAATAAAAACAATCCCCGCGAAGGATTCAGAAAATTGGCTTGATATCCCGTCAATTCGATAAAGGGATCTTTTAAGAATTCATCGCGCGACTTCCATACGCGACCGCATACGGAACATATTTTGAAATCGGATTTTTTTGTGTTTCCGTGCGGCATTACCTGACATCTTTCCCGTTACATATATTTTAAAATACTCAAATTCATTATTTCGCTGGACGATTGCAAAGCAGCCTGGTAAGCAATTTGCTGCGATTTTAAACTTATGATTTCCTCTTCCAGAACCGCGTCTTCTTCTTGTGAAATAAATTTTCGGAAATTATCGTTGGTCGTTATCAAACGGTTTCTAATCAGTTGTAAGTTGCTGATTTTGGAGCCGAATCGGGTCGAAAGGTTTAACAATTTTTTCTCGGCATCTTTCAAATGATCCAGCGCGGTTTTTAAAGAATCGTCGTCGCCTCCCTCAAGAGCCAAAATGGTTTCTTTCATGGCGCCGAATAAATTGGTGCCTACTATTTCCTTACCGGTCACATTAATATCAAGAACAATATTCTTGGAAATTCTGCGCTTTATTTTGCCGTCGTTTCCGTTGTAGCTGACATCCAGATCCGTTTTGACGAACGGCGTTTCCTTTTTGGTCATAGTGCCGGCAAAAACATTCTTTCCCAAATAAGACGAATTCAACAAAGAGACCGCTTCATCCAAAAAGCCTCTCAATTGCGATCCCAGCGATTTTTTCAAATCGTCTTCCGACACGGCGTCCGTGCCGTGGGTTGCGGCGATCCGCGCGTCCGCTATGTATTGATAAAGTTGTTCGAGCATGGAAGAAGTGTTTTCCATCCAGCCCTGCGCTTCTTCGATATTTCCCAGAAAAACGTCGTTTTGCCGATAGGCTTCGTGCAGCCGCTGGGTGCGCGAAAAAGCGATCGGTTCGTCCGAAGGTTTTTGGATTTTCTTCTGGGTGGCAATGCGTTCCTGAGTTTTCATCAAATTTTCGCGGCTCTTAAAAAGTCTCGATATTGTACTTCGCACAAGCATGGATTGAGTAATGCGCATTATTTTTCCTCTTTAAATTATACCATTTTGAGAACCGTGGACATCATTTCATCCACAGTTGAAATGACTTTAGCCGCCGCATCGTAAGCCTGCTGGTATTGAACCATTTTTGTCATTTCTTCATCCATGGAAACTCCGGTTACCGCGTCGCGTTGATTTTTTAACTGCTCCAGAATCATTTTTTGACTGTTGGTCAAAAATTCGTTTTCCTGAATTTTGTCTCCCAGTTGCGTTAAAAAAGACTGATAATATTCGTGAGAAGTTCCTTCGTTAAAAATCGATTTGAATTGTAAATCGCTGATTTCCTGTGCGACGCCCCCGTCGCCTTCCGCATCGCCCGGCTTTCTGCTGGCAATCAGTGAGGGATCATTCTTAACCGCCTCATTCAATCTGAAATCCGATATCCCCTGAATATCGGAGGCAAAAAAATCAATTCCGGTTGTGCCCTCCAAATTTTCTCCCTGACGATGAATTGCGTTCACCTTTTGGGAAATGCCGCGCGCTAAAGCATCCATCTGTTCTTTGTATTTGGGTATCAGTTCATTGTAGGTTTCGAGCAAGCCGGCAATTTCGCCGTTATCGATGTTTATCCGATAACCGCCGTTTTTAAGTTGAATTTTAATCTGCGATTTTCCGTCCGCATTAACGGTCTTTGAATCCAGTTCGTTTAAAACATCGTAAGAAACCAGCAAAACGCCGTCCGAATAAATATTAATCTCCCCGTTATCTTTTTCTTTAATCCGGATATTCATCAACTGCGAAAGTTCATCTACCACTTTATCCCGTTGATCCAACAAATCGGGATTGGGCTGCTTGCGAATTTGCTGATTGATTTTCTGAATCAACTGCAATTTCTGATTAATATCTTTTAATTGAAGTTTGACCTCGGGAACGATTTGGTCTTTAATGTTTTGCAAGTCTCCGTTAATTCGCTGAAAACTGTCGGAAAGAACAATCGCCTTATCCACAACAAGATTCCGGGCATATTGGCTTTCGGGTTCCTTGGCAAGATCATTCCATGAGTTGAAAAAATCGCTCATAACTTTGGAAAGCCCGGCGTCGCTGTTTTCGTCAAAAATGCTTTCGATTTGCGTTAACAAACGGTGCGTGCTTTCATATTTACCTAAAAACTGATTTTCGGAAAATATCTGATATTCGGCGAATCGCTGCCTGAGGCGCTGTGCGTCGCCGATATTTAAACCCAACGCATTATAACCCATATTAAGCTGGTCAAAGGTCATTCGTCTGCGTTTGTAATATTCGTTATTGGCATTGGAAATGTTGTCGGTGGTCGTTTTAACGGCGGACTGATAAGCCAGCAAAGATCGTTTTCCTATTTCCAGAATCCTGGAGATACTCATGATCGTTTACCTTTCAAGCGTTACAATTCAAAATTGGCTTGGACGAAACCTTGGCGTCTTCTTTACCGGTCTTGTTGTAAAAACCTCCGTCTTTTTCATGGGGATAAAGCATTTCGACCATGCCGTGAATATAATTGAGCGATGAACGGATAAGCTGTTGATTTTCAAGATTAAGACGGCGGATTTTTTCCACCGTTCGATGGATTCTTTGTTCAAGACTTATCCAGCGAGCCTGTTCTTCTTCGGGAATGCCGTTGATGAACTCGCCCAGCCTTAAAGTGATACTGGACTCTTCCTTGTCCGTGAGTTTCTGCAAATACCGCTCGCGAGTCTGCAAAAGAAGCTCAACTTTGTTGACAAGAAGACGCTCCACTCCGGTCAGGTTTTCCAGAGATTCCAGTTCGTTTTTTATGATGGCTTCCTGCTTCTGCTTCACGGTTTCCGCGAGATAAGTATAGGCATGAATCTCTTCCAGGAGAACCTGATACAGTTTATCCTTAACCGACATGTCTTCGAAAGATTGATTATTAATCATTTTTCCTCCCTGAAATCAGTTTATCCGGTATTAAATCAACCCACATTTGAGTTGGTATTTTAAGATCACCGTTTTCGTGACCTTTCATGTTTCGGTAAATAAAGTCGGCAAGACCTATTCCCCCTTTTTCCGCCAGGTCTTCGCCCATAACCGTGCTGTACATCATGGACACCATATTGCTTGACTGTTTTTTGTCGCCGAATTTGGGAATCGTTTTTTCCATGGCTTTCAGCATAAACGTGAGGAACAACCCCTCTAACTGTTTTGCGCTTTCCCGCAACTTTTTGTCTTCTTTATCGGTCGTGGGTTTTTGCTCGGGTTTAACAATGGTTTTCAGGGTTGAATCGATTTTCGGAAGATTCATCATCCGCTCCTAATTAATAATCAACTTTGCTTTAAGCGCGCCGGCTTGTTTGATTGCCTGAAAAATGGCAATAATGTCGCGCGGTTTTAAACCCAGCGTGTTTAAGGCTGTGGCAAGCTCGCTGACCGTTGTGGTCTTTTTAATGACAGCGGTTTTTGCCGCGCCCTCTTCGGCTGTTGTTTGCGTAATTCGGGTGACCACGGTTCTGCCGGTTCTGCTAAACGGAGTGGGCTGCGAAATAACCGGAGAGCTCATGGTATGGATGGTCAAGTTACCGTGCGAAATCATTACCTCGTCAATGGTTACATTGCCGCCCGCCACAATGGTTCCGGTTCGTTCGTTAATCACAACGCGCGCCTCCACGTCAACATCCACGGTAAGGGTTTCTATTTTGGCGACAAAGGTAACCGCCTGCGAGCTGTTTTTCATGGAATCCGGAAAGTAAAGATTAACCAGTCCCGGACTCACCGGTCGGGCGTAATCATGCGGCAGGGTATCTTTACTGAAAAAATTGTTGATGCGCCGGGCTATCCGCCTTGCGGTTACAAAATCGGGTTCGTTCAAATGCAGACCGATCGGTTTGGAAAAATCGATATTCTGGTTGGGAGGTTCAACCTGCAAATATCCCCCGTCGGGAATTCTGCCCACCAGAGCGTGATTTTTTCTCAGCCGTTCTCCGGAACCGGTTTCCACATTATATCCGCCCACAGAAATGGGACCCTGAGCCATGGCGTAAACATTTCCGCCGCCGTCGCGTAGCGGAGTCATTAAAAGAACGCCGCCTTCCAGACTGGTGGCGTCTCCGAGCGAAGAAACCAAAACGTCAAATTGCGCCCCCACATGGCTGAACGGCGGCATTTTCGCCGTAACCATCACAGACGCCACATTGCGGGTTCGTAATTCTTCGCGCGGTACGGTAATTCCGAAACGCTCCAGCATGTTGCTGATCGATTGTACAGTAAATACCGCCCCCCGCCTACCGGAAGGACGATCGCCCGTTCCCGCCAGACCCACTACCAGCCCGTAGCCGATCAAAGAAATCCGGTTTCCGTTTTCAATGCTCACAATATCCTTGATGCGCGCCTGCGAATATGCGCTTTCAACAGATATCTGCGTCCAGAAAGTCAGTGCGATTAATGTAATCAAGAGCCGTTTTTTCATGGTTTTTCACATCCGTATTATTTAAAGATAAAATAGCCCGTGCTTGCCGCCACCATCAAACCAGCCACGGCAAAAGTAAAAATTTTTGTAATGGCTCTGGTTTTTAAGAAACTCTGGGTAATCCCTGTTTTGCGATAAGTAATGCGGGCGTCGGCAATATTATACGAATAGATGGTGTTTGCCGATGTAATGTCGCGGGCGCGCACAAAACCTTCTAACTTCATTAAATTTTCTTCTCCGTTAACATTCAGTTTCCGCTCGCCCTTAATTTTGAACATTCCGTTTTCCGTTTGCTCCACAATTCTGACCGACAGTCTTCCCGTCAAACGATCCGATTGCGAAGTTCCGTCCTGCCCCTGATGCTTGGAACTGAATCCGCCCGATCCGCCAAAAACAGGTAAAAAGTCGGCGATGTTTCCGCCCGATTTGGCGTCGATTCCCACCTCGGAGTTGAGCTGACTGCTGCTTTTTGACTGACGGCTGGCATTGGCGTTTTCCACAATGATCACCGATAAAACGTCCCCGACCCGGTACGCTTTAATATCGCTGTAAAGCGATTGGAGCTGCTGTGCGGAAAGAATGAACGTCCAGATAAATATCATTAACATACTGTAAATAACTTTCATAACGCCCTCGCATTCGATACCAGAACAATGCCTGGTGAAGTGATTTTTCCTTTTAAACGTTTGCCGGTAACGGTATTTTTCACGTAAATGTAATCGCCGACCCTTCCCGCCGAACGGGCGATCCCGATGGCGGAAACAATCAATTCGCCCGCTCTTATCTGGATCTGCACCCTGTCCCCGGGTTTTACCACCGTGGTTTCCTGCACGTCGCGCATTAAAAGATTTTTTCCCGCCGGAATAAAATGCGTGGTTTCTTTGCCTATTACCTGCGCCAATTCACCGATTGTCTGTTCCCAAACGCTTGTGTCGTCAATCCAGCGAATTTCCCTGCGAACCTTTTGCGGCGTAATCTTTTCCTGAAAACCGATACTCGACTTTGTCACAATCACCGGTTTTTTAATGCTCACTTCAACGCTGATCGGCAGTTTAACCCTGAGTTGTCCGTTCCGTAACAGATGAACCCAAATGGTCTGATAACCTAATTTTCGCCTGCTGCTCTGAGAACGACATTCGATTTGATATTCTTTGTTTTTCAGATGTTCCAGATCGGGAAAACGCAGGTAATTGACTCTCAGACTTGAATCCGCCGCTTCAAAGCGCTCGGCAAAAAAGATGCGGATTTGATCCTGAATTTTCTGCGTCAACGGTGTTCCGGAAATACCATCGGAGACAAAAAACATCAGGACCGCCAAAATGATCAAAATACCCTTACCCAACTTCAGCATAAATTCACCTTTTAAGATTATTGATTAAAGCGAGTAATTCGTCGGCGGTTTTTACGGTTTTGGAATTAATCTCGTAAGCCCTTTGCGCCACAATCAGATTGATCATCTCCTGGGCGACGTCCACATTCGATTTTTCCAGATAACCCTGCATTACTCCGCCGAATCCCTGCTCGCCCGGCAGCCCGTAAATGGGTTCGCCCGACGCCTCGGTTACCGAAAACAAATTTCCGCCTCTGGCAAATAATCCCGCCGGATTCATGAAGGTAGCCAATTCAATCTGACCGATTTCCTGCGGCTCGCTCTCGCCCTCGATTATTACCGATACTATGCCGTTTTCACTGATTTTAATGCTGTTGACGTTCTCCGGCAGGGCGATTTCCGGATAGACCTTTAAACCGGAACTGGTCACCAGATAACCCTCGGAATTAACCTTAAACGAACCGTCGCGGGTGTAAGCGTAATTGCCGTCGTTCAATTCAACCTGAAAGAAACCGCGTCCGTTGATTGCCATATCCAGTGTATTCCCTGTCTGGACCACATCGCCTCTGGAAAACGAGCGAAATGTGCTGATCGGACGACTGCCCAGACCGATTTGCAGTTTAACGGGATTTTCGTAACCTTTGCGCCCGTCACGATCGCCAAGCTGGATGGTTTCGTAGAGCAAATCCTGAAATTCGATGTTGCTCTTTTTAAAACCCGTGGTATTGACATTCGCCAGATTATTGGCTATTACATCAACATTTAGCTGTTGAGCGGTCATACCCAGAGCAGCGGTTTTGAGTGCTCGTAACATCCCTGTTTTCTCCTTTTATCCTTAAAAATACTTGCCAATTTCGCCAGCCGCTTTGCGGAAGGTTTCATCCAGCGCACGCACCATGCGTTGAATGCTTTCAAACTGACGCTGAACTTCGATCAATTGAATCATTTCTTCCGCAGGATTGATATTGGATTCCTCCAAAAATCCCTGGCGAACTTCCACCTTTTCAACAGGTAGAGGTTCAACATCATCGGCGGTAATAAAAACATTATCACCTCGCTTTTTTATTTGACTGTAATCTTCAAAGTCATTAATCGCCAGACGATCGACGTATTGATCGTCCAGATAAATTTCCCCGTCCTGAGTGATGGTAATATTTTTCGGAGTAAGGTCGTCGCCCACCAGCGAAATCAAGCCGCCTTCTCCTAAAACAGCGTAGCCCTGCTGCGTGCGCAAAACTCCGTTTTCATCCAATTTAAAATGACCGTCCCTGGTATAAGCAATTCCGTTTTCAGTTTCCACCGTAAAAAAACCCGAACCGGAAAGGGCAACATCCAGCGGATTGCTCGTCTGCGTCAATGCTCCCTGAGCAAAATCGGTTGCCATCCGCGGTTTGGTTTCTCCGTCAGGATCGTTGTTAAGCACCTCAAAGAACACAAGGTCTTTTTTGAATCCCCTGGTATTGATGTTTGCCAGATTGTTGGCAATAACGTCGTTCTGCTGAAGCTGACCCAACATGGCTTGTTTTAATGGCGTTAAATTGATTCGCATATCTGTTCCCCGTTTTTTTTCTTTAGGAATTTGCAAATTCAATGCCATAAATAATTCCGGACAATCTCTTCTGTAATCTTCAAGGCAAATGGCTTCTAATTTATTGTTTTTACGGCTGTTACACATTTCGGATTAAAAATTGCGATAATCAGGATGATGTTTTAAAAAAGTGTTTTTTTGGCAAGGGGAAGGAATTACTTTAGGGCAGGAAAAAATTACCTGCTTTTATTTCATCAGATCGATCAAATTCAGAAGCAATTGTCGTTCGTCGCCCTGACCCGCCGGAATCCGCAGTAAAAAGGAGTGGTAATCGGGATCTCGGACGAGGTAACTGAAATCGCCGCCGATAGAAGTAAGGATCAACTGAGTTATGGTTAAATTAAAATTCCGGCTGACCAATTTTGTGTTTTCTTTAAGTTTTGCTTTTTTGTCGGCAATATTTTCGCTTTCTCCGTTATAGAGCAGAATTTCCACCCAGCGGTCTTTAAAACTGTGCAATCTGATTTGAATTTGCTTTGATTTTTGCGCCGCTGTTTTTTCGAAAGCATCAAGAAAAAAGCGCAGCAATGTCGTGAACACCTGCTGTAAATTTAAGGGATTTGCCAGAACAGACGGTAAGGAATTTTCTTTGTTCAATTCGATTGCCACGTCCGCTTCGGTGAGTTCATATTGCAATTGCTGAATGGCGTTGCCGATGCATTCGTTTACATCCACCAATTTTAAAGTTTCTTCTTCGGTTAAAAAGGCAAAATTTCTCACATTGGTAATCACTTCGCTCATCAAATTCAATCGCTCTTTGATCTGCTCAAAATTCTTTTGAAACTGATCTAACGAGACATTTTCGCTGCGGATTTGCTGCTGCATCATATCGATTAAAAGTTGGACGGAAGTGATCGGTTGACTCAAACGATGAACAATATTAATCGCCAATTCGCCGAGTTCGCGATAGCGGTCGCGCGACTGGATAAACAATTGTTTTTGCATCAACTCTTTTTCCAGATTCTTCCGCAGGCTCACATCCTTTGCGCTGGCGATAATGTAATTGACGTTATCCTGTTTTCCGCGCACAATCCCGAAACTGATTATAACGGGAGTTTCGTAGCCGTTATTTTTAAGCGTGCTCTCCAATTCGCAAAAGCCGCTGTGATAAATTTTTTCAAGGAAAGATTTTTCGCCTTCCGCGTCATCCATGTCGGGAAACATAAAGCGGGCGCTTAAAAATTCATTCAGGTTCTTTTCCAGCAAATCTTCCAGATTCTGTCCCAAAAGGTCCGTAGCCACCCGATTGGCGTATTGAATGTCGCCTTTGGGATTTAAAATAAAAATGGCGTCGGAAAGATGTTCGAGAATGGTGATGGTTGTTTGATAATCGCGCATTAAGCGATAGCTTGTAGTCCCTTCGATAGCTTCTTCCATGATTGCCTTCCTTTAAGTCACTCGATTAAAAAGTTCATCCCCTTTTTTTGACCCGCCCAGAATAATTCGGTTTTCGGATCAAAAATCCGAAGCTGAATTCTGGGTTTGGTTTCCAGAACTTTTAATCGTACTTCTTCAAAGCGTCCGAATTTTACCGACGACTTCATTATTAAATTGTGTCCGTATATTCGCAAAAGGTAATGGTTATCGGAAAGAATTTGCACGATCCTTCCTTCGATGATCATGCCTTTTTTTAATCGTCGTAATAATAGCCTTAAATCGTCTTCTATGACTACTAAATTCATTTTTCGGAAACCTGATTCGTCCTATTGCATCAGTTTAACACGTATTTTTATCAGTGTTTCGTTTAAAATTTGCGATATTCTCGCTTCGGTCAAATTAATTACCTTGCGGATATCGGCAAGGGTCAATTCTTCGTAAAAATAAAGGGCTAAAATTATCTTTTGCCGGTCGCTCAATTCGTTCATGATAATCTCTTTGAGTCTTCTTTTCAGATCGTCCTGCTCAACCTCTTCTTCCGGCGTAAAAGAAGATTCGTCCGTCAGGGTATCGATGCGGTAAATGAAGTCGCCTTCATCATCGGTAATTTTTGTGTTTAAGGAAGTTGTGTAAACGAGCAGAGATGTATTGAGCAAATCGTGATAATTTTTTTCGGTAATATCCATGGCTTTACAGACTTCGTCGATGGAAGGTTCTCTGCCCAGCGACGCGGTGAGAGATTTAATGGTCTTTTCCAGATTACGCACCTTCTCGTATTTGTCGCGACCGATCATCCCCTCTCTGCGCATAGCGTCCACCACTTCGCCGTAAATTCGCTTGTAGGCAAAGGCGTGAAAAGGAACGCCGTTAATCTTAAACCGTTCAAGAGCTTTTAACAATCCGAGAATTCCGTATTGATACAAATCTTCGGGACTGAGCGTGGTCGAATGCTGAAGATTGAATCGTCCGACGATATTCTTGATTAAAGGGGCATAGTGTTCCACTATTTTCCCCTTAATCCTTTCGTTGCGGGTGGTAACATATTGCTTTACCAGGTCTTCACCCGTTTTTTTAAGTTTAGAAATTACTCTTTGCATCGCTCATTTTCTTCTATTTGTTAACTTCCTTATCTTCTTTCGGTAAATTTTGACCCGGGGCTGTAGCCATAACCCCCCATCTTAAAATGTTCAGCATAATAACGATTAACAAGATGACAAGTAAATAAACCACCGCGCTGCGAAAAACACTTGTAATCAGCGAAATCCCGTTCAACAAACAGGTTACAAATGCAATCAACGCCGCTAAAAGGGCTATCCGCAAAACAAATTTTCTCAAAGGTTCCATCCCAAAGGTATCTTTTTGTTTTCTATTACCCGTTCAAATAAATTTTTGTTGCCAAAGGTATTCAATCTGGATGATTGCAGTATTCTGCGATTTAACGCTCTGATTGAATTTGCCGCCGAAGAATTCGGATGATCCAGAATAAAGGGACGCTGCTTTTTAACGGAACGGGCTATCATCTCGTCCCGAATTATCGACCCTCCGAACAGAATAAAACTGTCTAAAAATTTATGAACCATTAAGTTCATCTTTTTGTAAAGAATGTCGCCTTCGTCCGAATGATTAACCATATTCGAGGTCAGGAAAACGGGAATATTTTTATTGACGCTTTTAACCACTTTTATCACTGCGTAGGCGTCGGTTATCGACGCCGGATCGGGAGTGATAATCACACCGATTTTGTCCGCTCCCAAAAGAAAAGAAAGTACGGTCATGGCAATCCCCGCGCCGGTGTCAATGATGATGTAATCGTAATTATGATTGAAATCGTTAAAGGCGTGAGCCAATTTGTGCAACACCGAAAGCTCGCTCTCGATTAAATCGAGCGACGCCGATGAAGCGGGAAGAATATCGATTTTGGCGTTTGTGTGAATGATAACGTCTTTCAGCGAAATATTTTTTTTCACGACATCGGCGATAGTGCGGGTTGTGCGGATTCCTAAAATTAAATCCACATTTCCCAGATGAAGATCAGCATCGACCACTAAAACTTTTTTGTTCATCTGCTGCAGATCAATGGCTAAATTAACGCTGACGGTGGTTTTTCCCACGCCGCCTTTCCCGCTGGTAATGGCAATAATCTCACACGATCGTCCGTTCGAACCTTTATGTTCAGGATTACTGATAACGCCGCTTTTCAATTTTGGAATCATGCTTTTTCCTCAAATACTTTTTCGAAGATGTACGATTCTTCCGGTAATGCAATATCGATAAAAATTCGTTTTCCTTCTCCGAAAGCCGCCACGGGCAATTCCAGTTCTTCCATCAGCGAAAAGAATTTACCCACGCGGGTGGTTTCGTCGAATTTGGTTAAAATGATCCCCGAAGGTTTCAACAACAAATACAGGGCTGCCGAAGCGAAAAGATCGTCAATATCCATATTCATGGCAGCCACTAAAATAATTTCATCCGGTTTGACGATTTTCACATATTCTTCCATTTTCTTTAAAAAGTTGGGCGCAAAGGGACTGTTTCCAGCCACATCCACCAGCACCACCTCGTAGCGATCCAGTTTTTGCATGATAGACGAAAGCTCGTCCTCGCGCTTCTTTTCGATCACGGGCACGCCGCTCATTTTCGAAAAAGCCTTGAGCGCTTCGGAGGGACCGTAAGGATCGGCGGAGATGATAACCGTTTCTTTCTGTGCAAAAATCCTTGGATGAGCCGCCAATTTCATGGTCATGGTTGTCTTTCCGGCGCCCGTGGGACCGACAAGCATAATTACCCTGTGATCGCTCTTTTTCTTGCTTTTGTTTAAATCATAAATTTTGAATTTGGGACGCAATTCGTTTTTGACGGCGCGAATGATTTCGCGCAGGGAAGCGTTAGGACCGGAAGGGGTAAACTGATAGGTCTTTTTTATCAGGGCTTCCGCCATCTTCCGGGAAAATCCCTTTTTAATCATCTCCTGCAAAACAGTCTGATAATTCGGCGGCAATTTGATCTCTTCGCCGGCGTTCTTAATCTGAAGCTGGCTTATCTGTTCTTTTAACTCCGCCAATTCTTCTAAAATCTGCTTTTCCTGATCGAGCGTTTTGGGTTTACGGGCAAGAATTTTGGAAATAACGGCATTGAAATCTTCGCGGGTTTCCACTTCCGATTCCTGTTTGGGCTTATACAATGCGTTGTTCACCGAAGGCGGAGTCCAGGGTTTTACCCTGGATTTTTTTTCGTCCACCGAAATGGAAACCTGCACCAGTTTGCTTCCGTTGTTTCCGGTTTTAAGCTCCTTTGAATCAAGGAGAATAATATCGCTTCCGTGCTCTCTTTTGGCGCGACCGATGGCTTCCGCCAGAGTGCGCCCGGTATAATATTTAACTTTCATTTGGATATCTCGCTGTTCCTACTGACTTTACTTCTGTATCTGCGGTTAGCTCGGAATAGGCAACCACAAATAAATTCGGGAAAATGGTCTCCGTAAACTTACGCACAGCGCGGCGAATTTGCGGAGAAACCAACAGCGCCGGTTGCACGCCCAAATTAGACATCTCTTCAATCTTATCGGCAAGGTCTTCAAAAAGATTATTAACTTGCTGCGGTGAAAAGCCCAAATTTTGCAAATGCGCTCCTCCTTCGCGAATAACCGAAAGAATGTGATCTTCCAGTTTTGGTTCCAGCATAGCCACTGCTACGTAGCCTTCTTCAACCTTTAAAATTTCGGTGATGGTTTCGGCGAGGGCTGTTCTGGCATATTCGGTTAGCACTTCGGCATCTTTAGTAAAGGGCGCATAGTCGGCAACCGTTTCCAAAATAGTAACCAGATTGCGAATAGGCACATGCTCGCGCAATAAATTCTTTAAAATGGAACGAATAGTGCCCAAAGAAACCACTTCCGGCACCAATCCCTCCACCAGGGCGGCATGGGTTTCTTTTAAATGGTCTAACATGCGCTGCGTTTCCTGCCGGTCGAGCAGCTTATAGGCGTTGCCCCTCAAAACCTCCATGAGATGCGTCGCGATAACCGCGGGAGCTTCGACCACGGTGTTGCCCGCAACTTCCGCCCGCTCGCGTTCTTCATCGGTAACCCATAACGCCGGAAGACCAAAAGTGGGCTCTTCCATTTCAACCCCTTTTAGCTGTAAGGACTTATCGGGATTGACGACCATGTAGCGATCGAGCATTACCTGTCCGCCGGTTATCCTTACGCCGTAAATTTTAAAGACGTACTCGTTTGCGTTTAACTGAATATTATCCCGAATACGAATGGGCGGCACCAAAACTCCCAATTCAATTGCAATGCTCTTGCGAATTGTGCTGATGCGTTTTAATAAATTACCGCCCTGATTCACGTCAACCAAAGGAATAAGCCCGTAACCCAATTCAATTTCAAAGGCGTCCGGATGAAGAAATTCCTCGATGCGCTCGACCGCTTCAACGGGTTCGCCTTCTTCTTCGATAATCTTTTGTTCCAGTTCTCTTTTTTGAATTTGCTGGATCTGACGGGCTATCAAAACCATAACCAGCGTAACGACCGAAAAAGGAATCAGGGGCATTCCGGGCATGATGCCCATCAAAAAGGCAACTCCGGCTGAAGAATAGATGGCTTTGGGCTGAGCGATAATCTGGCTGGCTAATTGATCGCCCATGTTAGCGCTCGAAGACGCGCGTGTGATCACAATTCCCGAAGCCACGGAAATGAGCAATGCCGGGATTTGCGCCACCAGACCGTCGCCCACGGTCAAAAGCGCGTAAGTTGACGCCGCTTCGCTAATGGACAATCCGCCCTGAATCGCTCCGATCAATAAACCGCCTATTAAATTGATCAAAGTGATTAACAATCCGGCAATGGCGTCGCCGCGCACAAATTTACTGGCTCCGTCCATGGCGCCGTAAAAATCGGCTTCTCTGGAAATTTCTTCTCTTCTTCTCTGAGCTTCGACGTCGTCGATCAATCCCGCGTTCAAATCGGCGTCAATCGCCATTTGCTTGCCGGGCATGGCGTCAAGAGTAAAACGGGCGGAAACTTCGGCGATTCGGTTGGCGCCTTTGGTAATAACCACAAAATTGATAATCACAAGAATCAGAAAGATTACCATTCCCACCACATAATTGCCCTGCACCACAAAGGAACCGAACGA
>JAADIP010000197.1 GCA_013151275.1 Calditrichota bacterium | reverse complement strand
TGGTTTGGCACTCATGACGGGCTTAATCGATATGACGGATACGAATTTAAGATTTTTCGTCACAATGCGGAAGATTCCCTGAGTATAAGCCATAACTCAATAACAACAATTTATGAAGATTCACCGGCAACACTATGGATCGGAACGATTAAGGGATTAAATAAATTTGACGTTAAAAGCGAAACTTTTAAACAATATGATTTTATTGATGTGGGGAAAATTGAAGCGTTGCCCGAACGATTTTTTCCGCAAATACATGATAGATATCTGTTATTAGGCACAGGAACAGGATTATTCTTGTTCGACAAAATCAGCGGAAATTCAAAAAAATTAGATAGACCAATATTAGATAGTTGGCAGATTAAAGGCATTCAGGTTTTTTGTTATGTCTGGCAGCCGGGTCCCGCTCCCGTTCTTTGGATTGGGACAAACGGATACGGAATATGGCGTTTGGAATTTAAAGGGCTGCAAATTACAAAAAGCGACTACTTCCCTTTAAAATACCGGCAAAAGATCAAATTCGATAGTATTACAATTCGTGATTTGTTAATAAATCAAGACACATTGTGGGTTAGCTGCGGAATCGGATTGTTTTATTTGCCGTTGAAGATTGATCCGCTCAAATTAAGAAGTTGGTCGCCTTGTTGTAATAAAAATTTTCTTAGCGGCGCTAGCATAAGGTCTTTTTTAATCGATAAGAACGGCGATTTCTGGATAGGCACGATGCGCCGCGGATTATTTTATTATAAGCGCAAGGCTAAAAAGAAACGGTTGGAACTGTTAAACGATAATGCTGTGTTTTCTATTTTTCAGGATTCGTTTAATACTATATGGGTGGGCACATCGGGCGCCGGAATCTTTAAATACGATATGGATAAAGTTGTTTTCAAAACATATAAACCGTTTCCCAAAGAGCAAATAAACTCGCAATTCAATCAGGTCTGGTCCGTTTATCAGGATGAACGCGATCTGGTCTGGGTAGGAACCAATCACGGGATCAAGTTTTTTGTCCCCGGGTCAAAATTGAATTCCGCGGAACTCGTCAAAAAGCGGGCTTTAGCCGTTGTAAAAAAAATAGGAAATGTTCAGGTCAGGGATATTGTGTCCGACAAACGGGGAAATATCTGGATTGCTACTCTTGAAAAGGGGCTTTTTCAAGTTAAAGAGAACGGCGATATTTTAAATTTTCGGGAACAAAGAGATCGGAAGACGGAACTGCCCTCGAATATAATTTACACTCTCTTCGTTGATTCGCAGCAAAACCTGTGGATCGGAATGAATGACGGCGGTTTAAGTAAGGCTCTGCGCCGCAACAACCGGGTTTACGGTTTCAAAAATTATTATAATTTAACAAATAAAAATCCGCAACTTGGCTTATGGGTTATGGATATCGTTGAAACAAAGGACGATACTGCAGATTATTTATGGTTAGCCACCTGGGAAAAGGGATTAATTCGTTTTAACAAACGTACGGAAAAAATTAAGTCGTTCATTAGTCGGCATGAAAGCGGATTAAATTCCGATTATATTCTTACCTTACATTATTCCGCTTCTTTTAACAAGCCGACATTGTGGTTAGGCACCTACGGAGGCGGGTTAACGAAACTGGATTTAACAGATTACACTTTTTCTTCTTTTACCGAAAAAGACGGTTTGTGCAATAATATGGTTTATGCCATTTTGGAAGATAATAACCATAATTTGTGGGTTAGTACCAATAAGGGCATATCAATGTTTAATCCGCGAACAGAACAATTTATTAATTACACTGAAAAAGACGGTTTGCAATCAGCAGAATTCAATTTAAACGCCGCTTATAAAAACAGAGCCGGCGAGCTGTTTTTCGGCGGCATTAACGGGTTAAATTATTTTACTCCCAAGAACACAATAAACCAAATCCCGCCGATTATCGAAATTTCAAAAATTACGATTTACGGTAAAAACAAGAAAACCGTCCTCAAGGCGCCGTTTGAACAAACCATTGATTTGGATTATACTCAAAATATATTACAGATTGATTTCATAGGTCTCCATTCAAAGGATCCTGAAAAACATCAATACGCGTATCAGATGACCGGTTGGGGGGATAATTGGATCTATACGGGTTCTCAACGGAAGGCGACATTTATGAATCTTGAGCCCGGTGAATATACCTTTCGGGTTAAAGGATGCAACGGAGACGGAATCTGGAATGAAAGCGGGCAAAACGTCAAAATTGTGATTCACCCGCCTTTCTGGAAAACTAACTGGGCGATGGCTTTTTATTTACTTTTTATCGGAGGACTTTTTTACACCTATCACCGTCGTAAAGTCCTTCAGGCGGTTAAAATTGCCCGCATTAAAGAACAGGAAAGAATTCAGACAAAGAAAGAAATTGATTTTGACCTGCATGATGAATTGGGCGTTCATATTACCAACATCATTCAATTCTGCAATAAGCTGTTACACAAAAAAAATATGGTAGATAAAGAGGTAGGCGAATTGATCAATAAGATTCACGATCACGCTTATGATTTGGAATCAGAGGTGGGAGAGCTGGTTTGGGAGGTAAAGAATACGAAATGCACGCTCGAAGATTTGATTGCCCAATTAAAATCGTGCGCGGAAAGTGTTTTTAATGAAAATGTAACAAACTTTCAGATCCACAATCGTATTATGCGGGCGCATGAAATTGATATTCCGATTAAATGGCGGCGAAATATTATCAAGATATTCAAAGAGGGAATCCACAATATTTTGCGGCATGCCAAAAATTACAAAAATATCGATTTAATTTTCGAATTAAAAGATAAACAATTACACATAATACTCATTGACGACGGCGACGGTTTTGACGTTCATAAAGACTATTTGGGGAAAGGCTTAAAAAGCATGCGCCATCGAGCCGAATTAATCGGGAGTAAAATCGAGATTTATTCTAAAAAAGGTCAAGGCACCTCCGTTCATTTTAGCGGCAAACTACCCTAATGGTTAGTTTACATTCAACAACAAACTTTTTATCTTACATAAAGCGCAATAAAACAGGAAAAACATGATAAATGTAATAATCATTGAAGACGATAAGGAATATCGGGACGTTATCTGTGAATTTTTAAACAGCGCTTCGGAAATTCGATGCAGCGGTTATTACAGCACTTGCGAAGAAGCCATTGACGATCTGGATCGATCCATACCCGATGTAGCCTTACTCGATATAAACTTGCCGGAAGGAATGTCCGGAATTGAAGGAGCTCGCTGTATTAAAGAAAGATATCCTGAAGTCAATATTATCATGTTAACGATTTATGCGGATGATGATCATGTTTTCAAAGCTCTGCAAAGCGGTGCGGTCGGTTATCTTGTCAAAAAAGTCAAGCCCGAAGAACTTATAAACGCCATAAAAGAAGTTTATCGGGGCGGTTCTCCCATGAGTATGAAAATTGCGCGCATGGTAGTGGATTATTTTCACAAAAATCCGCCTCCGGAGCCGTTGACCGAAAGAGAAAAGGAAGTTTTACAGAAATTGTGTCAGGGAAAAAGTTATCAGACGATTGCAAATGAGTTATTTATCGAAAAGAGTACGGTAAAATATCATATTCATAACATCTATCGCATTCTTCATGTCCGTTCCAAAGGCGAAGCCATTGCCAAGGCTAAAGATCAACGAATTGTTTAATGATCTGTTATTGTCTGAACCCTGATTTACATGATTAACCTGATTGCCTTGATTTTAGACTTTGCACAATCATGCTAATCCTTAAAATCCTTTTAATCATGGTTCAGTTTAATTGTCTGAACCTTGATTTGCATGATTAACCTGATTTGCTTGATTCAGAATTTGCCCGAGTTTTCCGATTTTCGATTTGGATAATAATTAAAATCATGGTAATCCTCAAATTCCTTTTAATCATGGTTCAAAGGTGCGGTTCAAACAGGGAACAAGTTATTGACCACAAGGTGGGGTAACC
>JAADIP010000200.1:6307-28117 GCA_013151275.1 Calditrichota bacterium | reverse complement strand
GAGGAGAAAGATGAAAAAACCCGAATTACTTGTACCGGCGGGAACATTCGAGAAAATGAAGTATGCCTTTGCCTACGGAGCCGATGCGGTTTATGCGGGTATTCCGCGTTTTTCTTTACGCGCCAGAGAAAACGACTTTACTCTGCAAAGAGTGATTGACGCCGTCGAATACGCTCATCAACATAATAAGCGCGTTTACCTGACCATGAATATTTTTCCTCATAACAATAAAATAGATTCTTTCGTCGGGATGCTGGAGCGGGTTGCCTCGTTAAATCCGGACGGATTAATAATGGCTGATCCGGGAATGATCCTGGTCGCCAGAGAGCGTTTTCCCGATCTGCCCGTTCATCTTTCCACGCAGGCTAATACGGTTAACTGGCAATCGGTTCGTTTTTGGAAGCAAATCGGCGTGAAACGTATCATTTTAAGCCGCGAACTGCGCCTTGACGAGATCGAAGAAATCCGGCGGCATGTTCCCGATATCGAGCTGGAGACTTTTGTCCATGGCGCGATATGCATTGCTTATTCGGGACGCTGTCTGCTGTCTAACTATTTCACCCATCGCGACGCCAATCAGGGCACCTGCACCAATGCCTGCCGATGGGAATACAAATTGTACTCCGAACCCGCCGAAATGGAATCCGAACGCGATATTCATCTGCCGTTAAAAAATAATTATTACCTGGAAGAAGCGGAGCGACCCGGACAGCTAATGCCCGTTGATGAGGACGAGCACGGCACTTACATTATGAACGCCAAAGACTTATCGACGATTCATATTTTGGATAAAATTGTCAAAGCCGGATTGGACAGTCTGAAAATTGAAGGTCGCACCAAATCGGTTTATTATGTAAGCGTAATTACCAGAGCCTACCGCAAGGCGCTGGATCTGGTATTACAGAATAAACCCGTTTCTCCCGAACTCATCGCCGAAGTTTACACGGTTGCCAACCGCGGATATGTTACGGGATTTTTGGAACGAAATCCCCTTGAAAAAGGTCAGAATTACGAGAGCGGACATTCTTCCGTTCAAAATCGGATATTTTGCGGTATTGTTAAAGATTGGGATGAAAACCGCGGACTGGCGACCGTTGCGGTGCGCAATCGTTTTGAAATCGGCGATGAGCTTGAATTGGTAAGCCCTCAAAAAACAATCCGTTTTTCAACCGAAGAAATGCTTGATTTAAGCGGAGAAGCGATCCGGGTGGCGCACGGCGGCGGAAAGGATATTCGATTACCGTTGCCCGAAAAACCGGAACCGTTTGCTCTTTTGCGGAAGGTTGTAAAAGAAACTCAACCCGTTAGTATTTGAATTTCCAAAGACACGGAAGGATGAATTAATGCCCCATTTATCTTATTACCAAACATTGACCGATGAGAACATATCCGCGATGGATAAAGAAAAGACCCTTGTGCTTTTGCCCATCAGCCTGTTAGAAGCCCATGGACCGCATCTTCCGCTGGGAACCGATTTTTTAATCGCCGGCAGATTTGCGCAATTGATCGGAGAGAAAATTGAAAAGAACGGAAACGGAGCTAACGCCGTTCTGCTGCCGGCAGTACCTTTGGGCGCGGGCGGAATTGAACGTCCCGGAACGTTGAATCACAACGGAAAAATCATTGAAAAAGTCATTTTCGAATTCGGAGAGCGGCTGGCTGAATATGGTTTTAAACAGGGCGCAATAGTCAGCGGACATGCCGGTAAAAACCATCTTCAGGCGATGTACGACGCCGCGCGTAAATTGAAACGTAAAGCGAAATTCGAATTTTTACCTTTAACCAGCTATCTGTTTCTGGATACAGGCATGAAAAAAATGGCAAGGGAGCTGGAATCGCGTCATCAGAGCAACCCGGATCCACAGTTGCCGGAATATGACGGACACGCGGGTTTATGGGAAACTTCGGTGATGTTGTATCTGTTTCCCGAGTTGGTTAACAAAGACTATTTAACTTTGCCTCCTTCTTCGGATGCCGATCAAAACGGATATCGGGCGTCGAAGGCGAATAAGGAACTCGGACACTTGCTGGTCAGTTTTTTGCTTGAAATCGCCTTTATGATTATGAAAAAGCACTTTCCGTTTGTGAAATGACTTTTAAGCGTGATGTGTGATGAGTAACAAAGTAACAAGGTAACAAGTGACAAGGTAACAAGTGACAAGTGATTCGACAAGCTCCCTTCGACAGGCTCAGGGAGCGGAGAGTAACAAAGCCGTAATGCGTGATGCGTAAAAGAGTAATAAAGTGACAGAGTGACAAGTAACGAGTAACGTGTGGGCTGAAGAAGAAAATTATAAATCCGAAACAAATTCGAATGACCGAAATTCAAAACAAAACTTTGTTAACGAGGAATATCCTGAAATTCAGATACTGTGCGGTTTGAGTAAAGACCCCCCTTGCCTTCGGCGTTCGAAGGGGGGAAATTAAAAGGGGGGATCTTCAACGCAGAATAAAGGAAAAAATGCGTGATAATCGACTGATTGACAAAGACGTGATGAGTGACAAAGTGACAAATAAAGAGATCGTGATGCGTGCTGATAGGGATTTTAATTATTCATTATTCATTGTTCATTGTTCATTACGCTTACGCCCTTAACCCTTACCCGCTTAACAAATAAATCCTCATCCCTCTGCCTTGTCCGAAAAATATCCCATAATCCCTTTAATGCTGTTCTTGCAAAAATAACGTTCCCGCGACTGAATATCCCGGGGAAGCGCTTCGAAATGTTTCAGAGAAGGGTCTTTTTGAAGAATGTCCGTCAAAATTTGATCCTCGTCGTCGTTTCCGCGGTCGATATGTTTTTCAATTATTTCCATCCACAATTCCAATTGATCGACAGCTCTTTTAATCAGCCCGGCTACGGCGGTATTTCGATAGCCGTAATGAGCAAAGCAAAGGTGACTCGACTCCAAATCCGCTATTTTTTTTAGCGAAGAACGAAAGATTTCGTATTTAAAAACCGGAGGAGTGGCGATCCGCAAATAAGAACCGCGGCTCAAAGGAATGTTCACCCCCGCGGCTTCGCCGATGAACAAAAGATCGTCGGTTAAATAGGAAACATGGTGCGAAGCATGTCCGGGCGTCTCAATGACTCGGATGGAAAAATCGTTTGTTTTAATTTGTTCAACAAAAGAAAGTTTTTGCTCGGCTACTTCGGAAATGGGTCCATAGACATCGGCTAATTTCCCTAAAACCTTTAAAGTACCTTCCCACAGTTTTTCCGGATTTACCAAATGAGGGATTCCTTTGGGATGGCAAACAACCTGCGCTTCGGGATATTTTTGCAGGAGCAATCCCGTTCCGCCGGCATGATCAATATGAATATGCGTGAGTAAAATGTAATCGATGTGTCGGATGCCCATTTTGTTTAAAGCTCCCGACAGATGAACAATACTCGAAGAAGGACCCGGGTCAATCAAAATCGTGGTGTTCGCGCCTTTCAGAATCCAGCTACTGATGAAATTTCTGAAACCCGTAATGGGCTGGTCCAGATTAATCAAAAACAATCCCGGTAAAATTTCTTTCATTTTTTGCTTCCGAAGTTTTTTGTCTTATCAGAATACAGAACGGCGTTGAGTCCGTTAAAATTTCATTGAACTAAACTTTGCGTTTTAAAGATTCCCACGGAAACTCGGCGACGATCATGGCAAGTACAATTAAAATACCGCCCGTCCATCCCTGGGAAGAAAGCGTCTCCCCGGCGATCAGGTAAGCGAAAAGGGCGGCAAAAACGGGTTCCATGGAAAAAATCACAGCCGTGCGCGCCACCGTGGTAAAACGTTGCATGGATGTCTGCATTAAATAGGTGAATACCGTTCCGAACAATGCCAGATAAACAATAATGCCGATATTCTTTAAAGAGATTCCCGACAGGTTTTGCTGAGCCGGTAAAAACGCCGCAAAAGCCAAAAGAGCGATAACCGTTAGTTGCACCGCGGTTAAAAGATAAACATTGTGCATTCTTGAAAATTTACCCGTGTAAATGATGTGAAAAGCAACCACAATTGCGCACAATAAAACCCTTAAATCTCCGCGATTCCACAACAAGGGATTGATTCCCGAGAGCAATAACAACCCGATGATGGCTAATACAACACTAATCCATACCGGAAGCGGGGTTTTTAATTTGTAAAACAGATAACCGAAAACGGGCACAAGAACCACCGAGAGCCCGGTGATAAATCCGGCGTTCGATGCGCTTGTTTCCGTAATGCCCCACATCTGTAAAAAATATGAGAGATAAAGCAGTATTCCCAAAAATATCCCGTGCCGAATAACCTTCCGATTCCATTCTTTCCGAAAGCGAAGAACGTAGATGTTGAGCGCCAGCGCCGCAATGCCTAAACGCAGAAACAGGTAGGTCGCCAAAGGCATTTCATTTAAAACCAGTTTGGAAAAGATAAATGTTGTGCCCCAGAAAACGGTAACCGAAAGTAATCCCAAATCCGCTTTGAATCGTGTTATCATATTTTTATTCAAAATTGATTGACAAAAACAAAATATAAAGATAATATGTGTTTTTTGCACTGAAATAATTTTGTATATTTAAATTAATGAGAAATTTGATTTGAATAATCCCTGCGGGGATCGGGAGAACGAGAAAATTGATTTGCGAAGAACCAATAAAAAACGAAACGACAAATTAAACGAATACCGGCTTGTAAACAGCCGTAAAATACTTTTTATGAACCGGGAATTTCGATAATTAATAAAAAGCCGAAACAAGTTGCCAGGGATCGGTAATGAGCGTTGAAATTCAGGAAATTTTTCTTGAACATCCGCAAAAGCGATTGATTCAAAAGGCTGCCGAAGTTTTACGGCAGGGAGGGATTGTTGTTTATCCCACGGACACCATTTACGGATTGGGAATCGATTTGTTTAAGAAAAAAGCCATAGAAAAGGTTCTGCGGATAAAAAAAGAATCCCGGCACAAAATGCTCAGTTTTATTTTGCCGGATTTAAAAGAGATCGCCGAGTGGGCAATTGTGCCGGATTACGCCTATCGAATTATGCGGCGCGTGGTGCCGGGTCCTTACACCTTCATTTTGCGGGCGACTAAAAAAGTGCCCAAACTATTGCTGAGTAATCAAAAAACGGTGGGCGTCCGCATTCCCGATTCGGAAGTGGCTATCGAGCTGGTCAGAGAATTGGGGCGTCCCATTTTGAGCACCAGCGTGCCGCAGGGTACCGACGGATTTTACACGGATCCGCAGGAAATAGCCGAATGTTTTCAGAATGAAATCGATTTGATTCTGGATGCCGGAGTGATGGTTAACAAACCTTCGACAATTGTGGATTTTTCCAAACCCGAACCGGAAATTCTGCGGCACGGTTCCGGCGACATCGATGCTTTGTACTATTGATTAAATATCGGAAACGCTTTCTTTTTCGCCTTCGTCAAAAATTACTTTAAACCGAAGTTTTTAACAACCGTTTCGGCAATGGTTTTACCGATGCTTAATGATGCGGTCGCAGCCGGGGAAGGCGCGTTCAAAACATGGATCATGCGTTCGGCTTCCACGATGCGAAAATCATCCGCCAAAAAACCGTTTTTCTCCAAAGCCTGGGCGCGAACGCCGGCGCCGCCGGGTTCCAGGTCAGAAGACCGGACTTCGGGAATCAGACGCTGTAACGCCTTAACAAAAGCCGCCTTGCTGAATGAGCGGTAATATTCCGCCAAACCCGTTTTTAAATATTTTTTGGCAAGACGTAAAAATCCGGGATAGGTGAATATCTCGATTGTATCTTTCAAAGAAAAGCTTGTTTTGCTGTAACCTTCGCGCTTAAAAGCCAAAACAGCGTTGGGACCCGCTTCCACTTCGCCGTCGATCATTCGCGTAAAATGAACTCCCAAAAAGGGAAATTCGGGATCGGGAACCGGATAGATCAGATTTTTAACCAGATACCGCTTTTGAGGTTTGAATTTGTAGTATTCGCCCCGGAAGGGAATGATTTTCAATCCCGGATCTATTTCGCATTTTCGGGCAATGCGGTCCGAATAAAGACCTCCGCAATTCACGAGATAGCCCGTTTGAAAAGTTCCCGCGTTTGTAACTACTTCCAAATGATCCGCGTGTTTAATCAGCGATTGGAAGCGATGGTTTAAAAACACATCGTGTCCGGCTTCCCGAACCAGTTTAGCCATGGTTTCGGTAACTTTTCCGTAATCGACAATACCGGTTTCGGGAACAAGCAAACCGGCAATTCCGTTCAGATGCGGTTCGTACTCGTTTAATTCTTCGGCGTTCAGCCATTTTAATCCTTTTAGTCCGTTCGCCGTGCCGCGTTCGTAAAGGTCTTTTAAACGCGGGATTTCATCTTCTTCGGTTGCAGCCACAACCTTTCCGCAGCGTTCATGGGGAATTCCATGTTTTTCGCAAAAGGCGTACATGGCTTTGCGACCTTCAACGCAGTTGCGGGCTTTCAAAGAATTGGGGCGGTAATAAAGTCCGGAGTGAATTACGCCGCTGTTGTTGCCTGTCTGATGGGCGGCAACACGATTTTCCGCTTCGAGCACCGCAATCCGGGCTTTGGTCTGAACGCTTAATTTGAGAGCGGTAGCCATGCCGACAATACCGCCGCCGATAATCACAACGTCATACTTCTGCCGGGGCATAAGCGGGTTCCTTTTGGATTTCCTTGAATTCTTCGGGAGAAATGGCTTCCACTTCGTCTTCACGGATGTAGCGCAGGTAAATCAACTCTTTGAAAATATCCACTTTTTCCACAACGGCGTCGCCGCGGTCGGTCCGGATTTTAGTATCCAGCGGAGGAAATTTTTGCAAACTGCATTCGTAAAAAGTCTTCTCGAAAAGCAGACAACATTTTAGCCTGCCGCAGACTCCGGTTAATTTACAGGGATTGAGCGGAAGATGCTGAATCCGTGCGTATTGAGTGGTAATCGGTTCGAATTCGTGCATAAAACAGGAACAGCACAACGGTTTGCCGCAAACGCCCAATCCGCCGAGACGCCGGGCTTCGTCTCTGACGCCGATCTGCCGCAGCTCGATGCGTGTGCGGTATTTGGCTGCCAAATCGCGTACCAGGGCGCGGAAATCGATGCGTTTATCGCTTGTAAAATAGAAGGTTAATTTGTTGTTGTCGAATTGATATTCAACATCCACCAACTTCATATTCAAATTGTGCTTTTTGATTTTTTCCCGCCCGACTAAAAAAGCCATGGCTTCTTTCTGGCGGTTTTCCTTAAGCTTTTCCAGGTCTTCGGGCGCCGCCTTGCGAATTACGTTTTTAGGCTTACCCTTGATCTGGATTAATGCCACCAACCTCCCGATTTTATTAACGCGCCCCAGATCGATTCCTTTATCGGCTTCCACGATAACGTAGTCGCCGGGCTTTACTTTTATCGCTTTGGGGTTAAAATAAGGAACGCGCTTGCTCCCTTTAAATTCTATCTCCAAAATCTCAGGTGTCATGTTGCCTCCTTGAGTTCTCTCAACGGTCCCAATAGACCGCGCATCTCAATACCAAGGTTCATCAGAGTTAAAATAGGATGTGCATTGTTTTCAATTGCTTTGTACGCTTTTTCAATGACTTCGATAATTTTATCAACCTGAACATTTGGAAATGATTGAGCAAAACGCTGTACCGATTCGTTAAGATCGATATTTATTATCTGATTATCTAAGGATTCGTAACCGATATGCAGGGTATCCTGAAACCAACTGCTTAAAATGTTCAGCAGTTCCAGATAATATGCCTGCCCTCCCTTGTAGCGAACGCTTTCGATCAGCTCGTTAATATGGAAATAATTTTCCACTGCCACGGCGCGCAAAAACTGATAGACCCATTCCTTTTGTTCCGCGTACCCTTTGTGCAGAATGGCAAAAATGCGTTTTAAATTGTGACGCGCCATCCGGATTAAAGGTTTAATATCCCGGTCAACATTATCGTATTGCGAAACGATCTGGATAATCTGTTCGTCTGTAAATTCGGGAAAATAAACGGGCTGACAGCGTGAACGAATGGTGTCGATAATCGCGTGCAGCGTTTCGGAGATTAAAATAATGATGAATTGTTCCGGCGGCTCCTCCAGAAGTTTTAAAAAGGAATTTGCCGCCTCGCGCGAAAAATATTCGGCGCCGGAAATGATGACCACGCGGTAACCGCCTTCAAATGATCCGAACTTGGCTTCTTCTTTTAGCTCCCGAATCAGATCGATCGAAATGTTTTTGCCCCCCGGAATGTTTAAAGCGGCATAAGGGTTTTTAACCTTTGTCTGAATAATTTTTTTTATTTGATCAGATTTTAAATTTTTGGGAGCCGGAAACAGAAATCTCACGTCCGGATGATTAAAATGAGAAATCCGCTGACAATTCGCGCATTCTCCGCACGGACGATGAGTGTCGGACTGACAATTGAGAGTCTTTGCCAGATTCAGGGCAAAGGCTTCTTTGCCGCGTCCCTCGCCGCCGTAAAACAAATAGGCGTGCGCCAGCCGGTTGTTTTGAATCGACTTCTGAAAAAAGTCCTTTATTCTGTTCTGGAGAACAAGCTCCTTGAAATATTCCATCTATAATTATGCTATCGTTGTTCAATGTATTTTGATCAAATATAAATAAAATTTTTCATTTAAAAAAGAAAATTCGTGATTTTTTTCCTTTTTTGTGGAAGTTTTAGCCCGAGCCGTTGCAAGTTAATCTTTTAATACTAAAATTCTTGCTTTTTTGGGCAGAATTTGTTAAGAGTCAGGAGTGTAAGCGTGTAAGGGTTATGCGGCTTCAGCGGTTACTTTTCGTTAAGCGAACCTCTTCAAATCCCTTAACACGGTGGCTTGCGGTCACGGTTTTCCGCTTTCTGACAGCCTTTTATTTTAAACTTATTCGCTTAACCGACGGCTATTAACAAACTTGTCTGCTGTATGGTACTGGCTTGTTTAGGTTATGGATGGATTATGAAACTTATTTCGTGGAACGTTAACGGCTTGCGGGCTGCTTTACGAAACGGCTTTTCGGACGCCTTAAACCATATTAATCCGGATATCGTTTGTTTACAGGAAATCAAATTACAGCGCGAACAAATACCCGATGAGACGGAGCAACTGACGGATTACCATAAATTCTGGAATTTTGCCGAACGCAAAGGTTACAGCGGCGCGGCTGTTTTTACAAAATCAAAGCCTTTGAAGGTAACTCGCGGACTCGGCATCGAAAAATTTGATAACGAGGGCAGGGTAATCGTAGCCGAATTTCGGGAGTTCTTGCTTTACAATATTTACTTTCCCAACGGGCGGCGCGATCACGGACGCGTGGATTACAAACTTGAGTTTTACGCCGAACTGCTGAAAATCGTGAACACCCGTCGTGATCGCGGGGAAAGAGTTATCATTACCGGCGATTTCAACACCGCCCACAAAGAGATCGATCTTAAAAATCCCGAAACCAATCGAAAAACGTCCGGTTTTTTACCGCAGGAAAGAGAATGGATCGACCGTTATCTTGAAAACGGCTGGATCGACACCTTTCGTCATTTTTACCCGGATCTCAAAGATCAATACACCTGGTGGAGTTACCGCTTCAACGCCAGAAAACGGAACATCGGCTGGCGGATCGATTATTTTATGATTTCCGAAAATTTACTGCCCTTCCTGAAAGAGGCATTTATTCTGCCGGATGTCATGGGCTCGGATCATTGTCCTATCGGAATTGAGCTAAAATTCTGAGCAAGTAGTTATTCATAAGTTTTTCCGCTGAACCGTCTATTTAAAGCTTTTTAACGCTTCTTTCCGCTTTTTTGCTTTTTCCTTTTCGCTCATTTTCCAGTGATAATCATAAACCGCGCCTTCCCATTCGCCGTACATGGGATTGGGCAGCACAATGAATTTTTTACCGAACTGGTCCTTCAGGCGGTCGGTTTCGTTAAAACGGTCTTCAACCGATTTTTTCTCAAACACCTGCGCAAAATCGTTAAGATTGTCTCCGATCAAAAGAACAATCCGATGGGTTTTGGCAATGCTTTGCCGTCTGCTTTCTTTACTTGAAGTTTCTTTTCTCAAATATAGATGGCTTTCGGTCGCCTGCGGAAATCCGGCTTTCCGTAAATTACTTAATGTATTTTTCAATGTTTTGATTTTGCGGTTGGAAACGTAAAAAATGTCCGCTCCCTTTTGAGCGGCAAATTGCAAAAAAGGCAGCGCGCCGGGAATCGCTTTTGCCTCTGCTTTGCCGATCCATTCGTCCCAGCCTGCCGGATAGGATTGATCGGTCTTGATCAGGTAGGCTTCGTAAGGGCTGTTGTCCAAAAGGGTTTCGTCGATATCCACGATCACCGCGGCTTTTTTACCCGAAGGCAGAGTGTCCAGCGCGGAGCTCAATCGGAGTTTGGCGATGTTAAAAGCCTGGTAGCAAAGCGCTCTGGCTTCCGCCGCTGTTTGCACGTAAAGCACGGACATCACCAGATGTTCATTTTTAGAAGATTTTGACGCATCCGGATTTTTGTTTGAGCAATTGGAAACAAAAAAGGCGATGCCGATAAAGGCGAGTAATAAGAACGGACGGGTATTTTTTAGGCTCATGACGTGTCCTTTCGGTTTGTTTGAATGTCCCGATTTGCCGGAGCTATTTCCGTGGCATGACTTAAAATCCGCTTTAAATACTTGTTAAACCTGAATTATTTTACGCAAAGATCAAATAATCTTCCAGTTATTTTCAAAATAATTTTTCCAATTTAAAGTTTTTTGTCTATCTTAAAATAGAATCGAATTACCTTATGCGATTAAAGGAAGGAATTTAAAATGTACTCCTTGTTTTATTCCCTGGTTAATTTTTTCAAGAAGCTTTACATCAAAACACTTCTTTTCTTTTTAGGTAAGGCTTTTGTGGCAGGCGGAAAATTGATTCCCGAGGTTAAGGAAGAGTTAAAAAATTTCGAAGACGATTTGCTGCTCACCATGACGGTCATGCCAAACGGACCGGAAATGAAATTACTTTTTTCCGGAGAGAAAATCCGTTTTGCCAAAAAGCCGCCTCAAATCTCCCCGGAGACGTTAACCATAACAATCAAATATCTTGAAGCCGCGTTTGTTATGTTTACCTTTCGGGAAAGCACTTCTGTCGCTTTTGCGCGATCGCGGATGACGGTAAACGGCGATCTTGGGAAGTCAATGGCTTTTGTCCGCTGTTTGAATTGGGTTGAATTTTATCTTTTACCGGCGATTTTTGCCCGCCGCGCCTTAAAACGATATCCCGCTCATTCTGTTTTTAAAAAGGCAATGACAAGAGTAAAATTATATTCAAGACTTTTATTTGTTTAATGAATTCAAGGGGAAAACCCGATGTCAAAAACATTTTTTGAATTTTTCAGTCCGGTCAAAATTTTAGCCGGTTTTAAAGCGCTTGAAAATATTCCGTTCGAATTATCGCTTTTAAATGTAAAAACTCCCTTGTTAATCACAGATCCAGGGGTGGAATCGGCTGGTCTTTTGAAATCGGTTGTTCAGGTGTTAAAGGATAACGGAATAAAATCGCCGGAGATTTTTAACGATGTTCCGCAGGATTCTTCCATGTCAGTAGTGGCAAAGGGAGCAAATCTGTATCGTGAAAAAGGCTGCGACGGTCTGATTGCGCTTGGCGGCGGATCGGTGATTGACACGGCAAAAGGCATTAATATTTTAGTTAGCGAGAACGCCGATGATCTTAAAAAATTTAGCGGGGCGGGAGTTTTGAAAAGACCCTTAAAACCGCTGATGGTCATTCCCACAACTGCCGGAACCGGTTCGGAGACAACGCTTGTGGCGGTTATTACCGATCCGGAAACCGGAAACAAAGTGCCCTTTGTCTCGCATTTCCTGATTCCCGATGTAGCCGTACTCGATCCGAGAATGACTCTCACGCTTCCGCCGCAGCTAACCGCAGCTTCAGCCATGGATGCCTTAACTCACGCCGTAGAAGCTTACACGGGCTTGGCAAAGAACGCGGTTAGCGATGCGCATGCCTGGTCTGCCGTTCAACTTGTTTCCGAAAATCTGTTTGCGGTTCCGGAGGCGCCCGATGACCGGCAGCTTCGTTTGAATCTTTCCGTTGCCGCAACTCAGGCGGGAATAGCTTTCTCCAATTCCATGGTTGGCGTGGTTCATACCCTGGGGCATTCGGTCGGAGCGGTTTGCCATGTGCCGCATGGTATGGCGATGAGCGTTTTATTACCGCACGGATTGGAATACAATCTTGAAAACGGCGGCGAATCGTATGCTAACGCCCTGGGAAAATTACTTTTACCCCTGGCAGGAGAAGACACCTATCTTAAAACCGCCAGAGACGAAAGACCCGCCGCCGTGATTAAAACGATTCGCGATTGGAAAAACAGATTGCAAAAAATATCGGGTTTACCCTGTACGCTTAAAGAAACAGGCAAGGTGCAAAAAAGCGATCTTGAGCCCATTGTTCGGGTCTCTTTGAGCGATGCTTCATCCATTTACAATCCGGTTGAAATCGACGCCGAGGATGCATCGAACATTCTGAACAAGGCGTATGAAAATTGCTGATTTCACGGAAGCAGAAAATTTGGAGGGAACACTAATGTCCGAAACAAGCACGACCAAATGCGTTAATCCCCTTACCGGTGAAATTCTTGGGGAAGTGCCGCAAAATTCTAAAGAAGATGTTTTAAAGGCAATCGAAAAAGCGCGGGAAGCTCAAAAAGTCTGGAAAGATTATTCTGTTAAGGAAAGAGTTCGGCGATTAAAACCGATAAAGAATTTTCTTGTGGATCGCGCAGATCAGATTGCGGAGACCATTTCCCGTGATTCGGGCAAAGTGCGTTTGGATGCAATGGTAACCGAAGTCATTAATTCCCTTATGGCGTTAAGCTATTACAGCCGAAAAGCGCCGACTTTCTTAAAAGATCGCTGGATCAAGCCAGGGAATCTTCTGATGGCGAATAAGTGGACCAAATTGATTTGTGCGCCTTACGGGGTGATCGGAATTATCACGCCCTGGAATTATCCGTTTACAATCGCTTTTTCCGAAATTATCCTGGGATTGATTACGGGCAACGCCATTCTTTTTAAAACAGCCTCCGAAACTCAGATGGTCGGGCAGATTTTGAAAGAAGCCGTAGAACAGGCTGATTTGCCGGAGGGTCTGTTTCATTACTTAAATTTGCCGGGTTCTGTTGCCGGCGACGCCTTTTTGGAAGCGGGTGTAAATAAATTGTTTTTTACCGGTTCCGTTGCGGTCGGCAAATATCTGATGAAAAAAGCAAGCGAAACGTTAACGCCCGTCAATCTTGAATTAGGCGGAAATGACGCCATGATTGTCTGCGAAGACGCCGATCTTGAACGCGCCGCAACCGGCGCCGTGTGGGCGGGATTCTCAAACGCCGGGCAATCGTGCGGCGGTGTGGAACGAATTTACGTTCATCAAAAGGTTTATGAACCGTTTTTGAAGATTTTAAAAAATAAAATCGAACAATTCAGAATAGGGTACCCCTTTGACTTTGATATCGACATGGGCGGAATCACAACGAAAAAACAAATGAATGTTATCAGCCTGCATATTGAAGATGCGCTTTCCAAAGGGGCAAAAATTTACGCTCAATCCGAATTACCCGGTGATTCAGAATATCAGAATTTAATGCCCGCAACCATTCTGACGGAAGTGAATCACGACATGGATGTGATGCGCCATGAGACTTTTGGACCCGTTGTGGGAGTGATGTCTGTTAAAGATATGGATGAAGCCGTTCGGCTGGCTAACGATTCCTATCTCGGGTTAACGGGCTCGGTCTGGTCGCGTAATCGTAAAAAAGCAGAAGTTATTGCCAGAAAAATTCATGCCGGGGTGATAACCGTTAACGATCACCTGATGAGTCACGGGCTGCCGGAAACTTCGTGGGGCGGATTCAAACAAAGCGGTATCGGACGTTCTCACGGTCAATTGGGTTTTTACGAAATGACTCAGTCGCAAATGATTGTGCATGATTTTATGCCGGGCGTTAAAAAGAACGTATGGTGGCATCCGTACTCACAAAGCGTGTACGAAGGCATGAAGGGGATGATCGATTTTCTTTACAACCGCAACATTTTTATTCGGATCAAAGGAATGATGAAATTGCTGCGCACTTTTTTGCGTACTTTTCGCACGGGTGAGTGAAAAGCAACAATGACCGCAGATGACCGCAGATGACGCTGATCGCGGACCACAGATGGACACAGATGACGCCGATCGCGGACCACAGATTAACCTGATTTCACAGATTGCACAGATTAATTTTGGGTTATTTGGATTTTTAGCGCTTAATAAGAGAATTTGTTCTAATTGCAATTTTGACCACAGATTAAACTGATTTCACAGATTGCACAGATTAAATCTAGTTTTTTTGATTTTTAGTGCTTAAAATCAGGAGGGTTTCTATTAACTGTAATTTTAAAATCATTTTATTCTCTGTGCGCTTTGTGACTTCTTGGTGTGCTTTGTGGTTGAAATTCCCCGCAGATTGTGCTATAACAAAAAATTGCGGGAAAACTTCTTGAAATTCATTTAGATGGTTTTGCGTTAAATATTTCCGCAAAAAGCTAAGAAAAAACCGTTTGCGGTTCAGATGAAATTCAACGGGCTTATTTTGCGGCAGTCTCATAAAATTCCGATTAAAAGTTTCAATTTTCGGTTTCGGACAATGTCTCCGGCTTTTTCGGGATTGTGATGCCATCAATATTTTCCGTTTTCGGGTAAAAGGTGAGGCAATTTTTCGGTATCGCCGATACGCTTAATATTCAATATTTATCGTCATAGGTCCTTTGTTACATTTCTAATAAAATTTTATTCTTTTGCTAACTTTTCATTGCTATTATTTGCAAATGATTTTCAATATTATTATACTTAAATACCGCTATCCAAGATTTGAAATACAATTATTATGCGAGAAAAGACAGTAATAATTCAAAATAGTAGGATTCCCTGTATTTTGTCAAGAGTCTTTTACCGCTTTTGTATAAATAAAGAATCTATCTAAAACCCGATTAGGAGGCGTTATGCGGAAAATTCTGTTTTCATTTTTAGTGGCGCTATTGCCTGTGACTCTTTTTGCTCAGGCGAGCGATTTGTTCATTTCCGAGTATATTGAAGGAAGTAGTTATAACAAGGCGTTGGAGATTTTTAACGGAACGGGTAGTCCGGTTGATCTGTCCGTTTATGAGGTGTGGATCATCAGCAACGGCGGGAACTGGGCTGAAAAAACCATCAGTTTAAGCGGAACCCTTAACGACGGGGATGTGTATGTGGTCGCCAACAGTTCTGCGGACGCCGCAATTTTAAATGAGGCGGATCTTACCACGGGAAGCGCGTCATGGAACGGAGACGACGCCGTGGGTCTGGCAAAAAACGGAACGTTAATTGACGAAGTAGGCGAGGAAGGCGCGGATCCGGGAACTGGATGGGATGTCGCGGGCGTAACCGACGCAACGGCTAACCATACCCTGATTCGTAAATCCGATATTACTTCCGGATCGACCGACTGGGCGGCTTCGGCGGGAACCAACGCCGATGACTCGCAATGGATCGTTCATGATCAGGATTATTTTGCGGATTTGGGACAGCACACCTTTAATCCCTCAAATTCTACCACGGTTCAGTTTGCTTCTTCAGCCGCCTCGGTTAATGAAGGCGACGGAACGTACGATCTTGTGGTAACCATTTCCAATCCGGATGCCACTAACGCCACAACTGCGGATGTGGTTCTGATCTCCGGCGATCCGGCGGATTTAGGCAATTACACCACTCAAACCGTAACCTTTCCCGCAGGAAGTTCGGACAATCAAATTGTAACCGTTACCATTACCGATGATTCGGAATTAGAGGGAGATGAAGATTTTACCTTTGAGCTTCAGAATGTCAGCGGCGGAAATAGCGCAACTACAGGTTCGCCCTCGCAGTTTGTGTTAACGGTGATTGATAATGAAACCCCGGCAGTGCCCGACATCGTAATCAACGAAATCATGCAAAATCCCAACGCCGTGGCTGATACTGATGGCGAATGGTTCGAATTGTACAACAACGACAGTCAGGCGGTGGATATTAACGGCTGGACGATTAAGGATGACGGAAGCGATTCGCATTTAATAGATAACGGCGGTCCTTTGACCATTAATCCGGGCGATTACCTCGTGCTTGGCATAAACGGAGATCAGGGAACAAACGGCGGCGTGGCTGTGGATTATGTTTACAGCGGATTTACACTCGCCAACGGCGCAGATGAAGTGGTTTTAATTTACAGCGACGGCACAACCGAAGTGGATAGGGTCAATTATGACGGCGGAACCACTTTTCCCGATCCCACGGGCGCTTCAATGGAATTAAAGAATCCCGGAATGGATAATAATGCGGGCGCTAATTGGGGAGAAGCCTCGTCTCTTTACGGTGACGGCGATTTTGGCACACCCGGAGCGCAAAACAGTATTTTTGTAAGTGTGATTGAAAACAATCCTGTTCTTTCGAGTGACAGCTATCAAATTTTTCCGAATTATCCGAATCCCTTCAATCCTTCAACTACAATACGAATCAGCGTTCCCCGACAAACCGCCGATGTTCAGGTTTTGATTTATGACGTTACCGGTAAGAAAATCCGTACCCTGTTTAACGGAACGATGAATAAAGGAAGTCATGATTTTAAATGGAACGGATTTGATGATTTCGGGAACATGGTTTCCACGGGCGTTTATTTTGCGCTTCTGAGAACCAGGAATGCCTCAAAATCCGTAAAAATGATGCTTTTACGATAAAACGATTATGCCCCCTCGAAGGGGGCTTTTCCATCTTTCTCCCGAATTATTTTCTTTAAATAGTCAAAAGTCTCAGATTTAAATCATTATTGTTTTTTTTATCAATCTTTTCAAAAAAAAACCGAATATAAAAATAACGTTGAGAATGAAACTAGTTTTCAATATTTTTGTAAAACTATGATATTCATCAAGAACAATTGAGTTGAAAACACTATAATATTTATACAAAGGATTGAATAAGTTTTTGGAGGAAACATGAAAAAAATCGGATTTTTGTATTTTTTACTGATATGGGTCGGTTTTTCCGTGAGTCAAACGATCTTTTTGAGCGATAACTTTGAAGATGGCGATATCTCAGACTGGAAACAGATCCCTGACAGTAATTGGGTCGCCAGTTCTGACGGGGCAATTAATGGCAGTTTTTCACTTAAACACGCCTTAAGCGACACGGCTGCAAGCAGTCACATTACAAAGCCTTTGGTGAATCTTAACGTTGATTCGGAGATTACGACCTGGCGGTTCAATCTTAAAAACGGAGCATTTGATCCGAGCAGCGCCAATAAATTCTGGGTGTACCTTATGGTTCACGATACTACCCACGTAAACGGATATGCGGTGGGCGTAAATTTATCGGGGGAGACCGATAGCCTTTCTCTCTGGCGATTAACAAATAGTCAGGCAGATACGATGCTCCTTACTACTTCATTTGATTGGGGACCAGATGACCTTGTGGGAATCGAAGTAACCCGCGATTCTTCGGGCGTCTGGGAATTAAAATATGACGCCAACGGAAATTTTGACAATTTGATCAGTGCGGGAGCCGCAAAAGACACGGTATATACTGCGGCTAACTATTTCGGAATGTCGTTTTATTTTAAAACAGCCGAAGCGGGAAACCTCTGGTTAGACGATGTATTGATTCAGCAGGGTACGCGGGTCAATGTTGCGATGAAGGCTTTTTTACAGGGGGCTTTCGGCGCGGATACAATGCGCACAACTCTGGTAAATCAGGGTTACATGCCAAACGGGCAACCGTTTAACGCTTCTCCGTGGAATTATAACGGCGATGAAATCGTTTTAAATTTCCCGACGGATGTCGTGGACTGGATACTGGTACAATTAAGAGCTTCCACAGATTCCGCTTCTACCGTTGCAACCCGCGCAGCCTTTATTCGTAAAGACGGAATGATTACGGATCTGGACGGGTACAGTCCGGTTAGTTTTTCGGGGATTGCAGACGGTTCTTATTACGTGGTATTGCGGCACAGAAATCATTTAGCCCTGATGACCGCTAATCCGGTGAGCTTATCCGCGGAAACGACTCTGTACGATTTTAGTACGGCTCAAAGTCAGGCTTACGGGGCAAACGCACAGGTTGAATTAACAACCGGCGTGTTTGGGATGCCGACCGGCGATGCCAACGCTAACGGTCAGATCCAGAATGACGATAAAAACGATTTGTGGAAGCCGCAGTTGGGAACAGCCGGATATCGATCGGCGGATTTCAATTTGAACGGACAGGTGCAGAATGACGACAAAAATGATTTTTGGAAGGGAAATTTGGGTTTAGGCACCCAGGTTCCCAATTAAGGAAAAGTTAAGTTCTTAGTAACTAACATAAATTAAGGAGAATATGATGAAAACGATAAAGATATTATTGATTTTTTTGTTCGGGTTACAAATAAGCTATGGGACAAGCCTTACCTTCACATTTTCAAATGGCATAGTAACCAACAATGGCGTAAAAAAATATGAATTTGATGTGATGGTAAGCGCAAGCGATGACACAACCCGCCTTGGCGACGCTATGGTATATATTAATTACAACACACTGGGCTTTGGCTCTTCCGTTGTCGCCAACAGTAAAATTACCGTGGAAAAGGGCACGCTGATTCAGGGAGAATTGGTGGCAGGCTTACCTTTGTATGAGATCAGCAATATTTCGGATAATACTTCATCCCGTTTTGCCGTCGGAATAGGATACAAATACAGCGACAGCCCGACCGCCGCCAACCTTGTAACAACCTCGCCGGAGCAGTTGCTTCACATTGCTATCGAAATTATGGATTCGACCCAAACCGCGGGTCTGAGTTTTGAACAAACATTAATGGAAGGACAACAGTATAAATCGGATAATGCTACCAAATATTCGCCCATTGTTGCTACCGACACGGATGACAGCCCTTTGAAGACGAATCCGAGCGACATTACAAGAGACGGACAATTTTTGCCCGATAAATTTCAGTTGTACAACAATTTCCCTAATCCTTTCAACCCGAGCACCACGCTTAAATTTGATTTGCCGAAAAGTACGGCGAATGTTCAACTGGTGATTTACGATATTTTGGGAAGAAGAATAGCCACGCTTTTTTCAGGCGATTTAACGGCGGGTCGTTATTCTTACCTCTGGAACGGCAGAAATCAATTTGGGAATGCGGTGCCGAGCGGCGTTTATTTCGCAACTTTTAAAGCCGGTAATTATTCCAGAACGATTAAAATGATGCTGGTAAAATAAGTTTTCGTTTAAACTTCTTTGAATTAAAAAGGCAGGAAACAGCGATGTCGCCGTCTCCTGCCTTTTCTATTTTAAAAATCTTTTTATAATGTTGTTACAATAAATTTTGTCAAAACCGAATCTTCTTTAATACTTTCTCCCGTTTTTTGGCGGTTTACAATTTGCAAATGCGCTCTTATTTTAGGCTGATCGACGATGATTTCGTTTTTTGTAATTGAGGCGTCAGACGGAAAAGTAACGGGATTTTGGGGTTGGAAAAAAATACTTTTACCGAAGAAAATTCCGAAGATCAGAATAATTGCCAGTACAAACTGATAGACCGGAATACGATAGGTAAAAAGCGAATAAAGTGCGTCTGAAATTTTATCCGCAAAACTTTTTTCCGCTCTTTGAAGCATTTCCATTTCGTGAATGAGATTTAGGCGCACGTCGGGCGAAGGACTTAGTTCGCTTAAAGCATCGCTTGCAAACGACGAACTGATGCGCATTAAGATTTGCCGAAACTGACGGCATTTTTTACAGGTTTTCAAGTGGTCGTCAACAAGTTCCTTTTCTTTGTCATTGATATTCGAGGTCATTTGTCGGATTATTAAATGTTCGATTCGGGAACAGTTTCCGTTTAATTTACCGTTTAAACGCTTCATTTTAATTCTCTCCGTTTTTATTCGGATTAAAAACCTGTAAATATTTTGCCAGCTTTTCACAGGCGTAGAACAAACGGGATTTCACCGTTCCTTCCGAACAGTTCATCGTTTTGCTGATCTCCTTAATAGAAAGATTCTCCTGAAAACGAAGTAAAAAGGCTGTTCGTTGTTCGGGCGATAGTTCGTTTAATCCTGCCTGCAGAGCTTTTTGAAATAATTTTTGGTCTATTCTTTGATCAAAGGAATTCGGGTAATCGGCAATGTCATTGTTCGATCCGATAAGTGTTGTGTCTCTATTCGATAGGCGGCGATATTCATTTTTGCACATATTGTGAGCGACGGAAAAAATCCAGGTTTTGAATTTGTACCGACCATTAAAAAGTTCGGGTTTCCGGATTATTTTTAGAAAAACATCCTGTAATAAATCCTGTGATTTTTCCCTGTCGCCGCCCAGCATACGAAAAAAGTAGTGCAGCAGGCGTTTGCTGTAACGTGAATAGAGTTGATCAAAGGCATTGGTATCGCCTTTTTTGATCAACTTCATCAGGCGTTCGTCGCTGACCGTTTGATAGTCTTTACCTATAGGAACCATAAAGTCTGTCAATTTCTCAACAAATTAAAAGGTTTTGCTATTAATATATTCAATAAGCTTTTCATTTCCAGCTTTTTTTGCCAACCGCAGCGCGAAATTCTTCCAATAATCGGCGTCGTCCTTTTGTCCGCTTAAATTAAGATGTTCAGCCAATTTCATAAAAACAATGACATAATTTAAATTTATTTGATCAATGGAAGCATTGGCAAGATATTGTTCATCGTACCAGTTGTTCTTAAGATAATCCAATCGTAAATTTTTTTCCAGATTCATTTTCAAAATAGCCAGGTTGTCAATGCTATCGGTGCTATATTGATAGGCAAGACCGACGATGTAAAGATTATCCTCGATATTTTTCAGATAATTTGCGTTTAAGGTCAGGGCGATATAGATGGGAATATCCTGATAATTTTTATGGATTTGTTGAATTAATTCCTGCAGAAAATCGGCGCCTTTTTTACCTTTCAAATCATCGGCGGAGATGCGGATATTCTTTTTATTAAGCAAAGATTTCAGATAGTCAGGATATCCCATTGCCAGATTTAAATTGATTACCGTGACGTCCGGGCGAACATTCTTTACCGTTTGTAATATCCAGGCTGGATAGGTGTCGTTATCGCCGTTGGTAAATAAAACGGCATTTTTTTCACAGGAGGCTAAAACATTGTAATTGTAATTTAACAAACCGGGCGCGATGTCTTTGCTTTGGTAGAGCTTCCGGAGAAATTCTTTCAGTTTTGGCTGATTGTCATGAATCGCGTAATAGACAATAAAGTCGTAGTACAATTCCGCCTTTTCGGGCTGCAGTTGATAAGCCTTTTTTAGCCAGGAAATATCCGCTTTTTTGTAGGGCGCATAGTATTTATATTTTAAGTAGTAGTATTCATAAGAATCGGGAACAGATTTACCCATTTCTGCAATGATTTTCTTTAATTTTTCCTGCCTGTTTTTAAAAGCTTCGGAGGTGAATTGTGTCGGTCGGGAATATCGAAGAGCAAGAAAGTAATTTCTCCAGGCTTCGGGATTTTGAGGATTTTTTTTGACTTCCCGCTCCCAGAGTTTTGCCTGTTTAAGGTACCATTCGTTGGGTTTTTGAACGTAAATAATTCGATAAACTTTTTGCGGTTTTTCATTTTGGGCAAAAACAAAATCGTTTTTGGGAAGAATAAAAAACGCGATGAGGATGAAAATTCCGAAAAACAAATTGGTTGGTTTCATTTTTAAAGTTCCTCCGTAAAATGATGGTTACATTGAATAATACACGGGAGAATCGGAAACGTTCAACGAAGAGGGGAAAAATTTAACGGGATATCGGGGATAGGGAGTGAT
>JAADIP010000200.1:0-6299 GCA_013151275.1 Calditrichota bacterium | reverse complement strand
CCCTTCGACAGGCTCAGGGAGCGTGAGTGATGGATGACAAGACAAGCTCCCTTCGACAGGCTCAGGGAGCGCGTAGGTGATGGGTGAACAAGAAAGGCTCCCTTCGACAAGCTAAGGGAGCGCGTAGGTGATGGGTGACAAGAAAGGCTCCCTTCGACAAGCTCAGGGAGCGTGAGTGATGGGTGACAAGACAAGCTCCCTTCGACAGGCTCAGGGAGCGTGGGTGACAAAGTAACTCGACAGGCTCAGGGAGCGGGGGGATTGTAGTAATTCGTTAATGCTATTTTATTTTTATCATCTTCCGGACTTTTGAAAATTGTACCTGACGCGTGGATTTGTCACGGACGACAAGGCGATAAAAGTAAATGCCCGACGCCTGCCCGAGGTTATTGTTGTTGTTTCCGCTCCAGATTTTGCGGTGCACGCCGCTGCCCAAAAGCTGATTATCGACAAGAGTTGTTATTTTTTGTCCGAGAATATTGAAAATAGTCAGTTCAACCCAGGCTGGTTCTTTTAATCCGAATTCAATTTTCGTTGTGGGATTAAAGGGATTGGGATAGTTGGGTTTTAAGTAAAATTTTTCGGGAATTTGATTCGGTTTCGAGGTAATAGCACTTACTATCTCAAGATGCAGCGTATCCATTTCTCCGGTGTGTTTGGCGTTACCCAGCGGCTGATTCCAGTACAAAACGGTGGATGAGGAATATTTTTGCGGGGCATCCCAGATCAACAAAACGCCTTCATGGTTAACCGTTAATACTTCCAAATCCCCGTCGGAATCGATATCGTCAACAACTGGTGAATGAGCCTTGACCATATCGTTTTTTGTGTATAAGGGAAAACCGGCAACTTCGTTTCCGTCAAGGGAGCTTAGGGCGTGAATATAACCGAAAGTATCCAGATAGATGATTTCCTGAATTCCATCCTGATTAATATCGGCTAAAACAGGGCTGTTGTACGGTGAAAGGATTTCCCAATTTCCGGCAAAGAAACCGTCTCCGTTGTTAATGGGTTTGGGCCATCCCTCCATTAACTGCCCGTTATTCTTGAATATGTAAACCTTGTCGCGACCCACATAGATGATTTCCAGATCGGTATCCTGATCGACATTTCCGATAATAGCCGGAGAGCTGTGACCATAAGGATCCGTGAGTCTGCATTCCTTGCCCCCTTCCCAGCCGGGGAAGAAATCGCCTTTGTAATCGAGCACATAAAGGCGGTCGGTTTTAACTATGGGCAATACGATTTCAAGGAAGCCGTCGTTGTTGAGGTCAGCCAAACTTAAAGGAGACTCGAGATAGCCGGAGAAAGATTTTATCCAGACCGGATTCGGCGAGCTGTCCGGTTTAAAACAGAATAATTTACCGCCCTGGGTGGGAACGATTACGGATAATTCACCGCTATTATCCAGGTCGGCTACCGCCACGTTTCCAAGCGAGGTTCGGTCGTCAAACATAAAGCCTTCGGAGGGCCAGTCTTTGAATGATTTAAGGAATCCGCTGCTGTCGGTTAAAATAAACAAGCGACTGTTCTTGGGAGGCTGAGGCGAATTACCGGCATGTGTAAGAACAATAATTTCATCAAATCCGTCATGATCCAGATCGGAGAGTACGACAGGAGACGGCGCGTTGTATTGCAAATCTAATTGAGAAAGCAATTGACCGTTTTCCCCATTGATCACATAAATATTGTTCAGAGGTTGACCTTCCCTGAAGCTCGAAACCACGATTTCATGTTCGGATAAACCGTTGACATTACCGACAGCCGGAAAAGTCAGGTCGCCTTCCAAATCGTTTAATTTGAATAACAGAGTTCCGTTGGAATCATAAACGTGTAACTGTCCGTTGCCGCCGGAAGCGATCAGTTCTTTTTTTCCGTCGCCGTTCAAATCAAAAGAAGTGACTCCGCTTACTTCCGATCCGATGGCTTTTACATTGGGACGAACAGGAAAGCCGTACTGACGGGGAAGAGCAGACCAAGCCCGGATTGTGTCCGCCGTGGCGCTAAAATTACCGGATGAATCCACGGTTCTGATAGAATAAAAATAAGGCAAATTACTATCCACCTGATTGTCAATAAAATATCCGGCATTTTTTAACGGATTTTGCGTGATTCTGTAGAATTCGGTTTCAGGATTTTCGGAGCGATAGATGTGATAACCGTAAACGTCGTTATCGGCAGAGGGTTTCCAGGTCAGCAGAATGCCTTCGGCTCTGTCGGGACGGAAGGAAAAGGAAGGCGGTGGCGACGGCGCCGTAAAATCAACCGGATACTCCCAGTGATTGCCGGAATAATCGTTCAGAATTAATTTTAGATGAATATCGGAGAGTTCTTCACGATGTTCGATAATGAATTCCTGTTCAAATTCAGCGGTGGTTCGGGGTGAAAGCTGTGCCATTGAAAGCTGATCCTGAACAACCTGCGCAAGAGGATCGGTTGAGATCAGCCGCGCCTTAATATCGGAAGCTTTTCCCCGTCCGGTATTTCTGATATTCAGACGGACGGTGGTATAGTAGAGTTTTCCGAGAGTTGTATCCGCCAGAATAGTGCGGTGGGTTTGCGAGAAAACGGTTAATCGCGGAACGTAAATATTGAAGCTTGTGTTTACTGCAAGCTGTTGTCCCGAAGGCGACGCCAATTCTGCCCTGAGCACTAATGTTGTGTCAACGTCAATTCCACCGGCTATGGACAGATTAAAGGGACCAAAGGTAACCGAGTCATCGGGTAAAACCGATTGGCTTAAAACGACAAGGCTGTCTTTTAAATAGAACAGAGATGAAAATTGGCGCAGAGCAATCTGTGTTCCGGGCTGCCAGGTTTTGACGCCTGTATTTTTCCATTTTAAATACAGGGCGAATTCTTCGTTAGGCTCGCATTGATTGTTTTGGTTTCCGTTGATTTCCTTAAAACGCGTACTTAGTAATTTTCCCGCAAAATCATCGGAAGCGGTCAGATTCAAAATTTTTTCAAAGGGACGGTAATTTCGGGTAGAGATTGTAAGAAAGACACTGTCTGTGTTGACGTTTGTAAGATCAAAAGAAGAAACGCCTGTCTCGGAAGTTCGTTGAATTCGATACAATTGATCCTTTTTGTACAACACAACGGTAGTTTGAGGAATCGGTGAATCGGTGGAATCGTTAAGCACAGTGACATTCAGCCAGCGTTTACCGTTTTTGGTTACGATTTGATCTTCGATTTTGAAATTTTGAACGCGATTTGTCCAGATGGGCATTTCGGGGTCGCCTAAAACCAGGGTGGAGTACACAATTATTCGCGAAGGTCCTTCGAAGTTCAGATAACCCAGATAGGGCAATCTGGAAAGATAATGGGCTTCCGAGAGATGATAGTAGCCTTTGTTAAAAGCCAAGTTGAAAAATTCTTTTTCCAGGTAAATGCCGCTAAAAGGATATTCCCAGCTTGAATTTCCGATGTAAGCCACGCCGCCGCCGGTTTTACTGAGAATATATTCTTCGCCGAAGCACCTTTTCAGAATATCATTGGTGTAGCAGCTTGCCATGTACCAGATGGGCGGATCGGGAGTAGTCAATTGTTCCATATTATAGTTGTAGAGATCCGAGCCGCGGGCGCCGGGACGAATGGTGTAATAGAGTCCGTGGGTTTCGGTGAAAATCAATCCGTACCCTTTGTTCAATTCGTCGAGCGTAACCTGGGGATCGCTGCCGATATTTTCGGACTGAGTGATAAGGGTGCGTTTAAATACCGGATTAATTTGAGGATCAATGTGTTTGAGAATGAGCTGATCCCGGCTGTCGTTTTCTTTTTGCAGATTAGCGGCGATATACAACACATTAGCCGGATAGTCGCTTGAACGGACGGAATCGAGTTTTTCGTATTGAAACAATTTGGTAACAAAGCGGTCGGCATCTTCCGGCGTCATAGCAGGAATTCGAGCGACGTAAACTTCGGGATAACCTTGCACTTTATCGGGCGCTTCGCCGAAGGTGTCGTCCTGATCGGCATTCCAGGTACCGTCAAGGTCGGCAAAGTAGTAATCGGCGGCAAAGGTAAAATCGCCGGTGTGAATAATTCGCGTGGGGATAAGTTCGGTATCGCCGGCAAGCAATACATATCGTGTACCGCGTTTTGAATATGACCAGCGGATGAAATTGCGCATTCGTTCGGCATCATCGACGCCATTCGGAAAGTTTTGGCGAATCCATGAAAGGGTGCGAATAACAGTCGGGACACCGCGGCGGGTTTTCCATTCGGCAAGGGGTTGCAGAGCCGGTTTCAATGATTCCGCAGTGATAATTACATAGCGATCGATCAATCCGCTGGCGAGCAATTCGGGATCGATTTCATCGGTGCTGGCGGGTAATTTGAATTTGCCGGAGGGTTTTATTTCGTTTGTCGGGTTCAAAAGAGCATCGACAATTTTACTGTCTTCCCGTAATAAGGGCTGGACGCCCATCTCGGTAGCATTTTCGGTTTGAATTAGGAATTCAAGACTTTTAATAAAACGTATTTTTTGCTCGGCGGGTATGTATTGAAAGGGCGAAATGGCAAAATGGGCAATAGGTTTGCCGTTGAAAAATTGAATTCCTAAAAATTGCACGCTTTGCCGCGGATAGGGCTGCGAACTTTGATAGATTTCGGGATCGGGTTCGATAAACACATCATTGCTGAATTGGGTCCAGGGTTTTTGGCGGGGAATAATGTTGAACTTGCCGGCAAGGTCCTGATAATCCGTATTTGTTATTCGGAAAGATTTGATCTTTACCCCGGGTTCCAGCACGACCCGATAAATATAAAAAGGCAGGTCGGGAACGCCTAATTCCGGATTTAACGCCGAAAGATTTACTTTTCCGCGATACTCCAGGCGATCGAACGAACCGTCTTTTTGTATATTAATGAGTTCCGAATGATGTTCGAGTTTAATCGTTTGCGCCTGCAGAAACGAAAATCCGAGTAAGACAATAAAAATCCATCGCATTATTTATGTACTCCAAAGTTTTAATCACTTTATGAAAGTAAGGATATCGAGTCAGAAGACTATGACCCAAATCAATTCCCCGATCAATTTAAAACATTTAAAGGGGGAATGCATCACATTTTGATAACATTATCATTAGCGGGTTGCCCGGTTAGCAATGTACCATGTGAATTGACAAAATATTCTTTACCGCAAATCCGTGAAAGAGCTACTTAATTAACAATGCATCTGTTAATGGCGGTCGGGTGTATTTTACGGCATTTGGGTAATCAAGCCCCTAAAGGGGCTACCGTAAGGTCGTAAACGACCTACCCCTCCCCTTAAAACGCCACCTTGCACCCCCCACCTTTAATTTGTTCCAATCTCCCTTTAACGTTAACCCCCCCTTTTAGTTCTGTAAATAGTCTTCCAAAACCACCGGACGTTTTTGCACAAAATCATAAAATGTTTTTCTTTTGATATCCGACAACAACAATTTGTAACTGATCAAGGCGTTGAGCCGCGAATTATACGCCTGACTCAGCCGGTTGCGGTCAAGAGCAAGAGCCTGAGTGTTAATATCGCCGTTGGCAAAACGATTTTTACTGATATTGAAACTCTTTTCCGCCACCTTAACGTTCTTTTCCAATAACCGCAGCCGCCTTAAACTGCTTTGAAATGCCAAAACAGTGTTGCGTATATCGCGTATGATGGTGATCTCCTGATCCTTCAGCGCCATTTCCTGTTTTTTAAGCCTGGCTCTGGCGGCAAGACGGCGATTCTTATTTACGCCCCAATCCCAAAGAGGAATGGTAACCGATAAAGAGACGCCGCGGTTGCCGGGTCTGCGTTTTAATTCCTCCCAGGCGTTGTCAAATGTCGAGTAAAGCGCCAGGTCGCGCGGGTCTTGTTTAACGCCTATTAAATCGTAGTAGGCGGAAATTTTACCGCTTATCTGGTATTCCGATTTGATTCGCTCAAGATTGAGTTGTTGTTCAATCGAAATTTTTTGTTCCTGCAATTCCAGCCGATTCTTCAGACCATATTCAAGCGCCAAGTCCGGATCAACATGAACCACGGGATAGGACAGATCGGTGTTCAGAACAATAGAGTCTTCCATGTTGATGCTTAAAAGTTGTTTTAAAGCGTCGGCGTTAGTAACGTGATCCACTTTGGACAGATCGTAATTGTTTTCCGCTTCGCCCAGGTCCACCTCCATTTGCAGGGCTTCCACTTCCGCGATCACCCCCGCCTTAAATTTATTGATAGCCAACTGATAGGCTTCTTTCTGCTGCTGCAAAGTCTGGAAGGCGATTTTTTCCCGTTCGATGGCTGAGTACAAATTGTAAAAAGACTGAGCCACTTC
>JAADIP010000112.1 GCA_013151275.1 Calditrichota bacterium | reverse complement strand
CGGGAAGTCAAACTAAGATACAGGGCAAGGATTATTTTGTAAAATATTTCCGAATCAAAATAACAAGGGGATTAAGCATCATGTAAAAAACGTCTTACAATTCCTGATCTTGTCACTATTTTAAATCGCTTATCGGTTTTAATCATTTACAACAGAGAATCGGGAGAATTCGCCGTTGTTTTTCTTCTTTTCTTTCGGAGCCGATCAATCGTTTTGTCGATCGAACAATAAACGCTGCCGCTGCTTTTGTTATTGAACGCTGTTATCGTAAAAGGAAATTAACGCTGTCCCCTTTTAACGGTATAAGTTTAATAAAAGCGGGAGGTATTCAAAATGAACAAACGCGTCCGATCAAAAACGGTCTTTTATCTGTTCTTTCTCTTTTGCCTTTATCTTTTTAGCGCCTGTCTTATTCAGGAAAAGAGTTACGCGCAGGAGAAAGATCAGATTAAGGCGCAGCTTTTTAAAGAGTTAATCCAAGCCTTTGAAAAGGCGCGGGCTGAAAATTTACCTTTACTTACTCCGTCTCATTTTGCCAAAGCCAATGAATACTATCAAAAAGCGCTGAACGATTATGATAAGGGCGAGCCGCTGAAGAAGATTAAAGAGAACATTCAAAGATCGACAGACAATTTAAACGAGGCGTTTGAAACCGCGAAACTCTCCGGGGTCATTTTAAGCAAAGCGCTTGCTTTACGGGAAAAAATATACGCTTTGGAACTTTCTCAATACGCTCCGGATATTCTGTCCGATGCGGAATACGACCTTAAAAAGGCGGCTTCAAAAGCGGAAGAAGGCGACGTAAACGGCGCCAGATCCCTGGTAAAAAAAGCCGAAAAAGAATACAGAAAAACCGTTATTGAAGCGTTAAAAAACGGTTTATTGTCAGAAAGCGAAAAGAATCTTAAAGACGCGGAAGAAAAGATTTCAGCCGAGGTCTTTTCAGACGCGCAAAAACAGTTAAAGGGAATAGAGGATTATCTCGACAAAACGCAGGAAACGGAATTTGATCCGGAAGAACTGGTTGCTGAAGTTCGCGCCCGAATCCGCGATATTATGGAACCGGTCAACAGCGAAGTAAAAGTCGCCGATCTGCCTGAATCGGTAAAGCAGGCGGTGTCGAATATCGCGCGTTATCATATCAGAATAGAAACCGACGCGGAAGACGGATTTGTTCTCGACGGTGATTTTGACGTTTCAAACAATGCGCAACATTTTACTTTGAAAATCGGTCGGGAAGAGCCGAGAGAAGCCGAAATATATTGGATCGGGAAAAAAGGCTATGGTTTGCCTCGTCACATCGGCAGATGGCTTAAAATCAAAGTGCCCGCTCCGCCCGTCAACCGTTTAAAAGGACTTTCCGCCATACTTAATTTGTCGAAGATTAAATCTGTTAAAGAAGATAAGATAAACGACGAATTGTGCCTTGTTTTATCGGCGGAGCCCGACCTTAAAATTCTGCGTCGCAATTCGGATGAAATCATTGATAAAATCGTCAATAATCTGTTAGAGCCATCGGAGGAGAAAGACCTATTTCGCGAACAACTAAAAAAAGCGTTCGAAGCCGCGCGAATCAGCGCCGATTTCTACATCTCAAAAGAGACAAATTACATTTTAAAGACAATCCTTTATCTGGAATTACCCGACATCTCGATGCGGCAGACCTACACGATAAGTCAAATCAATAATCCCGAAATTCGAATTGTTGTTCCGAACGAAGCGTTGGAAGCCGAAGGACCCTCAATCCCGTTCGGCTCTCTCTTTTTTAAGTTTAATACGTGGGAATCTCATTCCTCTTATTGGGGCTGGTCGGAAAACACGCATTGTACGATTACCGACGAAGCCATCGCATTGATTAAAAGAAATGACCGGCAGGATAAAAAATACAAAGAAATCTATTCGGGCTATCCCGATGAGTGGAATATGCTGAAACAGGCTCCTTTTTATAATCCCCCGAATTGGAATCCGCCGAAATCAAAAGACACCGAGCCAGGATTAAAGGACCATCCCTCTGTTGTCGGTTCCTGGGCGGAAGACGCCTGGGACTCTCCCCGACCGAGAGACCTTTTGGACCCAACGGCGGCAGCGGTCAAAACGTATCGCTCATTCCGTCACTTTGGCGGCGCCTGGTTGGGGCTTAAATACGAATGGTATTTCACATTCGTCGCCAGCTCGGTTAAAAAACCGGCAAAGGGATACTTTTTAAGCGCGCGGGATTGGGGATTAAACGGAGGCGGTACGGGCGATAAACTGAATTTTCAGGGAGCGATAGAGGCTTACAATAACTACACCTACGACGGAACAAAAGAAGCCTACCGCCGAATCGGTCATGTTCTTCATCTTTTACAGGATCAGTCGCAGCCCGATCACGCCAGATTAAAAGATCATGCCGCGAGCGGCGACTACCGCCCGGAGGCTTTTAAAACTTTTTATATCTGCCCGCTTGTGGCTGCGGAAATTCAGGCGGCTCAATCAACCCTCCTGTGCGCCGGCTGCTCTATCGATCCTTTTTGTTGGCTCGGTTGTGAATTGGGCGCAGCAATCGCTTCGGCGACCGCTTTCAGTCAATGTGAAATAATGGCAAATTCTTCACCATACATGGTCGGTTTCGAAGCTTTGATCAGAGATAAATGGAATATTCAAAAGCGCAGAGCCGGGCTTAATCTTAAAATAGAAAAGGAACGGTCAACACCCGCCAACAAAGACCCCTATTTCAATTATTTTTTAAACATGCAGCAATTCAGCAAAAACGCCGCGAAAAAAAGACGGTTGAAATCGCCTTTGGGCTTAGGCAGAATTCCCTTTGTTCCCTTTAACACCATTCCGGGTCTAAACCCGAATATCGACTTAAGAAATCCAGCCAGAGTAAAATTATTCCTTAGTTTAACAGACGAGCTTATCGGAAAAGCGATTAGCAAGTGCGCCGGATTTCTGGAATATTTCTTTGAAATCGTCAACCATCCGCCTTACATCCAGGAAGTTGCGGTCTATCAAACCGATCATCAATTGGCAATCGATCAGGTAACCGGAGAGGTTTTTCCCACCGATCCCGATGTAAAACCGTCCCCAAACATCATTTATCGGGGCTGGTGGGAGTGCAAATACGATTACCCGTTAAAACCGACCAAAAAACTGCAATATCGCGAATTGCATTTCACTTCCAAACCTTACGAAGCGTCCAAATGGACCTACGTGCTTGTGAGAGTTACAAGCGATATGAAGCAATTGACGCTTTCATTAAAGGATAAGGCGAACAGAGAGATCGCCAAAAGCGCCATGATCAAAGTATCTCCCTCTTCCGCGAGAAAATACGCTTCCAAAAGCGGCTGGTTACCCTATCCTTCCTGCGATTATCCTCCCACGGCTTACTATGCAGCCACATTCAATCCTACCGAAATCAACGCCAACGGATTAGTGACTCTTGAATTTCGCGGACGGGATAACGGGGCTCATTTTTATGACCCGACCAACGGCAGAAAACTCAGCGGCTCCGAGCTGGACAGCAATCCCGTAACCATTGCCGTTGTGGATAAGGCGTTTCCGCACAAATGGATTTACGACCCTTCTTCCCACAAAGGATACGAACCGGGCGCGGATACAAATCATAAATTGTGGATTTTTACTCCGGATAAATACGAAGTCAATGACGATTCGACCAACGCAACTTTATTGGTAATGAACAGCGGAAAAACCAGGAAACCGGATACGCTTAGTCTGCACAATTCAAACGATATTGACTTTTTCACCCTTCAGATTCCCATAGATGCGAGCTGTAAAAACGCCGCCCGGAAATATCCCGCCTATTACAACGTTACTCCGAGCTATTTACAAATCTGCGCCGAACCCATGTTTCCTCTTGACAGTTTGCGGGTAATCGTTTTTACCGGAAACAACCAAAAGCAGATTTTTGACGTCGGTAAATGCGTTCAGAATCCCTTACTCGCGGGCAGCGTTTCCTTTATCAATGTGGAAAATATTTTTCCTTCGGGCAAAGTTAAATTCAGCGTAGAAGCCAA
>JAADIP010000178.1 GCA_013151275.1 Calditrichota bacterium | reverse complement strand
CGTGATGCGTGATGCGTGATGCGTGATGCGTGATGCGTGATGCGTGATGCGTGATGCGTGATGCGTGATGCGTGATGCGTGATGCGTATAAATGATTATCGCCATTTAATCAAAAGTCGTTAAAAAGGAAGGAAAATTCTAATTTTTAGATTTAATTTAGGATTTACTATTTTCCTCTTCAATCTACTTTATCACTTTGTCAATTTGTTACTATGTCACTTATCACTCATCACACATCACGCCTTGTCACTCGTTACTCGTCATGCATCACTATTTTTTCACTTGTAATTTATTGTTTTGTTTTGAATTAAAGACCCCCTTTTAATTTCCCCCTTCGAACGCCGAAGGCAAGGGGGGTCTTATTAATCAAACCGCACAATAATCTGAATTTAAGGATATTTCTCGTTAACAAAGTTTTGTTTTGAATTTCTGTCATTTGGTAATTTGAATTTGTTTCGGATTTCGGTATTCGGATTTATGATTTTCTTCCTCAGTCCATCGGTAACATATTCGTTAAGGATTAAGCGGCACTGATCGCAGGTTAAGGGTTACTTTGTTACTCTGTCACTTTGTAACTTTGTAACTTTGTCACTCATCACACATCACTATTCTATCCAGAATTACTTACCGGAAAAATTAATTAGGTTTTTTGTATTGTCGGTTGTATCTTATAAGTTTGCGTAAATCGATTATTTGCGCGTTTAGTTTTATTTTTTTGAATTCAAGGAGATTTTATGTCTGAAAAAACGTATCAGCCGAAACACTTTAACGAGCTGAATTTAAGTGAACCTGTCATGCAGGCATTGAATGATGTCGGTTACGAAACACCCACTCCCATTCAGGCGGAGACGATTCCCTACATGTTAGAAGGAAGCGATGTTGTGGGACAGGCTCAAACGGGAACAGGAAAAACGGCTGCTTTTGCTATGCCTTTGCTCTCGCAAATGGATTTAACGAATCTGGGAATACAGGTACTGGTTTTAACGCCTACCCGTGAACTTGCCATTCAGGTAGCCGAAGCCTTTCAACGCTATGCCGCGCATCTCAACGGTTTTCATGTGCTGCCGATCTACGGCGGTCAGGAATACGGCGGTCAGTTGCGTCGTCTGAAACGCGGAGTGCACGTAGTTGTGGGCACGCCGGGGCGCGTAATGGATCACATGCGGCGGGGCACTTTAAAACTTGGTTCTCTGCGATGTCTGGTTCTCGACGAAGCGGATGAAATGCTGCGCATGGGATTTATCGATGACGTGGAATGGATTTTGGAACAAACCCCGTCCGAGCGTCAAATCGCTTTATTTTCCGCCACAATGCCGCGCGCCATCCGGCAAATCGCCAGAAAATATCTGAACAATCCGCGGGAAATTACCATTAAATCAAAAACCGCCACTTTAAAAACAACGCGCCAACGATATCTGATCGTCAATAATGCGCACAAATTGGACGCATTGACCCGCATTCTGGAAGCGGAAAACTTCGAAGGAATTATCGTTTTTGTACGAACCAAAACGCTGACCCTCGAACTCTCCCAAAAACTGGAAGCGCGAGGCTACGACTCCGCGCCGTTGAACGGCGACCTTTCGCAAAATCAGCGCGAACGCACTATCGATCAGTTCAGATCGTCAAAAATAAATATTCTCGTTGCCACCGATGTGGCGGCGCGCGGTCTGGATTTTGACCACATCAGCCACATCATTAATTACGACATTCCTTCCGATACGGGATCGTACGTCCATCGCATCGGTCGGACGGGTCGCGCAGGACGCAGCGGCGAAGCCATTTTGTTCGTTACGCCGAGAGAAAAATCCATGCTGCACGCCATCGAAAGAACCACAAACCAAAAAATCGAAATGATGGATCCGCCCTCTCCGGAAGTAATTAATAATCAGCGAATAGCCAAATTCAAACAACGCATTACCGATACCTTAAATTCAAACGACCTGGATTTTTTCAGGGAATTGATTTATCAGTACCAGCAGGAGACCGACGTTCCCGTCATGGATATTGCCGCGGCGCTGGCAAGACTGTTTCAGGGCGACGAACCGATGTTATTGTCCAAAATGCGCAGGATCGAAACCTTCGATAACAGACCGCCCCATAAGGATCGCAAATCCCGTCGTCGCAACGGAAATTCTTCAAACGAAGTGGGAATGGAACGGTACCGCATCGAAGTGGGCGACATCCACGGAGTAAAACCGGGCAACATTCTCGGAGCAATTGCCAACGAAACCGGAATCGACGGCAAGTACATCGGACAAATTCGAATATTCGACGATTTCAGCACGGTCGATTTACCCGAAGGAATACCGCAGGAATTACTCCGCGAATTAAAAAGAATCTGGGTTGCAAATCAACAACTAAATATCAGCCGATATGACGAATCCGCAAATAAAGATAAACCCGCGCGCTTAAAACCCAAAAAAGCCAAAAGATTCGGCAAGAGCTCCCCAAAATCGAAACGTATGAAAAGAGTCAGATAAAAACAATATCTTGTTAAAAATGCTCTGATACCGCTCAGCGCAAAACAGAACCGATCATCCGCCCGCCGGAATTTCCGTCGGACGGATGCGAAGTCTGTGGATTTGCCTGAACTCGTCATAACGCGTTAAAGAAAATACTTGCGACATTCCTGTTAAATTTAAAAAACCAAAAACCGCTTTTTACCTTGCGAATAGTTTTACCTTTTTTTATCTTGCATTAAGCATAAATTCAGCCAGACACGAATAATCTTCTTAATCGGTTTTGACACATGACAATTTTCGGTTTTTTAAACAAAAAGAATTGTTTTCCGGGAATCTTTATTCTTGTCCTTCTTTCCGCTCTTCCCCTGTCTGCTCAAAAGGTAAAGATTGTTAAAATCATTGACACGAATTTGTTCGAATTGAAAGACGGACGGGTAATTACGCTTGCTGATGTTTCCGCTCCCTCCGTCAGTGAAAAGGACTCAGCCCTTCGGTTTATTGCTCAAAGAATTTTAGACTACGCTCAAAAAAATTTACTGAACCAAACTCTCCGGATTGAGCCTTCACCCGCTTCCGAAAACGATTCAATTCCTATTGCCGTGCATCTTTTCCTTGAATTTCCGCTGCAAAAAATCAACATTAACGAATACTACCTCAGGGAAGGTTTCGGTAAATACGCGCCTGTCGATTCCGTTTACAAATCCCGATACTTAAAAGCCGCGCGCGAAGCTCAAAGCGAGGGTAAGGGCGTCTATAATCCCGGGAAAGAAAAATTCGAGCGATCATTTGCAAAGATTGTCTCAATAAGCGGCGGCTTCGGAATTTTCCCCGAATCCGAGAATGAGCTTGAAATATCGAACAGCTATCGGGAATTTGTTGCGGACGTGCGTTTCACGACTCCCAAACTAAGCGGAATCCTGATTAAGGCGGGAATTCTGACAACAACCGAAAAACATGTTCACTATTGGGGAGACGGTTCGGTGCATACTTACAAATCGACACAGAGATTACAATATTTTGTAATCCACGGGGAGTTGAGCGGCAGGTATTTCGGCATGGGCTTTGGTTTTTCTGTGCTTGCAATCGAAGGCGGACATGATCCTGAAGGACCCGATCAATTTGCGGTTCCGAATGTAAGCCTTAAAGCGGGTTATCTTGGAAAGCTTTATTTTTCGGGCGAATTATTGACGGACATATTATTTGCTCCTTATTCCTTCGGGGTGAACTACTCTTTTCAAAAGCCCTTTTCCGGATTGTGGATAGGCGCTTCGGGTATTTCAAAAAATTGGAGTTTAGGATTAAAACTGAATTATCGCTTTAGAGAACACCTGATGTTGAATATTCAAGCCTTTCATAAGCCTTTCACAAAGATAAAGGGATTCAGGCTCGGCGCGGGCTACGTTTTTTGATTAAAGGGTAATTTCCGCAAATGGGGAGCTTAATGAATAATGAATAATGGGTTATCTACATTTAATCCATATTCGTTAAATGTATTGATTCACCGGAAATGGCACTTTGTTACAAGTCACGCCCTTTTCTTTCTGTCATTTCGAACGAAGTGAGAAATCTTATGATTCTGATAAACAAAAGATTTCTCTTCGCTTCGCTCATCGAAATGACAGT
>JAADIP010000242.1 GCA_013151275.1 Calditrichota bacterium | reverse complement strand
AAACAACGCTCCGCCAACCGGAACAAAAAGGTTATCGGATCCCCTTGAAGATAAGGTTTCGATTACCGTAACCAGAGTACTGACAAAAATAGAAATGAGAAAAACCGATTCAACTTCGGGAAACAAATAATGAAGCTCTGAATAAATTAAAGAAAAACTTAAAATAAACATGACGCACGAACCGGCTACCGACTTCCGATCTTTAACCAAAACAAAGCAGAAGCGACTTCCCCGTCTCTCCCCCGCTATCGCAGAGAGTGATTGCGCAACGGCAAACAAAGAAATTCCCGCAACAATAAAACGGCGATCAACGGTCCAAAAGAAAAGAATTAAAACAAGGTAAGCCAGCGGAAAATAAACGGTTCCAAAGGAATGAAGGTGTTTGTGAAAGCTCTTAAAAATTCCTTTTTTAACGGAGATAAAATTAAATACCGTGAAGAATAAAGCAAGGAAAATTAAAGCCGCGGCGGAATCAAAAAACAGTGGAGCCAGACTCGCCGCAATTCCCACCGAAATGTGAAGCGTCTTTCGGGAAACTTTTTCGGAAGCGTTAAAAACGTTTTTTAAAACGGAGCTGAGAAAGATAGCGGTAAAAATAAAAAGAAAAACCCCGACAGATAATAAAAGATCGTTTGTAGTCGGGGCTTTTAAGATTTCGTTCCATTGCATTGAATTAATCACTATGGGAAAAATCCTTTGTTCATTGAGCTACAATATTAACCAGTTTTCCCGGAACAACGATTACTTTTCGAATAGTCTTTCCTTCCAAACGTTTTTTGACGGCTTCGGTGCGGAGCGCCTTTTCTTGCAATTCTTCTCTGTTTTTCGACAATTCAATCGGCACTTCCATAGTCGCGCGAACTCTGCCGTTTATTTGAAGAACTATTTCGACGGTATCTTCCTTTAAAAATTCTTCATTATATTGGGGCCACGGTTCAAACGTCAAACTCTGATTATGTCCCAGGCGTTGCCACAGCTCTTCGCAGATGTGAGGCGCGAAGGGATGCAACAACAGAATAAATTTTTCCATAACCGATTTGGGACGCGAAGACCATTTGTAGGCTTCATTAATAAATATCATCATTTGAGCGATTGCCGTGTTAAACTGCAGTTCTTCGATATCGGAAGTCACCTTTTTGATTGTCTGATGTAAAACGCGCAACTGATCCGACGTCGGTTCGTCATCCGTCAACATCGGGTGCAGAGTATCTGTCTCATCATCGATCAGCAGGCGCCAGACGCGATTTAAAAAGCGATGAACGCCTTCTACGCCCTTCATACTCCAGGATTTCATGTCTTTCAGGGGACCCATGAACATCTCGTACAGGCGTAAAGAGTCGGCGCCAAATCCTTTGACGATCTGATCGGGATTAATGACGTTGCCGCGGCTTTTGCTCATTTTGAAGGCGCGGGCGTCGATTTTTATCTCGGGATTTTCTTTTAAAACAAAATAGTCGCCTTCTTTTTGAATTTCATCTTCGGAAAGCTTACGAGTGTTCAGATGTTCACCGGTCTCTTTATGGGTTCCGTTGTTGGTCACAAGATCGGCTGAAACCGGTTGATTTTTGCCGTCCAGATAAAGCGTGTATTCGGTTTCTCCCAAAATGATTCCCTGATGAATCAATTTGCGGAAGGGTTCTTTGGTGGAAACAACCCCTGCATCATACAAAACTTTATGCCAAAAGCGCGCGTAAAGCAGATGCAGTACCGAATGTTCCGCTCCGCCGACATAAAGATCGACCGGCATCCAATATTTTTCTTTTTGCGGATCAACCAATTTTTCGTCATTATGGGGATCGATGTAGCGCAGATAGTACCAGCACGAACCAGCCCACTGCGGCATTGTGTTCAATTCACGCCGATAAATTTTGCCGTTGATCTCCACATATTTCCATTCATCCGGCGCTCTGGAAAGCGGCGGTTGCGGTTCTTCGTCCTCTTTAGAAGGACGGGGCTTAAAATCTTCCATAGGCGGTAATTCCACCGGCAGATCTTCTTCGGGTACGGGTAAAATTTCCCCGTCTTCTCCGAATAAAATAGGGAAAGGTTCGCCCCAATAACGCTGCCGGCTGAAGAGCCAGTCGCGTAATTTGTAATTAACTTTACCTTTGCCTATTCCCTTCTCTTCCAGCCATTTAGTGATTTTTTTCTTTGCCTCGGGAACGGGTAAACCGTTAATGCTGAATTCATTATTGCTTGAATTGACAACGATCCCGTCGCCTTCAAAGGCTTCTTTGCTGATATCGCCGCCGGAGATAACTTCACGGATCGGTAAATTGTATTTCCTGGCGAATTCATAATCCCGCTGATCGTGTCCGGGAACCGCCATGATTGCTCCGGTTCCGTAACTGATCAACACATAATCGGCAACCCAGATCGGAATTTTTTCGTTATTCACGGGATTAACGGCATATCCGCCAGTAAAAACGCCGCTCTTGTCCTTTTGCAACTCGGTGCGTTCCAGATCGCTCTTTTTGGACGCCTCTTGCCGATAAGATTCAACCTGATCCCGATATTCTGCAGTCGTTACTTTCTCGACCAGAGGATGTTCGGGAGCAAGTACCATGTAGGTGGCGCCAAATAAAGTATCGGGTCTGGTAGTAAAAACCGCTATTTTTTCATCGAGACCGACAACTGGGAATTCGACTTCAGCGCCTTCGGATCTACCGATCCAGTTGCGCTGCATTTCTTTAGTGCTTTCGGGCCAATCCAGCTCTTCCAGATCTTCCAGCAAGCGATCGGCGTAAGCGGTAATTTTTAACATCCACTGTCGTAAAGGTCTGCGGTAAACAGGATAGCCGCCTCGTTCGCTGCGACCGTTAATGATCTCTTCATTCGCCAGAACCGTTCCCAGGGCTGGACACCAGTTCACCGGAACTTCGGAAATGTAGGCGAGACCTCTTTTGTAAAGCTGTAAAAAAATCCACTGCGTCCATTTGTAATATTTGGGGTCGGTGGTATTAACTTCACGATCCCAATCGTAAGAAAAGCCCAGTGATTTTAATTGTTCCCGAAAGCGTTCAATGTTTTTCTCGGTGGTGACTTTGGGATGGGTTCCCGTTTCGATAGCGTATTGCTCCGCGGGAAGACCGAAGGCGTCCCAACCCATGGGATGTAAAACATTGAAACCCTTCATGCGTTTATAGCGCGCGATAATATCCGTTGCCGTATATCCTTCGGGGTGACCGACATGCAATCCGGCGCCGCTGGGATAGGGGAACATATCGAGTACATAGAATTTGGGTTTTTTGGAATCTATGGTATCTTCTGTTTTAAAGGTTTTATTTTCATCCCAGAATTTCTGCCATTTTTTTTCGATTTTTCGAAAGGGATACGCCATCGATTCTATCTCCTTGTTAGAAATTAAGAACAACCTGTTTCAAATTCATCATATTAAATGGTTTATTAAACAAGTAATCGCCCGTTTAATAAAGGCTGTTAAAATATTAAAAAAAACAGAAGGTTGCAAGCGAAGGATAAAAGGGTCGGAAATAAAAAAGTCGGGGCGAGAGGATTTGAACCTCCGACCTTCCCGCCCCGGCGGGACGCGCTAACCGGACATTTTGCCAATATCTATCAGATAACGTTTGATACCTCTTGCTTTAATCTTTCTTTCTTTCCTGTAGGCTTCCGCCCGGGTGTTAAAAGATTCGGTGTGAATAATTTTCCACGGGATACCATGTTTAGTGGAGCGCACAAACCCTCTGTTATGTTCAATCAGACGATCTTGAAAATCTTGAGAGCTTCCAACATAAAAACGAAGCGTTTTTTCACTTTGCAGAATGTAAACAAAAAACATAACGAAAAAAAAGAATTAAAATAAAAACAACCGCGAAAGGGTTTAAACCTTTTATCTTCTGGAGCCTGTCCGTTGTAAAATAAAAAGTCGGGGCGAGAGGATTTGAACCTCCGACCTTACGGTCCCGAACCGCACGCGCTGCCAGGCTGCGCTACGCCCCGAATAACAAATACTAATTTATGAATTCAAATTAAATGAGTCAACTGAAATACAAAAATAAATTAAGACAAAAGAAGTAAACTTAAAATTTTGCAAGAGGATTTGAACCCCGACCTTCCCGGCCCCGGCGGGACGCGCTGCCAGGCTGCGCTACGCCCCGAATAACAAATACTAATTTATGAATTCATATTAAATGAGTCAACTGCAATACATAAATAAATTGAGATAAAAAGAAGAAAACTTAAAATTTTACAAGAAGATTCGAACCTCCGACCTTCCCGCCCCGGCGGGACGCGCTGCCAGGCTGCGCTACGCCCCGAATAACAAATACTAATTTATGAATTCATATTAAATGAGTCAACTGCAATACA
>JAADIP010000108.1 GCA_013151275.1 Calditrichota bacterium | reverse complement strand
AAATCAGACTCGGCGGAAATAATCCAGCCGTTTTTCTGCGCATACCTAAACCTTCTGCCAGCCAACAGTCCGGCAAACGACAGTTCGCTCATTCCTTCGGGTAAGGGCATAACGGCTGCCAGCGTGTGAGCCGGAGGACCGCCGGCAAAAATACTCACTTTTAAGGGTTCGCCGCGGGTCAGCGCCCTGGCATGATGCACCCCGATTCCGCGGTGTAATTGATAGTGCAATCCCGCTTCTTTATCCGGCTGATACCGATTACCGGAAATTTGCACACGGTACATCCCGAGATTGCTTTTTAATACGGAAGGCTGATCGGGATCCAGCGTCAAAACCTGAGGAAGAGTCAGAAACGCGCCGCCGTCTTTAGCCCATGACTGTATTTGCGGCAAATTCCGAAGGCTGGTTCGGTGCCGCAAAACCGGAGCGCGCTTTACTTTACGCGGCAACATCTTGATTGCCGGCGCGGTCAGGGCGGCAAGTTTCCACGGCTTTTTTAAAGCGGGCAAAGGATTTTCCGCAAGGCTGATTATTTGTTCCACGCTTTTCAGAGTGTGACGAAAAATAAAACGGGCGCGCTCCATGGTTCCGAATAAATTTGAGACGGCGGGAAAGGGACTTCCCTTTACGTTTTCGTACAGAATAGCGGGACCGCCTGCCTGAAACACGCGGCGGTGAATTTCCGCCATTTCCAGAAAGGGATCAACCTCTTCGCGAATGCGGATTAGTTGTCCGCTGCGCTCCAAATCGACTAAGCAATCTTTCAGACTCTTGTACATAATTCCCGGCTTGTTTGTGCGATCGGTCTCAATTTATGTTAAGAATTGATTTAATTCAAACCCGATGCCTTTACCGGAAATTCAGGAAAAAATTATTGCCGAAACGATTTTTTTAAGCGCCGCTCCGCGTCGGATCAAAATTTTTTGTATTTGTCAAAGTCATTTATTACTATTGATATTATAAATTCCCTTTAAAAGGACATCAGCGATCAGGAATAAAATAAAAAAACAGCGATTCTTAAAAGAGAATAATCGCGGTAATTTCCTTGCTGCAAAGCGGGTGCAATTCTGCTTTAATCTTAAAGCGATTACTTAACAGAACAGGCTGTTACAAAATTAATCGTCCAATAAAATTTGGGAAGGGGAGTAAAATGGCAGAACCTACCATCGATTACCCGGTTAACCTTGATATTGATTATCCTGAAAAACTGGACAGACTTTCCACTTTTTTCCGGATTATCATTATCATACCTATTTTTGTAATTTTAGGTTTGCTTACCAACGGATACTATGAAAAAATGCCGGTGGAGAATTGGAAAATCATTTTTATGGGCGGAGGGATTGTTTTTGTGCCCACACTACTCATGATTTTGTTTCGCAAAAAATATCCCAAGTGGTGGTTTGACTGGAATCTGGAATTAACCAAATTCAGCTACCGCGTTTTTTCGTATTTGATTTTGTTGCGGGATGAATACCCCTCCACCGACGAGGAACAGGCAATCCACATCGACATCAAATTTCCGGATGTACAAAACGAGCTGAAACGGGGAATGCCGCTGGTTAAATGGCTTTTAGCCATTCCGCATTACATTGTGCTCTGGTTTCTTTTTGTTGTGGTTACGGTATTCACAATTATTTCATGGTTTGCGATATTGTTCACCGGCAAATATCCCAAGGGATTGTTTGATTTTGTGGTCGGCGTGATGCGCTGGGGTTTACGGGTGCAAGCCTACGCCTTTTTACTGACTACCGATCGCTACCCGCCGTTTAGCATGACATAAAATGTAAGGGCGGTTGTTGTTGGGGCGATGTATTCTCAATTGCATTATTTTATTTGGTTTGAAAACCCTCCGGGACAGAATGCATCGCCTTTACTTAATTTTATCTTTCATTAGCTGAAAAAATTTTAACATCTCATCTTTCTCAAGCAATCGGTTGTTAACATATTTATGAAGGATAGAACTTATTAATGTTTGATAAGGCACGCCTTCATCGCGGGCTTTTTCTTTTAGTTTTTCCAAATCGTAATTTGAAATCCTTAAACTAATGGATCGGTTCTTTTTGGCTGATGTTAAAATTCTTTCTATCTTTTTTTTCTTCTCGCCGGATACAGGCACCAGATTATCAATCTCATTTTCAATCTTTTTTTCATCGTCAAGTAATTTATGTGACATTTTATTTGCCTCCGAATTTTTTATGAAATTTTCTGCTCGGGAAAGCGGTTTTTAAAACAATTTGATCGTTTTTATTAATAAGAAACGGAACAACCCAGGTGTAATTATTGATCTCCATAATAAAATATTGCTGATTTTCTCTTGTCGGATTTTCGAGTATTGCCATGTAATCGTCATTCAGAATCTTATCCGTAATTTTTTCAAAAGAAATTCCCCGATTTAATTTTAACCATTCATTTTTTTCCTTATCTTGCGCAAGGTTATTACTTAAACATAGCCTTACCGATTTACAATGTCAACGTATTTCACTCGCTCAATGGTATTATCGCGTAGGGATTGAATACATCACAAAGCAGAATGCATCGCCCCTCATTTATATGGTTCCATAATATCATTTTCCTGTTATTTAAAATATTTATCATCCTGCCATTTTAAAGGATTTTCAATGATATATTGCCGGATGCGGTTCAATTCCTGTTCGTTGCGGATGATGTGTTCCCAATAATTGCGCTGCCAAATACGCACGCCAGGCGTTTTCCTGATTTTATTTATTTTACGGGTTGTGATCGATTGAAAATTTTGCATAATGGCGCCCAACGAACCGGGTTTTGTACCATGTGGTAGGGGCGATGCATTCTCTGTCGCATTATTGCGTTGGGTTCGAATACCCCAGGCGGAATGCATCGCCCCTACGATGCGGATAATTCCATGAAAATGGTTGGGCATAATTTGATATTCATCCAATTCGATGTTTTTGAAATGTTGCGGCAATCGTTGCCAATGATAATCGATTATTTTTCCGATTGTATTTAAAATCATTCTACCATCTGCCACGTCCCCAAATAACATTTCCCGATTTTGCGTGCAAATGGTGATAAAATACGAACCGGGCTGCGAATAATCATATCCTTTCAGGCGAATTGATCGCCGATGATGTTTTTGCGGGTTGTATTTCATTTTAAAAACACTCCGTAAGATTAATTTACCGGAATGAAAGTAACCGACTAATAGATCAAAATATTTTACGTCTTTTAATTTTGTAAATAATTTTCGGATCGGTCAAATCCTTACCTCCAACGTCAAAATAGGTGCCGTGGATTGTAAGCAGGTTTTTCTTTGGGGGCTGCTATTGCAAAGGGCTTTTTGAACATAACGAATTTGGCAGTTAGTTCTTTGACTTCATGGAGTTTCATGGTGATTCTTTTCCTTCTTTATCTTGCACAACTTTCCAGTAGCCGCCCTTGTCAGGACCGATGCGTTTAAGCTTCCCTGCTTTTTTCAATTTTGCAATAGCCATTTCGATGGCTCTGGTTGTTTTATTCAATTTCTGTGCCATTTCCGGAATTGTAATAAAATTGTTCTCTAAAATAAGCTCGATAATTTTCACCGAAATTTTCACCGAAGTTTTTTTCGACACTTCGGTGAACTCTTCTAATTCAAAATGCAAAATCGTTTTAAAGTTATCCTCCTCAATCAACTCAAATTTGCTTTTCTTTGCGTAAAGCGGTAAGTATTTACGAATATTGCGAATGCCGGAGCCAAGTTCTTCCGCCCGACCGATCTGCTGAAAAAATTTAACCATCGCAGGTTTTTAGGATGCGGACTGAAATTATAGGGATCGATCTGACCAAAACAGACGGGGTTATCGGCGTTTGGATTAGCAGCCGATGACGGGATTTGTTTTCAGACGGTTTCCTAATCATTATTTTCTTTATTATCTTGCACAACTTCCCAGTAACCGCCTTTCTTGGGACCTATACGCCTTAGTATTCCTTCTTTTTTTAATTTGGCAATTTGCCACTCAATCCCTTTTATTGAAATACCGGTAATATCAGTTAATTCGATTACCGTAATTTTTGGGTTTTCTAAAATAGCGCTCAATATTTTTTCCCTAGTTTTTTCCCTAGTTTTTTCCCTAGTTTTTTCCCTAGTTTTTTCCCTAGTTTTTTCC
>JAADIP010000218.1 GCA_013151275.1 Calditrichota bacterium | reverse complement strand
TCCGCGGACATGCAAGAGTAAAAGTATTGCTTGGTCAGCGGGCGTTTCATTATTTTGACGAGCTTCATCAGGTTAATCTGCTTTTGAAGGAAAAACTAAACACAGATCACACTCAGTTTAACGATCGGATTACCCTGCTGCGGGAAGAGATCAGTTATCTGAAAAAACTGAAAAAATTTTATCATCAGTATTATGTTGTTTATAAAAGCAAACAGTTAGCCGAAGAGGCGGTTGAAAACTTAGTGGTTTTACGTTTGGAAGAAGGCGAGCAGAACGACGCGGGAGAGATCGCCAAAAAACTGAGCAAAGATTTCGGTAAAATCGCTTTTATTCAATTTGACCGGCGCTTCTTTTTAACCTCGCCTTCGGAAGAAACGTTGAATACAATAAAGTTTTTACGGGAACACGCCGAAACTCTTGAAATAAAAGGAGGCGGACCGCAGGGCTTTTGTCAGGGAATTATGAACCGGAATAATTTGCAACAAATTTACGAAACGCTTAAAATCAGTTTGAACAGGTAAAGACGCTATCTTTGAATTGAGTAAATTTAACCGATTTGGGAGATCACAGAATGAGTGGGATTAAAGGCATTGTTTTGTTGACCCGTTTAAATTTTGTAGAACATCATTACGGAAAGGACGGTCTTAAAACATTTTTCGATAAAATGGATGTTGATAAAGAGAGTCCGTTATTTCAACCCATTATGATTTCCAAAGATTATTCGGAAGATATTTTGTCGAATATGGATAAGGTATTGCTGAACGAGTTTTTTGAAGGAAATTTGAAGCGTTTTTATGAATTAGGCGTCTGGAACACCAAACACTTAATGCCGACCTATTTTCAGATTTATATCGATGAAAAAAATCCCGGCGGCTTTATCGAACAAATGGCGCGTTTACGTCCCTACTTAATCGGTCTGGGCGAGATGAGCGTGAGCGCCATTGAAAGCAACGAATATTTTGTGTTGATCAATTACGGGCAGGAGTTTCCGGAATCAGCCCGCTTGAGCGAGCTGGGCTTTCTGGAAGAAGGCTTGCGATTGTGCGGAGCAAAAGAGGTTAAATCAAAAATCGAAGAAAAAGACGAAACATCGGTTGAATATAAAATTAAATGGAAATAAATAATGCAACCTTACACTGTCATTAATGGCGATATTAAGTCATCAAGGAAGATGCCCAAGATGGAGCGCTATGAATGGCAGTTATTCATGAAATCGGCTATTGTTCAGCTTAATGAACAATATCAAGCCCTGATCGAAGCCCCCTTTATGATTACAAAGGGAGACGAGTTCCAGGGCGTGCTGAAAAAGATGTGCGATGTCAATAAAATTATCTGCAAATTTGAACGGCTTATCTATCCCCTGCAGGTACGGTTCGGAGTGGGCTACGGAAACATCCAGAAAATGGGCAGCAAAATTCCCATCGAAATGGACGGACCCGCTTTTCATCGCGCGGGCGAAGCGTTGAGCATCGCCAAACAGAAAAAAAGGGTGGTTTGGTTCAATACCGCTGCTGTGAATTTTGATGTAACGGTCAATACTATTTATCAGTTGATTTTTGCCATCAAATCGCGCTGGAGCAAAACAAGCTACAATCGTTACTGGAAATACAAAGAATTCGGAACCTACGACCGGGTGGCTCAGGCGGAAGGGGTGACCCCTCAGGCGGTTTGGGATTCGTTGCACAACGCCCGCGCCATGGACGTTATCGAAGCGGAAAAGGTGCTCGAAGAAATCTTTAAAAAACGCGACATCGATATGATTCTGGCTTCTAACGCTGATATAGTTGATTCATCTTTCTGACCGAAACCACCAGTAAAATCAAACCGATCAAAAGCAAAAGCGGATTTACATGTCCCCGCCATTCGTACAAGCTTATAGCCTCGGGACTTTCGACATTGATGATTAAAACGCCGATTAAATTGTAAATTCCGTGAACGATAATCGCCGGAAATACCGAATCGGCTCTCCAGGCGACAAAACCGATGATAACTCCCACAATAAAAATCTGAATAGCCCAGTAAGGGTTTTGATGCACAAGAGTCCAGGCGATGGATGTGAGCAAAACGGCTCTGGTGATATCGCCCTTTTTCTCCAGAGCGATTTGCAAAAAGCCTCTGAATAAAAATTCCTCGGAAATGGCTGCGATAATCACTGCGCCGGTTATAATCTGAATCAACTCCCAGTTGTTGTTTGCTTTTAAAGGCAGCAGCATCTCTTCCAGCCATTCCGGAGAAGGTACAATCATCTGAACGAGGCGGTCCAATTCGTCTCCGACAATGGTGAGAGCTATGCCCACCGCAACGCTCAGCACAACCATGGATAAAGGAATGGGTTTTAAGCGGAATACCTCGCGCAGGGGGTATCCTCTGAGGTGCGAGTACAGCAGGGGAATAATCAAAAACAGGATGCCGCCGAAAATGTAAATAAAACGCGCCCTCTCCATCATTTCAACCGGTTTTTCCGCTCCGCTGAAGATCCCGTAAATAAAAATGAGGATGATGAAAATGAAAAACGATGCCAGAACAAGAATCAGAGCTTCCAGCGGTTCGGGATATATTTTCTTTTCGCTCATTGTTTATCCTTTCGAATGGTTTGCTCTTGCGTCAGATAAATCTGATAGAGGAAAAGAGAGGTTGCGATAGCCAAATTGAGAGATTCTCCCGCGCCGGCGCAGGGAATTGTTAAATGCACATCGCAAAGGACGTCGAGTTCTTCGGAAAGCCCGTGAGCCTCCGATCCGAAGGCAAGCAAAAGTTTATCGTTTAAAGCGGGCTGAAATCCGTTTAAGGGATCGCCTTTCCGAACGGTTGCGCCGACGAGTTTGTAGCGGTTTTTTTGTTTTAATGTTTTAATGTCGTCTGCGCTTACATTTTCCACCAGCGTAATACGGGCAATGCTTCCCGCGCTCGAACGCACAGCTTTGGGCTGGAAGGGATCGACGGATTTTTTGCCGAGAAGAACGGTGTTCCACCCGAACCAGAGCGCGCTGCGAATAATGGTGCCAAGATTGCCGGGATCGCCGATTTGCTCCAGATAGATTACCTTATCGGGAAGCGCAACCGAAGAAAGCGAAAACTTCGGCTGACCGGCGACAACGGCTATTCCCTGCGGAGTTTTTACGTCGCTGATCAGGGCGAATTCTTTGGAATTTAAAGTAAAAATCGCTTCGCAATTCAGCCGCGGCAGTTCGTTTAAAAGAGCGGTCTGCTTTTCTTCCAAAAGAATGTACTTTATTTTAAGGTCTTTCGATTTACACGCTTCCCGGACCGCCCGTAAGCCGCTTATCAGATACAATCCCTGCTCTTTGCGGAACTTTTTTTGCTGCAATCGGCGAAAAAACTTAAGCTTATTTTTACTGACAGGCGTAAGCATCAGTCTCTGTTATCGGTTAATAGTAAACTTTCTTTGGAATAGCGGCGCCAGATGTCTTCTCTTGCTACCATCCCCAAATAACGCATGTTTTTTGTGGACTCCACAACCGGCAGCAAATCGGAATCATCGATTTCCATTTTTTGCAGGGCTTCTTCCAGAGTATTGTTCTTTTCCAAAACAAAGATATTCTCGCTCATGATGTCGGTTGCCAATAATAAAGGCGCCACATGCCGATCGAACAGCACCGGACGAAGATCGCGCAAAGAAATCGTTCCGGTCACCCGATTGGTTTTATCCAGTACGGGCAGCGTTGTGTAGTGCGATTCCATAAAAATATTCAAAATCTCGTCAAAAGGCGTGTATTCGTAAATTACAGGCACGTCCTCCAGAACAAGATTTGTAATCTTATGCGTTTTGAGAATGTCAATGTTTTTACCTCCGGCGGTGCGGCTGGAGAACAGCGAAACTTTCATCGTGTAAATGGATTCTCTTTCCAGCGCTCTTGCGACAAGTACAGACGCTACGGTCCCGATCATTAGAGGTAGTATAATTTTATAGTCCGTCGTCACTTCAAAAATCATTAACAAAGCCGTAAGAGGAGCGTGGATGGTTCCGGAAACGATTACCCCCATTCCCACAAGGGCGTAAGCTCCGGGGGGAGCGGTAATGCTTGGGAACAGTTGGTTAACAATGGCTCCGAAAAATGCTCCGTACATTGCGCCGATAAATAAAGAAGGCGTAAACAGACCTCCCGTGCCGCCGGATCCGAGGGTAAAAGAAGTCGCCAGAATTTTAGCGATAATGAGTATCGCTAAAATCGGGATTTCCGTTCGTCCCATCAGGGCGGTGTGCGTAGCCGAATCGTCGAATCCGTACAATACCGGAAATTTGTAGGCGACCAAACCGGTTAACAAGCCGCCGATAGCCGGTTTGACATAAGCCGGAAGATTGAGTTTTTCTTCGAACAGGTCTTCTATGCCGTACAGGGTTTTGATAAAAATCACGGCAAGTACGCCGCCCAAAAGACCCATCAACAGATAAAGCGGGTATTCAGCCGGACTCTGCAGAGAATATTCCGGGATCATAAAAATGGGGCTCGATCCGATCAGGGAACGCGAAATAGCGGTTGCGATTACCGATGAAATCACGATCGGCGTAAAAACCCCGAGGCTGTAATCGCCTAAAATGATTTCGATGGAAAAAAGCACGCCGGCGACCGGCGCGTTAAAAACCGCCGCCAAGCCCGCCGCGGACCCGCATCCTACAAGAACTTTTAAACGTTTTTGCGACACATGAAAGAATTGCCCTATGCTGGAACCGATGGCTGCGCCGATTTGCACAATGGGACCTTCTTTACCAGCCGAACCGCCCGAACCGATGGTGGTGCCGGAATTGATGGATGTCAGTACTGCCACGCGCTTTCGAATGTATCCGCCCTTGTTGGCAACCGCGTCCATCACGCTCGGTATGCCGTGCCCTTTTACTTCGGGTGAAAAATAATAGGCAAGCAAGCCAACCGCCAAACCGCCGATAGCCGGATAGATAATTCTGAGATAATTGGAAAGACCGGAGGTAAAAATCGAAAATCCGGCTTGCTCAAAAAGCAAGAAATGCACGGCGTCCACAATAATGTTCAAAAGGTAAGCGCCGAATCCTGTTAAAACGCCTACTAAGCTGGCAAGAAAAAGCAGATAAAGATCGGTGGGCGCATTTAACTTGTAAAGCGTTCGCAGCCCTTTAATCTGCCAGCCCCGGAAAATCCGTCTCCAGTTTTGCGGTCTCATTAATTTATATTGGGTTTTGGTGCTCATGGTTTTTTAACCGGTCTTGATTTTTATATTAAAAACAATCAGAGATTCAGCCCGCACGTTTAGTCAACGGCAAATTGTGATCTCTGATGTTCGGAAGAGTCATTCTTTTCTTAAGAATAACCGACCCCGCTATTTTTTATTTTGTTCTTTTAAAAAGGAGATTACTTCGTCAAACGGAATATTTAACTGTTCGCCTTTGTCCATAAGTTTTACGGAAAACCGATTCTGCTTAAGCTCGTTATCTCCCAGAATAAGAACAAACCTGGCTTTTTGCCGGTTTGCTTCTCTCATTTGCGCTTTGATGCTGCGATCCAGAAAATCCGTTTCAGCCGAAAATCCTGCGGTCCGCAACCGCTTAAGCCATTTTAGGGTTTCTTTTTTGGCGTTCTCGCCCAGCGCCGCGAGAAAAACATCCAGACGCGCCGGAGCCTGCAATTGAATTTTCTGCTGTTCCATGACCATTAGCAGCCGTTCCATTCCCGCGGCAAAACCGACAGCCGGCGTTTCCGGTCCCGAAAGTTCGTTTGCCAGTAAATCGTAGCGCCCTCCGCCGCAAATGGCGTTTTGAGCGCCCAACGCGTCGCTGGTTATCTCGAACACGGTTCGGGTGTAATAGTCAAGCCCGCGAACAAGGTAAGGGTCTTCCACAAACGGGATGCTCAGTAGCTTTAATTGATCTTTTACCTTAAGATAATGCCGATTGCAGTCGTCGCATAAATTGTCCGTTAATTTGGGCGCGTTCCGGTTTAGCTCGACGCAGGTCGGATTTTTACAGTCGAGAATGCGCAGCGGGTTTTCTTCGTATCGCCGTTGACAGTCCGGGCAATATTGATCCAATTTGGGTAAAATATAATCTTGCAGTTGTTTTTTGTAAGGAGATCGACAGACGGGATCTCCCACCGAGTTTATTCGCAGGCTTAAATTTTTAAGACCGATTTCGTTGAAAACGGTCAGTGTCAGGTCAATGATTTCCGCATCCGCCAAAGGATCCGGCGTTCCCAGGGTTTCGGCTCCGAATTGATGGAATTGACGTAATCTGCCAGCCTGCGGATTTTCCTGCCGGAACAGGGGCGCAATGTAAAACAATTTGTTCATCGGAGCTTTGGCGTACAATTTGTTTTCGATATAGGCGCGCATAATCGGCGCGGTCATTTCCGGTTTGAGGGTTAGCTGCTTTTTGCCCCGATCAAGAAAAGTGTACATCTCTTTGGAAACAATATCAGTAAGCTGCCCGATTCCCCTGGCAAAAAGTTGTGTCTGCTCAAAAATCGGCGTTCGCAGTTCGCGGAAGTTGTAGCGATCCATAATTCTGCGGATTAAATTTTCCAGAGCCACCCATTGCGGCGTTTCCTCCGGAAGAATGTCTTGTGTTCCCTTTATCTTTTTAATCATTTTTAATTCGGTCTCCGGTAATCCTTTGGTTTTAATGCTGCAAATAAACGGATAAAGATAATATAAAAAAGTTATTTAAACAACTTTGAAAAAAAAGGATTTTGAAAAATTGCGGTTTATTCGTTTTGACGGCGATAACAGGAGAATCAACCTCTGTTTGATGCTCAATTTAAGTCGGCATTTCTAATTTTCGGCGGACGGTTTCAAGGGTTCCAGAACAAAAAGAAAACGTTGCTCTTTTCCGGTAATACAGCGGATTGAAGTCTGCATTTCCTCAAAACCGGGTTTGACTATTCTTACCTGATGCGTTCCGGCGGAAACGGAATCCGTCTGAAAAGGTGTGACGCCCGCCCGCTGCCCGTCGATGAAAAGCTGAGCGTTGCCGGGTTCGGAATAGACTTTTAAAACCGGCAGTTTATAATCAATAACTTTCGGAAGCCGGATCGATGATCTTTTTCCCGAACTGACGTTCAGAAGAATCGAATAGGCGTCATTGTTTTTTAGATCGTTAATTTTTATGCGGTGCCGCCCCTGAAGAAGATTCGGAATTAATATTTTTGATCCCGATTTTAAAAACCCCCTGTTTTGATCGACATAAATTTGATATGCGGATTCGGAAGAAAGAATTTCAACACTTCCCAAATGAAAAAATTTGAGACGATTTACCAAAAGAGCCGTTGCCAGAATGGTCATTAAAACAATTCCGCTTTTAAATATCCGCCAGCGTTGATTGGAAAATTTGTCAACAAAAATCGGAATGGTTGTTTGCGAGTTGGAAGGCTGGGTTTTATTGAGTTGATTGAGAAACCTGGCGAGAATGCGTTTTCGTTGGCTGCGCACCTGCCAGGGTAAAAAGCGTTCCAGATCGTTGATTAATTCGGTGGCGCTGCGATACCTTTTGCGCGGGTAATGCTGCAAACATTTTTTTACGATACGACGCAGCCTTAAGGGAATTGTGGGATTAATCCGCCCCACAGGAACGTAATTACCGCGAATGATTCTGTTTAAGACTTCGCTTTGGTTTGCTCCGTTAAAAGGTTTAAGACCGGTAAGCATTTCGTAAAGCAGAACTCCCAGAGAAAAAATATCGCTTTGGGCTGTTAAAGAGTCGCCGTTCGCCTGCTCCGGAGACATGTAAGCCGGGGTGCCCACAATCATGCCCGTCAGGGTTAATCGCGTCGAAAGGTCGTCGCGGGCGATACCGAAGTCGATTAATTTTACGTCTCCGTCAAAAGAGATAAGGATGTTAGAAGGTTTAATATCGCGGTGGATGATGTTTCGTGAATGGGTGTATTCCAGACCTCTGGCAATAGCCAGCGAAATTAAAGCGGCTGTCTGAGCCGGTATGGGCGTTAAGTAATCGATGACGGAGTGTAAATCTTCGCCGTCCACATGTTCCATTACAAGGTAATAGTTGCGGTTGGCGTAGATAAAGTCGTAAATGGCGACGAGATTTTCGTGGTGAAACGACGCGCTGAGAAGGGCTTCTTTTTTAAAGCGTTTGACGATTTCGCGATTGGGGTCTTTAAGTTTTTTGATTACAACGGTACGTTTCAGAGAAGGCTGGATCGCTTTGTAAATAAAAGCCATTCCGCCTTCGCCGATTTTTTCGATAATCTTGTAAGTACCGATGTATTCCGAATTTGGAGCCATGGAAATCTAATTCATGTATTGTATTTTAAGGGAACCGCGCAAAATTAAAATGTATTTTGTTCGATTCCTTTGTTGAATATCAGTTTGTATTGATGATACTCGTTTCCTTCGACAAAAACGGGTTCTTTTAAAACTGGTGAACTCCCTTTGCAAAATCGACAGGAATGCTGATAAAAATACCGTTCCCTGGCTCGTCCAGATCTCCCATGATTTGTTCCAATGTCTTGACCATTAAGGGTATTTTTTCGTCTTCGACAACGCTGAATATGGTTTTGTTTCCCGGGCGGCTCTCCTGCAGCAAATTGCGAAAGCCGGCAAAGATCGGAATGTCGTGCGCCAAAATTCGTCCCATTCCCACGCTGTCGATCACGGTTGCCCCGGAAATTCCCAATTCAACGAAAGATTCCAAAACCTCGTTTAAAAATTCTTCTTTATTCAGAACAAAAAAAATTAATTTCATATTTTTAAAGTTCTCCGGATTATGCCTTTTAGAACAAAGGCAATTCAACGTAGCGCTAAAAAATTATAAATACCGGGTTTCAGGATCATTAGTTGTTAAATTACGCGCCCGGTTCTGTTTGCACAGAAAGAATTAATACCGATAATTATTCTAAAAATAAACTTTTGTTTCCAAGGGATTACTCTAATTCAAAATAGTAGCCTTCTTCTTCTTTGAGAAGTTCCAGAGCTTCCCGCGGCGATTTACATTCCAAAAGCTGTTCGCGAAGCTCTTCGTTGCTCATTAACCGGGAAATACGGCTTAGCAACTTTATGTGTAAACTGGGATTGTTCTCGGGACCTACCAAAAGAAAGATCAAATGTACTTTCTTTTTATCGATGGCTTCAAAATCGACGCCTTTCGGGTGTATGCCAAAGGCGACTGCAAAATTGGGACACGAATTATGTTTGCAGTGGGGAATGGCTATTCCGTTGCCCACCCCGGTGGTCATTAATTTTTCGCGTTCCAGGATGGCAAGGTAAGCTTTTTCGATATCGTCAATCAATCCGTCTTTATGGATAGATTCAATTAAAGTCCGAATACACTCGTCGCGAGTTTTGCATTTCAGCGGAATTAAAATATGATCTTCATTGAGTAAATCGGTCAGTTGCATTTTTCCTCCTTAACTTATTTTTAATAATTTAGGGAATTTATTAAATGAAGCCAAAACATTTGTTAATTAGGATGAATATTTTTTGTTACATTCGTAAGATATTTAGTTCTAAAAGCGCAAATCATTCGATTTTTTCGATTCCGATGCCGCACCCTAATAAAAACAACCGCGGTGAAATTCCGGAAAATTTTATTTTGAGTTACAAAGATTCTCGACGGTTTAAAAAATAAAACTCACAGGTCAACGGGACAACGCATCTTTTTTAGGAAATGAATACTGCTGAATGTGATCAGGCTGAACACGATAAAAATGGTATGATAGGGTAACAGATGAAAAACAAAACCCGTTATAAGCGGAAGAACTGACGAGATGATGTTCATGGCGCCAAAGACGCCGGTAAACAAAACGCGATTTTCGTTGGTTGAAATTTCCAGCAAGCCGCCTTCCATGCCTATTTTGTAAGCGCTTATTCCGCCGCCGATAAAAAAGAACAACAGATAAAGCAAAGGTTTGGAGCTTATCGCCAAAATGAGTATTCCGAATAGGGGAATGGCGCTTACCATCAATATGGTCAGGAAGAGTAATCCCTTAAAACCCCTTGAGCGGACAATCCGGTTCCAGAAGGCGTTGGAGATAATCATTCCGGCGTATTGAAACAAGAGTAAATTGCCCACCAAACTGCCGGTCAGGGTGAAGCGCTCTTTTAACGATCCGGTCAGAAAAGGAATTAAGATCAGCGAAGCGGAAACAAAATTGGCGACAATAATCAAATTCAGCAGGTTTCGGTTTTCTTTTAAAATGGCGGGAATTTTTTTCGTTAATTGAAAAACGGAAATTTGTGCAGTATTTGACCGTTGAACGGGTTCGCGCAAAATCCAGAAACCCAATGAAGCCAGAAGCAGCATAGCGCTCGCCATAAAAAACAAAAGCGTATAGTTGGAAGGGTATTCCCGTTGACTTAAAACCAGACGAACAATATATGCGGACAAAGCCATTCCGACCGCGCCTAAAATTTGTTTTTTGACGAGAAAAAGTTTCCGTTCGTTGCCGCTGAAACTGATTCCCACGATGTGAGTGTAAGAAAGTCCCGCAAAAGCGCCGCTGAAAGTAAAAAGAAGCATCCACAGATAGATCAAAAAAATGATTAATGAAGACGATCCTTCGGTAAAGATAAAAATAGTAGCGCCGATTCCCGCCAGGGCAATAACTCGCAGATTAATTCCGAAAAGCAGATAAGGCTTTTTGGACGAACGCGAGGCAAGAAACGGAGTAAATATCAGTTGAGAAATTAGCGGGAATCCGATGGTAATAAATGTTAAAACGCCGATATGCCACGAAGCCCCCCCGGCTTTTACGATCATTGCCGGGAGCACGGTGTTGTAATCGGTAAAAGCAAAAGTAAAAGAAAACCAGAACGCGTGCCACAAAAAAGCATAAAAATTGCGTTGCCGTCGTATCAAGTTTGTCTCCTGGCGTTAAAGCTTTAATAAATTTAGGCAAAGAACGGATTAAAACTAAAATTATTTTCAAAAGCCGTAACTTAAAAAATGTCCGGAAAATCTTGTTTTCTCCGGACATTGCGGGATTATATTCAACGAAGGGATGAATTTTAAACAGAGAAACCAAAACTCCGGACATTTTGCTTAAAGTAATTGATTTGATGTAAGCAAAAGAAAAAAGTTGCAATACGTATTTTCCAGACGCCTAAAAAAGCAGCGCGCATTATTTTTCGCCCGGAAAACAGACGCCTTCTTTTTATCGTTGTTTCTTATATTGAAATTTTTATTTGCAATGTGCCGTTTTATCCGCTTTGGGTTTTCTTGTTTAAGCTTTTAAAATATCCTGATTAACGGTGAATATTCTCCGTTTACATTATTTGCTTTTACACGTAAAACAAAGTAAATTTATTGGTTTTAAAATTATTTGAGTTTGAAAGGGAGGTTCCAAACTAATGGTTAAAACCGAAGTTAAAAAAATATCCAGTTCCAAGCGCGAATTAAAGATTACGCTTCCGAAAGAACAGGTAGATACGATCCGTGAAGATCAGGCAAATAGAGTACGTAAAGAGGTTGAGTTGCCGGGGTTTCGTAAGGGCAGGGCGCCTTTAGGAATGGTGAAAAAACGCTACGCCAGTTTAATAGAAGCATACACTCTGGAGCATGCGTTGGAAAGAAGTCTGATAGAAGCCGCCGAACAGGAAAACATCGAAATCTTAGGCAGCCCCGAAGCCAAGGAAGTTGATTTTGACGAAGAGGGGAATTTGGTTTCGCAAATCGAAGTGGAAACTTTTCCCGAAATCGAATTGAAAAAATACAAGGGTCTCGAGTTAACGCGTGATATTTACGTTGTTACCGACAAATTGGTCGATGAAAATATCAAACAATTACTTAAAGAACACGCGATAGTAACGGCGATTGACGGACCCGTCGAAGAAGGTCACCAGCTCACCGTTGATATGCAGGAATTGGACGAAACGGGAGTTCCCATTATTGGTCGCAAGTATGATGACGTTTCTTTTGTAGTGGGCGAAGGTCGCTTTGACAAAGATATCGAGCTTCAGTTGGTGGGAGCCAAAATCGGCGAGACCAAACGGGTTGAAAAGGTTTACCCCGAAGATTTTCCGCAGCAGGAATACGCCGGTAAAAAGGAATTGTACGATATTACCGTCAAAACCATCAGCAAAGAAGAGATTCCCGAATTAACCGATGAATTTGTTGAAGAGCTTGGCGACGGAAGTCTTAAAACAGTCGATGATTTGAAAAAGCGAATTCGGGAGAATCTGGAACAGCGCTACAAGTTAGAGTCGGAAAGCCGTCTGGAAGAAGAATTGATTCAAAAGCTTTTGGAAGAAAATCCTTTTGACGTTCCGCGGACGATGATCGACAACTATCTCGACAATATGATAAAAAACGCGCGGATTAAAAATCCCGATTTAAAAGAGGAAGATTTGCGAAAACATTACGAGGCAAACGCCGAAACAATGGTTAAATGGTTTTATTTGACAAAGCGCATCTCCGAAGAAGAAAAGATCGAAGTTACGGACGAAGATATTGATAAGTTCCTGCAGGAAAATATTGAAGACGAAAAAAAGCGAGAGCTGATAAAAGCCAACAAACATCAAGTTCAGCATTTAAAAGACGACCTTTTTTATGATAAGGTTAAAAACTTCCTGTTTGAGAACTCGGAAATTAAAGAAAATGAAATAGTGCTCGATTGAGAAGGTAAATTCAAAGAAAAGAAAGGAGCGTGCGGATGCCGCTGGTTCCCATAGTTATCGAACAAACAGGGCGAACAGAACGCGCTTATGACATATATTCCAGACTGTTGAAAGAACGGATCGTGTTTTTAGGAACGCCGATCGACGACAATATTGCAAGTTTGATAATTTCGCAATTATTGTTTTTGGAAGCCGAAGATCCGAATAAAGACATCTATCTTTACATCAATTCTCCGGGCGGAATCGTATCGTCGGGATTAGCTATTTATGATACAATTAAATATATTAAACCGGATGTTGTTACCACGTGCATGGGTCAGGCTGCAAGCATGGCTGCTATTTTGCTGGCTGCCGGAACCAAAGGCAAGCGCTATTCTTTGCCGCACGCCCGGATAATGATCCATCAGCCGTTGGGCGGCGCAGAGGGTCAGGCTTCGGATATTGCCATTGCCGCCAATGAAATTATGCGTATTAAAAACACACTGAATAAAATTCTGGCGGATATTACCGGTAATCCGGTTGAACAGATCGAAAAAGATACCGATCGCAACTATTTTATGTCCCCTAAAGAAGCCCTTGAGTACGGAATTATTGACAAAGTTTTAAGTTCCCGTAAAACCGAGGGAGCAAAAGGAAAAAGCAAATGAGTAATAAGAATTTTCGCAGTCCGATTTTCCGCTGTTCTTTTTGCGGCAGAGCAGCCGAAGAGGTTGAAAGTCTTATCTCGGGTCCGGACGTTCATATTTGCAATTATTGTGTGCAAAGCGCGAATGAGATTATCGCCCGTCACAGAAAACAAGCCTCTATTCAGGAAAAGCAGAAGCTTATTCCGCCCAATAAAATAAAAGAAGAACTTGATAAATATGTTATCGGGCAGGAAAGGGCAAAGCAAATTTTATCGGTGGCGGTTTATAACCATTACAAACGCATAAATCACATTGTTGAAGCCAACGATGTGGAAATTGAAAAGAGCAATATTCTGCTGATCGGTCCCACGGGTACGGGTAAAACATTGCTGGCTCAGACTCTGGCTAAAATTCTGCAGGTGCCGTTTGCCATTGCCGACGCAACGGTGCTCACCGAAGCGGGTTATGTGGGCGAAGACGTGGAAAATATTCTGGTAAGGTTGTACCAGGCTGCCAATTACAATGTTCAGCAAACGGAGCGGGGCATTATTTACATCGACGAAATCGACAAAATTTCACGAAAAGACGGAAATCCTTCCATCACCCGCGACGTGTCGGGCGAGGGCGTGCAGCAGGCTCTTCTGAAAATTCTGGAAGGCACGGTCTCCAGTATTCCGCCAAAGGGCGGGCGCAAACATCCCGAGCAAAATCTTGTGAGCATCAATACCAAAAATATTTTATTTATTTGCGGCGGCGCATTCGAAGGTTTGGAAGACATAATTTTGCGCCGTATCGGGGAAAAGCACATCGGTTTCGAAAAAAAATTGAGTCACACCCATTCGCTCAGCCGCAGCGAGCTGTACCGTATGGTTGAGCCCGAAGACCTTTTGCAATACGGATTGATCCCGGAATTAATCGGACGTTTGCCGGTCATCGGCACGCTTAATGAAATTGATGAAAAGACTCTTTACACCATTCTCACCAAACCTAAAAACGCTTTGGTTAAACAGTACAAGCAGTTGATGAAAATGGAGGGAATCGATCTCCATTTTGAAGAAAGAGCTTTAAGGGCGTTGGTAAAACGAGCCATTAAGCACAAAACGGGAGCGCGTTCGCTTAGATCCATCATGGAAGATTTGATGTTGGAAATCATGTTTAAAGCGCCTTCCATGTCCGGATTAAAGGCGATTACGATTACCGAAAAAGTGGTTACCGAGAAAAAGGATCCTGTTTACGAGTTTGCAAAAAGTAAGCGAAGCGCCTGAAACATCCTGAACCGAAGATCCAGCGGGGCTTTGCTCCGCTTTTTTTTGCTTTAAAAAGAATCAAAGGTGGTAAAATGCAAGAATCGGAAATTTTTGAAATTGATTTGACAAAACGTTATACATTAAATGTTTTACCTTTAAAAGATCTGGTCTTTTTTCCGCACATGGTTGTGCCGTTGATTGTGGGCAGACCCAATTCCATTGAATCCGTGGAACAGGTGATGAAAGGCGACAAATTAATTTTTCTGGTCGCTCAGAAAGATCCTACCATTGAGGAGATTACAGCCCGCGAATTGTTCAGATTTGGCGTTATGGCGCGGGTGCTGCAAATTGTCCGTTTGCCGAACGGTCTGCTAAAGGTGCTGGTCGAAGGCATTGTCCGCGGCAAAGTTGTTCGTTATCAAAAAAGCAGGCGCATTATTAAGGCGACCGTCAAAATTCCCTACAGCTCGGTGAAATACGACGATCAAATTGAAGCGCTGCGCCGGGAATTGATCTCTCTTTTTAAAACCTATGTAAAATTAAACGACGAGCTTCCGGAAGAGCTTATTTTTTCCGTTACGCAGATTGACGATCTCGAAAAAGTAACCGATTTCATCGCCAGTTATTTGGAATTAAAACTGGAACAAAAACAAAAAGTTCTCGAACAATGGAGCCTCCTTAAAAGACTCTATCTTTTATTGGATATTTTGAATCACGAAAACAACATCCTGAACCTCAAATCGGAATTGGATGTAAAAGTGCGCGATGAGATGGTTAAATCGCAGCGGAATTATTTTTTGCAGGAACAGTTGCGGGTTATCCGCGAAGAGCTCGGCGAAGAAGCGGAAGAAGGCAGCGATGTATGGATTTTGAAGAATAAATTCAAACAGAAAGAATTATCCGACGAAGCGCGGGCTAAGGTGGAAGAAGAGCTGGAACGATTGGCAAAAATTCCGCCTCTTTCTCCGGAATACAATGTAATCCGCACCTTTCTCGAGTGGATTTTAAAGTTACCGTGGAAAAAACAGACTCAGGATGAGATCAGCATTGAGAGGGCTCAAAAGATTTTAAACGAAGATCACTACGGTCTGGATAAGCCCAAAAAACGCATTTTGGAACATATTGCCGTTCTGCAGCGCGTAAAGCAGATGAAAGGACCTATTCTCTGCCTGGCGGGACCTCCGGGAGTCGGTAAAACGTCTTTGGGTCGATCCATCGCCCGGGCGCTGGGACGAAATTTTGTGCGTATTTCTCTGGGCGGTATTCACGACGAGGCGGAAATTCGCGGTCACCGGCGTACCTATATCGGTTCCATGCCGGGTAAAATTTTGCAGGGCATGAAAAAAGCCGGCACCATTAATCCGGTTTTTTTACTCGATGAAGTGGATAAGATCAACAGCGATTATCACGGCGATCCGGCATCGGCGTTGTTGGAAGTTCTCGATCCGGAACAGAACCATTCGTTTATCGACCACTATCTGGAAGTGGAATACGATCTTTCCAAAGTCTTTTTTGTGGTTACGGCAAACAATCCCGACGCCATTCCCGAACCGCTTTTGGACCGCATGGAAGTGATAGAATTACCCGGCTATCTGGATTATGAAAAAATTGCCATTGCCAAACAATATCTGATTCCCAAACAGTTGGAGCTCAACGGATTAAAACCGGATGAACTGGAAATTACCGATGAGGCTTTGAATGAAATTATTATTAACTACACTCTGGAAGCCGGCGTCAGAAGTCTGGAGCGGGAGATCAGTAAAATCTGCCGCCAGTCCGTAATTACGCTTTCCAAATCCGTACGTCAGAAAAAGATTGTGGCGACCAAACGAAATCTTTCCCGTTTTTTGGGAGAACCCAAATATATTTCCAGCAAGTTAAAAGGCAGAAAAGAGGTGGGCGTTGCCACCGGTTTAGCCTGGACGCCGTTCGGCGGAGATCTGTTGCGGGTAGAAGTGAACCTGATTCCCGGAAAAGACAAGCTTACCCTCACCGGAAAACTGGGCGAGGTAATGCAGGAATCGGCAATGATCGCCGTGGATTACATCCGCTCCCGCTACCGGAAATTTAAAATCAATCAAAACTTTACTTCCAAATACGAAATCCATATCCATCTGCCGGAAGGCGCCGTTCCCAAAGAGGGACCCTCGGCTGGCGTTACTTTGACCAGCGGTTTGATCTCAGCGCTTAAAAAACAACCCTTACCGGCGGATCTGGCGATGACCGGCGAAATTACCCTAAGAGGAAAAGTGCTGGCTGTGGGCGGTCTGCAGGAAAAATTGATGGCTGCCAGAAGACACGGAATTAAACGCATTATTTTACCCGCGGAAAACAAACCGGATATCCGCGATATGAGTAAAGAGCTGTTGAACGGGTTTGAGCTTATTTTTGTGAAAGACTACGAGCAGATTTACAAATATCTTTTCAGCGATAGCCGGGGGAAAGGGCGTGACAAAGTAACGAGTGACAAGTAACGAGTAACGAGTGTCAAGTTCGTGATGAGTAACAAGCTTAGGTGTTTAGTGGTTTAGTTGTTTAGGATAAATTCCGTAGGAATAAAAAGATATTAACCCGGTAATTTATTGCCGGGGACAAAAACGCCTTCCCCTTTTTCTCCGCCCTTTAGGGCAAAGATGAAAAGTGACGATACACAGGAGAAGCCCGCTTAACGCTTACACCCTTAACCCTTAACAAATTTAATCCTAATCTGATAAAAAACGGTGCGTGAATTTGTTTTAATATTTCGGGGATAAAGCCAAATATAAAAGAAAAGAAACGATAGTTTTTTCTCGGGACAGGGTAAAGAAGATAGGGCGGTTACCCTATCTTTCTTTACTGCCTTTACGAAAGTGAATTCAGATAACGAGCCAATTTTGCTTTTTTGTTAGCCGCTTTGTTTTTATGAATAACGCCTTTGGACGCCAACTTATCTAAAAGAGAGGTCGTGGTCTTATATTTTTCTGCGGCTTCTTCTTTGCTCTCGGTCTCCAAAACAGATTTAATGGAAAGCTTCATCTGACGTTTGTAATGACGATTGCGCAAACGAGCCTTCAATTCCGTACGAATTCGTTTTTTTGCCGACTTATGATGAGCCATAATTTGATTTTCTCCTGTTTTTTTATTATTAATTGAAAGTTTGGAAATTTAAGAGTTATTTTCCGCTTTGTCAAATTCAGAATCAAATTTCGAGAAAGATTTTTAAGCGGAAAGTTAGATCGGGAAGGCAGAATAGTTTTTTGGGGTTTTAGTCAAAGCGAGGTGCGTTTTATGGCAGCATCGTCAAAAGAAGAAAGAATACGGGAAATCGGCGAAAATATCAGGCGATTTTGCAAGGAGTATTTAAATTCTCAATACGAGGGCTACGCGCTCAATCTTTTAGAGGAGATTTCAGAATACGAAAGTCTTAACATTGAACGGGGAAAGGCGGAAATCTGGGCGGCGTCAATAATTCATCTTATTGCACGGTTGAATTTCCTGTTCGACAAGCAAGCGGAAGATCATATTCCGGCAAAAAAAATAAGAGAATTTTTTGGCGTTAAACCTACGACGGTGGGGAATAAGGCTTCATTGATCGAAAACATTCTGAATATCAGAAACAACGATACCCGGTTTTGCAGCGATGATATTGCCGACTTGTTTAAATTTGTGGAAACGTCGGACGGATTCATCATTCCGCTTAACGCTTTAAAAGAGGAAGATATTGATTTTGATTCTCTGGAAGAAGATTTTGCGCTGGAATTAAGGGCTTTTTTTGAGAGGAAAAAATTGCGGATAGAAAAAGAGAAAAAACGAAGAGAAGAACAGCGCATTAAGGAAGCGAAGAAACAAGAAGAAGCCCGGCAAAAAAGAATACAGCAGAAAAAAGACAAGAATCAGCTCGATTTGTTCGACGATTTGGGATAAGCATCGACGAAACAGAAATCAAAGGGAAAAACGGTCGCCGTCTTTCCCCCTGGCTTTTTTTGCAAAGTCCCGCCGCAAATATTTTTAATCTTTTTTGTCTTAATCTTCCGCGCAAATAGATGAAATTACGATCCCACCTCAAATGGCTAAAAACAATCCGGCGGTAATCGACTGATACTTTCCGATATTGTAATCCACGTTTAAATTGATCAGAACAAACCGGATATTCATGCCCAGAATTATTCGGGACTTGTTTTCCCCGGTCAGAGTAAAATCGATTTTTTCGGTAATAGCGCCCTGCGGAGTTTGCACAACGTAATTGTAAGTGACTTCCATTTTGGAATTTTCCAGCATAAAGCCCGCATAAGGAGTAAGGTTTAAAGCTCTTGGTCCGAACTGTCTGCTGACGTTGATTCCGAAAGCGTTGGTTGTTGTGGTAAGAAGAGTACCGACTTCCAGTTTTTGGGTGAAAAAGCTCACGGCGAAATCCACCGGTAAAAGAAGCGGCAGCCAGATTTTGGGATTATGTTGTATCCCAAACCCGAAATATTTAAAGGTGCCGAGACCCTCCTGTAATTCTCTGGAGGGTAAGTAGCGGAAAGTAGCCTGAGTCCCGAAAATCGTTCCGATGGTTAGCTGCGGCGCGCCCAACGGCAGCCAGTTTGCATCGGCTAAATCTTTAAATCCCCCGATCGGTAAAACAATGTTCGTGGAAGGCACGGAGTAGGTTTGTCCCTCGTAGGAGTATGTTTTCCCCGGATATCCGACGGTGATGTAATCTTCGGGATTGCCGATAATGGTAGCTCCGGAAATTGTCACATTGTAATATTCGCTTGTAATCTGATCGACCAGAGCGTTTTCGGCTTCCTGCGGAAAACCCTGCCCGGCTACCATTTGTCTTGCCTCTTCTTCACTAAAGCGAAACCGTCCGCTGGTGGAAAAAGATCTGGCGTCTGTGGGAAACTTTGCTCCCATGCCCACAATGCCCAATTCAAAATCGAAACCTAACATTTTACTTTTGGGCGCGCGATGAAACCAGCCGCCGTTTAAATTAGCGCCGAATGCCGAAGATATGGGATTGAGATATTTTTGAGCGGCATCCATGGAAAGGCTCTTTAAGGTTTCGTCCAGTGTTTCCTGCCCAAAGGCGGATAAAGTCAGAAATCCGCTAATAAGAAGTGTTAAAAATAAACGGTAAATTGAACGAATAATTTTTCGATTATCCATAGCAAATCCCCCCGAAATTTTTATATAAGAAAAATGAATTGCGGTCTTAATTCCACGATCCGATACTTTAAGTATAAGTTGTTAAAATCCAATACGCAATTAAATTACGGTTAAATTAAGCGCTTTGCGCGGAATTGCGGCAATAAGACAAGGCGGCTGCCGTTGTTGGCAGTAAACTGACATCCGGAAAAAGCCGCTTAATTTTTACCGGCATCAAGCGCCGGTTTTTGTTCGTCCGCTTATCGGACTGTTTTCACAAACGCGCTTCGGGAAAATTTTATTTCCCGATCCGGATCTCAAAAAGCAGGAATTTAATTTTACACACCGGCTTTTCTTGACGTTCTTTTCGCCTCCTTTCATCCCTTGCGGTTACTGTTTGTTTAACGGAAATTAAAAAGTAAGTTGCGGAAAAGCCGAAAATATTTTTTCGTGAAATTAAAAATAATTTGAAAGTAAGGTGCATCTGTCCGTATATTGCCGCGGTTCAAAAATTTTCAGGAAAATTAAATTTTTTTTAAATTAAGTGTTGACATTTTTTAAAAATTATTTAAATTAGAAGACTGCAAATTTTACTTGACGCTGGCGTAGCTCAATTGGTAGAGCAGCTGATTTGTAATCAGCGGGTTGGGGGTTCAAGTCCTCTCGCCAGCTCAAGCAGAAGTGTTAACTGCCAATACGGTTATGTTAGCACCGCACCCATAAAAAGGGGAGATAAGCGGGAGTAACTCAGTTGGCTAGAGTCACAGCCTTCCAAGCTGTTGGTCGCGGGTTCGAATCCCGTCTCCCGCTCTGGCTTTCCCCTTTTTTAAATAGTAGCTCACGTAGCTCAGTCGGTAGAGCACATCCTTGGTAAGGATGAGGTCACCGGTTCAAGTCCGGTCGTGAGCTCGCTTTTTTATATTGGATGCAGTATAAAAATAAATATCTTTTCGGAGGAAGTTTAAATGGCAAAAGAGAAATTCGAGCGTAAGAAGCCGCACGTAAATGTAGGTACGATCGGTCACGTCGATCACGGAAAGACCACATTGACGGCAGCCATTACCCAGGCTTTGGCAAAGCAGGGTAAGGCGGAGTTTCGTAGTTTTGATAGTATAGACAACGCGCCGGAAGAGCGCGAACGCGGAATCACAATTC
>JAADIP010000072.1 GCA_013151275.1 Calditrichota bacterium | reverse complement strand
ATTTCTATCTGATGAAAAAACTGTCTTAAAATATCATCTCAAAACGCATCGATTTTTTCCCTTGACTTACTTCTTTGGTAAACAACCAGATCTCAAAATGAGTGCTCCCCCACCTTCCTGCTTTGATTCTAAAAACGATCTCTCAGTCTTTTTTCCGTCAAAAGCCACAACCCGCCTCACAGAAGTCGCTGTTCAGAAACTGACCTTCAATTTTAGCTGCAGCCGTTTGTTATCTTTGAATTGCCCGAAAAGACTTCCCGCTTTCCCGCCCGGAAGATCTACCGCCGCATTAAGATTTACCCCGTCCGCAATACCGTAAGAAAGCTCCGGACGTAGGTAATATCCCCTTCTCTCCAAATCGTAAACACCCTCCAGCCCGATGCTTGCATAAGCTCCGAGTTCCAACTTAACGTTTCCGCTGACAGCGCGTTGAAAAACATGACTCAGCGGATTGCTTTGAGCAAAATCCCCGCCCGTAACTTCATGAATCCACTGCACCAGTACAAACAGATTGTTCTCGCCGATTATATTACTGAAGGTGCGGTCCAATCCCACAACATATTGAAAATACGGATCGTCAACCTCCGGATCCTGCCGATTCAAATCATCCGTCAAGTAGTAGGCTGCTTCGCCGCGTAAACCGAACTTGCCCAGGGTTGTGGAAAAGTCGCCTCCGATTGCCCGCAGGCGATGATAACGCGGTTGTACGGTAACAAATAAGGTATCGCCGCGAATTACCGATAATTGGTGAAACACCGCCAGATCATCCCAACCGTGATAGTAGCTGAAAGAGAAATCCCAGCCCGCCCGCGAAGCGGAAATTTTCGCGGCAAACAGGGCATTCTTCATGCTTTCATCAGGCATTTCCGGCGATTGGAAACGATACGCCACCGCTAAGGCAGCAGGTCCGAATTGCGGGTACAAGGGATTTGGCGCTTCATCCGGAAATTCCGGCATCCAGCGGGATCGGGCGGAAGGCAGTACACTCGCGGTAAACGCCGGCACTACTATTCCCTCCGCTTCCCAACCGCTTAAAAAATAACGTGCTTTTACCGCAATCACCCCGATGCGCTCATTCTCGGTATCCAGCAAATCGCTGTAATCCCAGGGAGTGATGAGATCGGTGGGATTAACACCGTCGGCTTTTCCCCAAATAATAATCTGCTTGCCGACGCGCATATCAAACCGATCCCAAAAAAGATCGATGTAAGCCTCATCCAAATATACCCGGTTTCTGGCGGCGTCCGATTGATCATCCCGAAATTCAATTGCCGAAAAGAATGCTGTTTTCTCATTTAAATCAGCCGTCAGCTCCAACTGAAGAATCCCCTGATTGCGGCTGTTAATTTTATTCTCATCGGAAATTTTCGGATATGATATATGATCGATTTCCACAAATCCGCCGGTTTTGACCTCCTGCGAAAATCCGTTCGCAAAACTGTTAAAAAGAAAAAACAGCATTGCCGCGGCGAATCGAAATCCCTTTGTTTTGACGCCTGCATTTCTCGAATATTCGGACATCCCGCTTACCTCCCTCTTTCCAGGTACCGCTGAGTGAAGTATCTGTCTTCAACCCCTTTATTGATAATGTAATTATTAAAATAGAGAACCGTTTTGTGCCCGGTTTTAAGATTTTCCATTTCTATGCGATGGGCTCGCCATTTAGCGGAATTGCCGATTTCCCGAATATCCGAGGATTTGAAAATCTTGAGAAGCTCTTCCTTTTTATCAAAGAATTTTATCCGAACGGTAACAAAATTATCGGCGCGGATCCATAATATCCGCTTGCTGTACCCGCTGTCTTTTTTCTCTTGCGGATCGCTCGGCGCCGCCTCGATCACGTAGCATTCATTACTGTCCACAATTTCCTTTCCGAGCAGTGTGTAATGGTATTTATCCAATTCTTCCGACCTCAAATCTTCAAAAGCGAAATCCGTTCCCATAAAATTATCCGATTGATCGCTGGCTGAAATCCGGCGGACTTTTTTGAGCGCCGGCAGGTAGAGCCATTGATCATCATCCCTGTCGGACTGTTCAACGGTCAGCAATCCGGTGCCCCGCACATCCGCCGGAGCCAAAAAACGGATAAGAGACTTCTCATTGCCGTCTTGTTTGGTTTTGGTAATTTGCCTGACCTTGCGAACCCGTTTTTTGCCTTTTCTGTTGATCAGTTCCATGGTGAGTTCGCTTTGCTCATCTTTGCTGGTTCGCTGCTCGTCATTTTTTTGCATGATTTCCCGCGCGGTTAATTCCCGGGCAATTGTAAACCCGATGCTCAAAAACACAATCGTAAACGCAGCGATGATATTGCGGATGTATCTTTTCATAATTGATTCCTTTTCGTTTAAAATTAAAGAGTAAAATCCCTCCCCTTGTTGATCCAAAGAGAGGGACGGGCAGTTTAACGTCTTGCCCGGGATCAAAACCTACGAGCCGCCGCAGCAATGAGCAACGCGCGGCAGCTTAAAGCGTCTCGTCACGCCCGGAACCACGAATGGTGTCATCATTCATCACCTCCTTTTTTGTAATAGTTTGATTGTTTGAAAAGCCCGACTAATTGGCTTTTTGGTTTATTTTTTTCGCTGCTGCCCTCTTCATTCCCTTGACTAAGAATGAAAGGGGTATTAAAGATTTAATAGCCGAACAATCGCTTTTCACTTAAAATTCCGCCGTTATCCTTCGTCGCCGTTTCGGACGTACGCCGGCTCTAACGCCAATCCGTCATCAGGCGCTTCGGATTGAAATACCAATGCCTTTTTACGGGCAAATTTCGGATCAAACAGGCTAAAGAGAGTCGGCATTATTACCAGAGTGCCGAAACAAACGGTAATCATGGTGAGGGAAATCAGCCAGCCGAAATATTGGATGGGTTTAAAACCGGAAAAAATGAATACAATAAATCCCAATAAGTTGGATAGCACATCATAAATAATGGCGCGCCCGGTAGTGAGAATGGTATTGCGAACCGCTTGTTCGACATTGTCCGCAATCTTCATCTCTTCCCGGAAGCGGGAAATATAGTGGATGGCAAAATCGACGCCAATGCCCACGGCTATGGCGGTAATAATTGCCGTGCCCATATCCAGGCGTATTCCCAGAAAACCCATTAATCCGAAAGTAAGCAAGGTGGCGACCGTTAGCGGAGCAATGGTGAACAAACCGCCGATAAAAGAACGAAAGATCAATGCGCAGAACAGGAAAACGAGCAACACCGCAAAGATAATATTCATAACCTTCCCGATTGCGATATAGCGGATCTGGGCGAGCCAAACCATCAGCGTTCCGCCGAATTCGCTATTCACACTCGCCTTAAATTCTCTGTTGAAATATTCGCTGAACTGACTGTGCAGCCGCCTGTGATCTTCCTGCTCCGAGGTGGTTATGTTCACTCTGATTTTTGCCCGTTGATAGTCGTAATCAACCAGATCGTCAAAATCTCCCGGATCGCCGGACATGGAATACAGCAAAAGATATTGGGCGATCAACTTTCGGGATTCGGGAATGCGTTCAAATTCCGGATTATCCCCATGCATCACCAGATTCATCCGTTTGATGACGTCCGCAAAGGAACTGCTGTATCCGACGCCTTTCAGTCCGTCCGCGTATTCCTGAAATTTGACCACTTTTTTAAGCAGCTCCGGATTTTTAATCGCGTCGTATTTATCGCCTTCGATCATGATGTTCATGTACCTGGAGCCGCCCAATTTCTCGTTAAAAAAGGAAAATGTCTCACGGATGGGGTGATCTTCGGGAAACATTGTTATGAAATCGCTGCCCACTTTAATTCGCATAATCCCGAGAATGGCGATCAAAACCAGCGCCAGTGAAACGCCGATCACCCAGCCTCTTTTTCTCAGGGAAAAATTCGCCAGCCCCAACAGAATGCGGTCGCCCCGATTGAATTCCGAGACGCTTTTTTTCCGTTCGGCTTTTTTCAGAATAGAAAGAAACGCCGGAATAAAGGTCAGCGTTATAAACAGGGTGGCAATAATTCCAAGAGCGGTGATGATCCCGAATTCGCGGATGGAAGTCACCCGAAAAACAATGAGCGTGGCTGATCCCAGCGCCGAAGTCAATCCCGTTAAAATAATCGCGGGACCGATTTTTTCCAACGCCCGGCGTGTGCCGTTAACTTTATCAAGCTCTGCCACTTCTTCGTAATAGCGATGCACCACGTGAATGCCGTAAGAACTGGAAACTGCGACCAATAGCATCGGCAGAGCGGAAGAAACCACCGTGAGCGGAAGACCGATATGCCCCATCAGCCCCATCGTCCAGATGATAGTCAGCGCCACAACGCTGAAGGGCAACACAAC
>JAADIP010000189.1:5445-26453 GCA_013151275.1 Calditrichota bacterium | reverse complement strand
ATTGCCTTGATTTTAACTTTGCCCAATCATGTTAATCCTTTAAATCCTTCTAATCATGGTTCGGAAATTTAATTGTCTGAACCTTGATTTTCATGATTAACCTGATTGCCTTGATTTTTGACCTTGCCCAATCATGCTAATCCTTTAATCCTATTAATCATGGTTCAAACACTCTCTGCGTCTTTGCGGTTTAAATGTAATATCGGAAAGATGTTAAGTAGTGGTATTATCTTAGGTATGTTAAAAAAATACCCCGAATGCGTCGGCAGACGGGGCAAATTTTAAAAGAAAGGCGATTTTTTAGTGATCACACTTGCTGTAACCGCATTCGGGATTGATGCAGGTTAAACAGCCGTTTTCCATTTTCACGCTTTTTTGATTACAATCGGGACAAATGAAATATTCGCTGTTGGTCTGGGTTTTTATTTCCGGTTCGGGATTAAGCACTTTGGATACCTCAAGGGCAATGGAGGTTTCTTCTTCGCTTTCTTCGTTCATGCAACCGATTTCGCGGAAAAAACGTTCGATCACATCCGCAATTTCGGAATAAAAGGAATGGATGTATTTTCCGTCTTTATGGTATCCGCCGTTCGGATCGTGAATGCTGCTTAATTCTTCCAGAATAAAAACAGGATTTGCCGATTTACGAAAGATCGCCGAAATCAGCCGGGTTAATACGGCGTATTCAGCGTTCTTGGTCAAATCTTTACTGTTAATAAAAATTTCGATGGGTCGGTTCCGACCGTTTTGAGTGATGTAACCGAGAGTGATGTAAACGCTGTGTTTCACAAATCCGCTGCGTAAACGATAGACCTTGGCGTTAACCACATCGGGACGCTCCAAAATATGATCGGTAATATTATCAAGGGGTTCTTCGTGTTTGACCTCTTTAATTTCGAAGTTTTGATCCTTGATTTTAAACATAATCTTTTAAAACTCCTTTTAATTATGAGTTTTTGTGTTCACGTGATTTTAAATAATGATAGACCGTCGTTAATTTTTCGTCTGGCGTTAAAATAACGTCGTCTCCTTTTAATGTAACTTCTTCTTTCGTATTTGCCAACAAAATTTTAAATAATTTTTCTTTTGTCTTCTGGAATTCGGTCTTTTGCCCGTCCACGCTTAAAATGGGGTGGCGGCTGCCGTCTCTGTAAATGGTAATGCCCTTTAAGCCTTTTCTCCACGCCATTAAATAAATGTTGGAAATTACCTCGGGTTCGATCGTTTCCGGAAGATTGACCGTCGAAGAAATGCTGTGATCGACGTATTTTTGACAACGACCCTGAATATCCACGCGTTTCTCGGCATTGATGTGATGCGCGGTTCTGAAAAAGAAATTGGGCAAATACTCTGTCAATTCCGCTTCGGTCTGCGCCGAGACAACTTTATCCTGCATGTTGTGAAGATCGATGTAAGCCTGAATGGTGGAATGGAACACCTTAAAGAACTGATTGCCAAATGACTCGGAGCGGCGCGTGTAATAGAGAGCAAAGATGGGTTCGATTCCCGATGATACCCCAAGATAATGTTTGTTGCCGTTTTTAAAGCTAAGCGCGATATTGCTGATGGAGCCCGTGGGGGCAATGGCTAACAGGGCGATGTTTCGCAAGCCCTTTTCTTCGATTAATTTTTGCGTTTCGGGAGACAGCGCTTCTTTAAAAAATGGAGCCTGAGAATATTTTTCAAAATCGAAAATGGGCGAAGCTCCTTTTTCGGCAGCCAATTCCGCCGAAGCCTGATAAGCGACATTGGTTATGGTTTCCATAACTTTTTCCAGAAGCCCGATGCCTTCGTCGGAATCGTAAGGAATGCCGAGCTGATTGAGCATGTCGGCGGCGCCCATAATGCCCAATCCCAAACGACGCGTTTCAGCCGCCGCTTTTCGTTGTTTTTCCAGCGGATTAAGAATTTCATTCCAACTGACAACATTATCCAAAAAGCGGACGGTGGTTTTTATTACGTCTTTTAAAGTTTCCCAGTCAATTTCGGCGTTTCGGCGATAGCCGTTTTTTACCAGACGGGACAGATTAATGGAAGCAAGATTGCAGGCTCCGCCGTTTTCCAGAGGAACTTCGGCGCAGGGATTGGTGCACGAGATCGGACGCCCCACATAATTTGAGGGCGAATATTTGCTCATGTTGCTCCAGAAAATCAAGCCCGGTTCGGCTGTTTTGTAGTTGCCTTCGATAAAGGCGTCCCAGATTTCCCGCGCTTTAATCAATCGACGAATTTCGCCGCTCGGCTTGGAAGCAAAATAAAGCATAAAGTCGCCGCTGTAACGAACAGCCAGATCGAAGGGCTCTCTTTCAATAGGCAACACAAGGTCGCCGAACACGTCCCGTTTGTTCGGATCGTCCAGATCGGTTTCGGTGATGATTAACTCATAGTTTTTGTACAGAAAATCATTTAAAGAGCTGATGTCGCTGAACACCTTAAAAAGCTCGTACTCTTCGATGCTTTTAGCGGGAATCTGAATCGCGTAATGTTGGGTGTCTTCCAGATAGGCGTGAGCCACGATATTTTTGTTGAATTTTTTGTAAACCAGAATTTTATTTTTACCGTAAGTTTTTTGCTCGGAAACAGCCTGCATGAATTCGTCGGAAGCTTTGATGCTGATATTGGCAAATCGTATTTGCGTGTTCTCCATTACCTGTTTTTCGATTTCTTTCAACTGGTAATTATCGAACTGGTTCGACCATTTTAATTGTTCGACGATTTGCTTGGTGACCCAGTTAGGCGTCTTTTTGACTTTAATGAAATCGATTACATCCGGGTGTTTAATGTCAACCGTGAGCATAAGGGCGCCGCGCCGTCCGCTCTGTCCGATCAAGCCGGTTGTCAATGAGAAGAGCTCCATGAACGAAACCGCGCCTGTCGAGGTGTCTGCGGCGTTGTGAACAACCGAATCTTTGGGTCTGAGAACGGAAATATCGACGCCGATTCCTCCGCCGAAAGAGTAAGTTCGGGCGCATTCGTACGCAGCCTGATAGATGGATTCGATGTTGTCACCTTCGATTTGGGTAACAAAACAATTTGCCAAAGTTTTTAAACGGTACAGGTCTCCGGCTCCGGCGAGAACGCGACCGCCGGGTATAAAATATCCCTCGTACATGTATTTGTAAAACCGGATAGCCCATTCTTCCTGCTTTTTGGGATCGGTCTCGATGGCGGCAATAAAAGAAGCGACTCGATTGAAAAGATCTTCCGGACGCTTTTCCATTAATTTGTTGTTAAGATCTTTAACAAAATACTTTTTCTGATAGATATTGCGCGCAAGTTCGTTATCTCCCCAATAATTGTTTTCCGGATGGAGAGGCAACTCGCCTTCATTTGTTTTTTTCTTAATCATCAAATAGAGATTCTGATAATTTTTAATATTGCGGCGACCGGCGATGGAAGTAAATTTTCCTTTATATTTGAACATATCCAGAAACATGCTGCGAGTCCTCTATCTTATTTTAATACATTTCAATAAAAAATAGGCGGTTATGGGATTTTCTACTGGTAAAGTGTTGTAATTCCTTAAAATATACTACATTTACTTTTCCCCCTACAAGGATCATTATAAAAATTTTAAAGCTCAAAAACAAATGAAAAATCAATTTTTATTCAACTAATTTTCTATCCCTTTTCGAGCCAGGATTCCCTTCCGGTAATAATGCTTTACTTCTCTCATTTCGGTTACCAGATCCGCCAGTTCGATAATTTCCTGCGGACAATAGCGACCGGTAAGAACCAATTCCACGGCTTCAGGTTTTACTCGGACGAAATCGACTATTTGTTTAGCGGAAAAGAGTTTAAAATAAACGGAAACCAAAACCTCATCCAATATCACAACATCGTACCGACCGCTTTTCATCGCCTGAAGAGCCTCGTTTAATCCCCGGTTCATTTCAGCCTTCAGTTCATTTGAAGGGGGCTCTTTTTTGAAAACAAATCGGTCGTCTCCCCAGCGTACAATTGTGATGTTGGGTTGAAGCGATTGTAAGATCGGGATTTCGCCGTAAGGGTAGTTTTTCATGAATTGAGCAAAATATACGCGCAGCCCGGAACCGACAGCGCGAACGGCAAGACCGATTGCCGCCGTGGTCTTCCCTTTACCGTTGCCGGTATAAATCTGAACATATCCTTTTTCGAGATTTGATCGGGATTTTGAATTTTTTCGCATAAAAAATAAAAATTCCCCGGGTTAAAGCAAAACGGGGGATTCCTTCAAACAATGAGCTCTCCCCCTCGGAAGAGGAAACAGAACAATTTAGACACACGAAGTTTAAAATAATAAAATTTTAATAAAAAACTAAGTTGACCGTCACAAAAAATTGTCAAAAAAACGTGATTAATATTTAGCCTTTTAATAGATACCTCAAACCGGGAATTCAATTCCAAAAATATTTTGCAAATGTTCAACGCCTTTCAAAGCGACTTTAACGATTTCTGCGGGTAAATAAAGACGAGTGAAAATTATTTTACTGACCGCAACGCTCTTTAACAAAGGCGCTCAAATCGCCGCCAATTCTACTGCAAATAACAACAACAATATTCGCAAAGGAGGCGCAAAAAGCGCAAAGAAGAATACAGTAACCGGAATGTAAAAAATTTACTTAAGCTTAAGCACTAAAAATCAAAAACATCTTAATTTAATCTGTAATACAGGTTAATCTGTGGTCAAAGAAATAAAAAAATCTCCGCGCTCTCTGCGACTCTGCAGTAAATAAGGGACTTTCTTTCAACACTGCTTTCTAAAACAAGGTGTAGATAAAGGGAGCCAGCGCGCTGCCCTGAGCTAAAATGATTAACATTCCCAGTAAAAATAAAACAATAACCACGGGAAAAAGCCACCATTTTTTGTGCGTTTTTAGAAAGTGCAGGTATTCGCGGAGAATCCGTAATTTTGCCATTCAAAGTCCTCGTTAAAATTTTTAATTAAAACAATTTTTCAAGATCGCTCTGCCCGGTCTTCCTTTGTTTCCAGTAAGAGGATTTTCCGTCCCGAAATTTCGTGTCGAGCGGTTTTTTGCCCGTCAGTCGTAAAATTAAGCCGATCGGAGTAATAATTCCATAAAAAATTAAGGTTAAAATAATTCTGGAAGTAAAAAAGCCCAATACCTGCCCTAAAATCATCCAGATATGATACGATTGGATTAACAGCGGTTTAATGAACTGACCCAGCAGGACAATGAAAATCAAAGTCAGTAAAATCCAGAACAGAAAATAATTTTGTTTTTGAAACGCCAGAAAGGCAAAAAGGGAAAAGCCCGCAAACATGATCGCCGAAAAAGAGCGCAGTTGTTTTGCAGAAGGTTCCTGCAATGAAAATTTTTTAATCAAGTTCAAACACCTCTTTTTTAACTTTGATTTTTGGTTTTTCAGGTTGGCTTTCCCGTTTCAGTAAAAACCGCCCTAAAATCAAAATATCCATCTGCGTTCGCAAAAAACAGGAATAAGCGTCCTGCGGAGTCGCGACGATGGGTTCGCCGCGCACGTTAAACGAAGTGTTGATCAAAACCGGGCAATCCGTTTTTTCTTTAAACGATTTAAGAAGCCGGTAAAAGAGAGGATTGGAATTTTGATTTACCGTTTGCAGGCGAGCCGAATAATCGACATGAGTCACCGCCGGAATAACGGACCTTTGAATTTTCAAGCGATCCAAGCCTTGTAATTCGCCTTTTGGGTCAATGCCGTTCAACCGCTTATCGGGATGCACGTCCGCCACCAAAAGCATGTAAGGACTGGGACGATCGATTTCAAACCACTCGGAGGCGTCTTCTTCCAATACCGACGGCGCGAAGGGGCGGAAGCTTTCTCTGAATTTAATTTTAAGATTCATTATCTGCTGCATTTCGGCTTTTCGCGGGTCGCCGAGGATGGAACGATTGCCGAGCGCGCGCGGACCAAATTCCAGCCGTCCCTGAAACCAGCCGACAACCTTGCCTTCGCTAAGGTGTTGCGCAGCCTGTTCAATGAGTTCCCGTTCGTTCAGCAACTCGTAACGGGCGCCGGCTTCATCCAGGAACGATTGAATCTCCCGATCGGAAAAGGAAGGTCCGAGATAAGAATTTTTTTGTCGGTCATTTTTGCCTTTAACGATTCTCGGATGTTTAAGATAGTGATGGCGAACCAGATAAGCCGCCCCGAGAGCGCCTCCGGCGTCGCCTGCTGCCGGTTGAATCCAGAGGTCGTCGAAGAGACCGCTTTTAAGTAATTTGGCGTTCGCCACGCAGTTTAGGGCTACGCCGCCAGCCAGACACAGGTGTTTTTCGCCGCTTATTTGTTTTGCGTGTTTTGCCATGCGCAGCACAATTTCGTTGGTCGCTTCCTGAACGGATCGGGCTAAATCCATCTCGCGCTGTGTTAAAGGAGATTCCGGCTTGCGCGGAGGACCGCCGAACAAGCGCGCGAAACGGCGATTGGTCATGGTTAATCCGCTGACAAAATTGAAGTAAGAGAGATTGAGCTTAAACGAGCCGTCGTCTTTCAGATCGATCAGTTCATCGAAAATTTGTCGAACGTATCTGGGCTCTCCGTACGGCGCGAGTCCCATTAATTTGTACTCGCCGGAATTGACTTTAAATCCGGTAAAATAGGTGAAAGCCGAATAGAGCAGACCAAGGGAATGGGGGAAATGCTGCTCGGCAATTAATTGAATTTGGTCGTCGGAGCCGATTCCGATTGTCGAAGTCGCCCATTCGCCGACGCCATCGACGGTCAAAATCGCCGCGCGTTTGAACGGCGAAGGGAAAAAAGCTGAAGCGGCGTGAGCTTCGTGATGCTCCGAAAAAAGAATGGGCGCCTCGCAGGAAAGATTCTTGCGGATTACATCCGAAATCCATAATTTTTGTTTAAGCCATAAGGGAATAGCCATTAAAAAGGAACGGATTCCCAAAGGCGCGGCGCTTAAGTAGGTTTCCAGAATGCGGTTGAATTTAATGAACGGCTTTTCGTAAAAGGCAACGTAAGCAAGATCGTTTGCGGTTATTCCGGCTTCTTTAAGGCAGTAAGAAACTGCGTGCTGCGGAAAGGAGTGATCATGCTTTTTGCGCGTAAATCGTTCTTCCTGCGCCGCTGCTGCTATTTCGCCGTCTTTTAATAAAGCCGCCGCCGAATCGTGATAAAAGGCGGAAATTCCCAAAATGTATTCCGACATAAATGATTTCTGCTTTTCCTGTTAATTGTTCCGACAGTAAGCGTTAATTTTTTTAAATGTACGAATACAGCGGTGATTAATGCAATTAGAAAAAAATGCAGCCTAAACATTCCGTTTTTAAGAATGCAGACGGAGATGTTTCGGGCAAAGTCGGCTTGTTTTTAGCGGGCAAAACGGCGGACACACAAAAAATTATACAATCTTTTACATAAATTTTACAAAAATAATGGAGAAAGTTGAGTATAATTTAACTTAAAGATTTAATTTGGAAAAAGATTATCAAAAATTTAACGTCCCCAATTAATTGAAAGAGAGGATAAATTTATGAATCCTTATCAAATGCCCGGATTACGAATCGGCAATTTTGAAATAACCACGCCTATTATCCAAGGCGGTATGGGTGTGGGCATCTCTCTGTCCGGATTGGCGTCAGCGGTCGCCAATGAAGGGGGTATCGGGGTTATTTCCTCTGTTGCTCTGGGAGTATTATTCCAAAAGGAGGGCATGAACTTCAGAGAAGCGAACATCCATTTTTTACGTCAGGAGATTCGCAAAGCCAGAAAAATGACCAAAGGGGTGCTGGGTTTGAATATTATGGTGGCGATGTCCGATTTTAATGATTTGCTACAATGCGCCATTGAAGAAGAGATTGACCTTGTTTTTATGGGCGCCGGATTACCTCTGCGTTTTCCCAAGGGTTATACTGTAGATGAAATTAAAAAAATAAAAACACATTTTGTCCCGATCGTTTCTTCAGCACGGGCTGCGCAAATTATTTTTCAGTACTGGGAAAAGAGTTTCGGTCGAATTCCGGAAGCGGTTGTTGTGGAAGGTCCCAAGGCGGGAGGTCATTTGGGCTTTAAAAAGGACCAGATTGACGATCCGAATTACCGGCTGGAAATCATCGTTCCTCAGGTTATCGAGGTGATTAAAAAGTTTGAAGAGCGGTGGGATAAAGAGATTCCCGTCATTGCCGCCGGCGGAATTTATACCGGAGCCGATATTGTCAAGTATTTGAAGTTAGGCGCCAAGGGAGTGCAAATGGCTACGCGTTTTGTCGCCACTTACGAATGCGACGCTTCGGATGAGTTTAAGCAAGCCTACATACAATGTAAAGAAGAAGATATTACAATTATTGAAAGTCCCGTTGGCTTACCCGGTCGGGCGATTCGCAATCAATTTTTGAACGAAGTGAAAGCCGGAGAAAAGAAACCCTTTAAATGCTCCTGGAAATGCATAAAAACCTGCGATTTCCGCACCTCGCCCTATTGCATTGCGGATGCTTTGGTCAATGCGCAAAAAGGAGCCTTGCTGAACGGATTTACCTTTGCCGGTTCAAACGCCTACAGAGTGGATCGTATTGTTTCAGTAAAAGAACTCTTTAAGACTTTGCAAAAAGAATACGAAGAAAAATTAAGTTTAAAGAAATATGCCGAAGCAGAAGTTTAGCCGACCTTTCCCGCTGAATAATCGGACATCGGCTCTTCAATTTTTTCGGAAAAGCAGAATTTGTCAAGGGTTAAGGGTTAAGGGTGTAAGAGTGTAAGGGTTACAGGTTACCTTGTTCCTTATCCCTTGTTAACTGCCGTTAAGCGGCTTCGCCTGTGTATCGTCACTTTTCACCTTTGCCCTAAAGGGCGGAGAAAAAGGGGGAAGGCGTCTTTGTCCCCGGCAATAAATTACCAGGTTAATATCTTTATATTCCTACGGAATTTATCCTAAACAACTAAACCTCTAAACACCTAAACGTGTAACTTGTTACTTGTCACTTTGTCACTCGTCACCAATCACGGCTTTCAGCCTACTTTCTGATAATTTCTTCCCCTTTTTTCTTTAATCTTTAACCTTTAATCTTACTTATAACTTGCAGTTAAGTGCTAACGGAATTTCTCGCCTGAAAACATTATCCGAAAAAATTGACAATATAAATCGTTATTATTATATTTGAGCAAGTATTCAAATGTAAGTGAGAAAAAAATGGCAGATAACAACATCGTTTGTTCCGTGGAAATCATCGACAGGGAAAAGGTAGATCGGGTAAACGCCGCCCTGCCGCAAATGAAGGAAACCAGCGAAACAGCCAATCTTTTTAAGGCGCTGGCGGATCCTACCCGCCTGCGCATTGTTCAAGCCTTGCTGCTCGAAGAGCTTTGCGTTTGCGATATTTCCGCGGTTGTGGATGTTTCGGTTTCGGCTATTTCTCATCAGTTGCGCCTGCTGCGTAATATGAAAATCGTTAAAAATCGTAAAGAGGGCAAAATGGTTTACTATTCCCTGGACGACGACCATGTTCGCGGTATTATCGAAACAGCTCAAATACATCTGGATGAAACGTAAAGGCGGGTTACAAAAAGTATGAAAAATTTTGTTAAAATAGTATTGAGCTTTTTTATCTTGTCGCAATCTCTGATGGTGCCGGTTGCCATTCCCAAAACGGTTCTGTGCATTGCCGACGGTCATATTGCCGTCGAACCGTCGGTTGACGGCGTGCATATCAGTTATCATCCGAACGCCGATATCGAAAATTTATTGACGATTACAACGGAACTTTCAAATTTTAATTGGGGTGACTGTTTCGATATTTCGTTGGAGAAAAAAAGCACCTCTCCGTACATTAAAATAAACGAACGTCACGCCAGACAAAACATTGTTTGGTCCGATTCTTATTTTTATCCGAATTATTACGACGACGACCTTTCGAAGGATGTCTTTGAATTTCGGACTTCAAAAACGAATTTACAGCTTCTTTCGCTTCGCTCCGTCGTATTAATAATCTGATTATTACCCCTTCTTAAAAAGAATTCCGATAAAAAGCTCGTTATTCCATACTCTTCTTTTTCGGAAGAAGAAAGTGACACGGGTACAATTTTGTTAAAAAGTAAATTTGGACAAGTGATAGTTGTTTTCAAAAGTTCAAATTAAAGAGAAATAAAAAATCTCCCGGAGGTATTAATGAAATTTAAAATCATTCGCTTGTTCGTTTTGGTTACAGGATTAATGATTGTGTTAAGCGGCTGCACTGCCGGACGAAAGACAGTGATTTATCCCGAGCCGCGAGCATTGGGAAAAGAATTAGCGGATATTAACAAGCAAAAAGATCTGTCGTTGATTAAAGCGGAGCCGGTGACCGGGGATCTGACGTTACCTAAGGCATTATCGCTGGCTTTAATGCGCAATCCGGAGCTGGCGGTTTTTTCTCTGGAAATCCGGGCGCGCGAGGCTGCGGCTTTGCAGGCGTCGTTGTTACCCAACCCTGAGCTGGAAATGGAAGCGGAAAATTTTGCCGGCAGCGGTCCTTTTTCTTCGTTTCGTTCGTCGGAAACCACCATATCATTGGGTCAGCTTATCGAGTTAGGCGGCAAACGGGAAAAGCGCACGCAGGTAGCCGACCTGGAAAGCGGTCTTGCAGCCTGGGATTACGAGGCTGTGCGTTTGAACGTTTTTACGGACGTGGTAAAATCTTTCATCGATGTGTTAGCCGCCCAGCAGCGGGTATCGTTGAACGAGGAAATGGTCAGGATTGCGGAACGGTTTTTACAATCCGTCAGGCAGCGCGTTAAGGTGGGAAAAGTTTCGGAAGCCGAGGCGTCGCGCGCCAGCGTTGAACTTTCGGCGGCGCAAATTGAACTGGAACATACCAGACGCGCGTTGGATGCGGCTCGTAAACGGCTGGCTTCGTACTGGGGCAGCGCAGAACCTTCCTTTCAAAAAGTGATAGGGCAACTGGATACCACCTTTCAACTTCCGGATTTGAAGAAGCTACAGTTGTTTTTGCGGCAAAATCCGGACATTGCCCGCTGGTCTGCGGAAATTCAGAAACGACAGGCTGTTCTGGAGCTTGAAAAGGCGTACAGAATACCCGATCCCACAGTCAGCGGCGGGTTGCGCCGATTTGGCGAGAGCGGCGATAACGCTTTTGTTATGAGCGTTTCGTTGCCTCTTCCTGTTTTGGATCGCAATCAGGGCAATATTCGGGAAGCGCAATACCGTCTTCAGCAGACAAACCTTAAAAAGAGGGTCGCCGAAATTAACGTGAAAACCCTTTTGGCGGATGAGTACAATCAGCTAATCGCAGCTTTTAATGAAATCCGAATTCTAAAAACCAGGTCTCTTCCCGAGGCGCAAAAGGCGTTTGAAATGATCAATAACGGATACCTGATGGGACGGTATGATCTTTTGGATGTGTTGGATGCTCAGCGAACGTTATTTGAAGCCCGATCGCAGTATCTGGACGCCTTACGGAATTATCATCGCCGGGTGGCGAATCTGGAAAGATTGGTCGGACAAAAAATCAGTAATTTGGAATAATGAGTAAAAAAACGAGGGATGAAAGAATGAAAAGAATCAATAAAAACGGAATATCATCTTTGATATTGTTGATAGTTCTAATCTTTGCCGGTTTGTCTTTTCAACAATGCACGGAGAAAAAAGCCGAAACAAAAGCGGAAGTTAAATCCGAAGCCAAGAGCGAAGAGGGTCACGAAGAACAAATTATCCGGCTGACCGACGAAGAGCTCGAAGAATTCGGCGTCGAAGTTGCCAAAGCAGGTCCCGGACAATTGCAATTGCACGCCGATTTTACCGGTGAAATCTCCATCGATCCCGAACGGCTGGCGCATATCGTGCCCAGATTTCCGGGAATCGTGATGGAAGTTCGCAAACAGATCGGCGATCAGGTAAATAAGGGCGACGTACTGGCTATTATTGAAAGCAACGAAAGTCTGGTTTCGTACGAAGTAAAATCTCTCATAAGCGGCACGGTTATCGAAATGCATCTTACCCAGGGCGAGATGATTACGGACGCCACTCACGCTTATCTGGTGGCGGATTTAAGTCATGTTTGGGCGGATTTAAACATCTACCAGAAAGACCTGACCAATATCAAAGTCGGTCAAACTGCCATAATTACCGGGCTAAAAAAGGATTTGAAATATACGGGAAGAATCTTCTACATAAGTCCGGTAGTCGATGAAGAGACCCGCACCGCCACCGCGAGAGTCGTCATTCCCAATCCGAAAAGAGAGTGGCGCCCGGGTATGTTTGTGACCGCAAAAGTGATTTTTGAAACCCTCGAACTTCCCGTTGTGGTTCCGAAAACGGCTCTGCAAACAGTCGAAAACCGGACGGTCGTATTTATCAAAACCGATAAAGGATTTAAGCCTCAACCGGTTACCGTCGGGCGTTCGAACACGGAGTTTGTGGAGATTGTTTCGGGCTTAAAGAAAAATCAGCAGTATGTCATTAAAGGCGGCTTTACAATTAAGGCTGAATTGCAAAAAGAGTCATTCGGAGACGAGCATTAATGGTGAATAATCAAAGTGGAAATTTCCAGGATGACGAAAAAACCGCGGAAATTCGGAAATGTGCGAAATCTGCAGAGGTCTTGTTACCGGTGTTCCACTTTCAACTAAATAAGAGGGATGAAGAATGAAGCAAATAATAAACTTTATCTTAAAAAATCGCCTGTTAATGATCGTGTTAGGCGTTCTGGTCATTGCCGGAGGTTTTTTTAGCTATAAACAATTACCGATCGATGCCTTTCCCGATGTGTCGCCCGCGCTGGTACAGGTTTTCACTGTTACCAAAGGTCTGGCTCCCGAGGAAATTGAAAAATACGTTACCTTTCCCGTGGAAGTGGCGATGAACGGTTTGCCCAATCTGGAACGTATTCGTTCGGTTTCCAACTTCGGCTTATCGGTTGTGAATGTGTATTTTAAAGACGGAACGGACATCTATTTTGCCCGGCAGTTGGTAAACGAGCGGCTCCAGGAAGCAAGGGAACAGATTCCCGAAGGCTTTGGCGAACCGCAAATGGGACCGATTTCCACGGGCATGGGTTTGATCATGTTTTATTATCTGGAAGATGAAACCGGTCAATACTCGCTGACGGATTTGCGGACTATTCAGGATTGGTTAATAAAATACCAGTTGCAAACCGTTCCCGGAGTCACTGAAGTGCTGGGGATCGGCGGCTGGGAAAAGCAATATCACGTGGTATTGGATCCCAACGCCTTGTTGCGTTATAAAGTGAGCGTAAACGATGTGCTCGATAAAATTCGCGCCAACAATCTGAACGTGGGCGCGCAGTTCATTGAAAAGAACGCCGAAGAATACATTGTGCGTTCCGTGGGGCTGGCAAGTAACATCGAGGACATCGAAAACATTGTTGTTAAGGCGGAGCACGGGACTCCGGTTTATCTTAAAGAAATAGCCGACGTGCGCATCGGCGGCGCTATCCGTCGCGGAGTGCAAACCCATAACGGGGCGGGCGAGATCGTAGCCGGAATGATCGTAAAACTGTACGGCACAAATTCTTCTACCGTTATTCAAAGCGTGGAAGAAAAATTAGCGGAGATCAATAAAATACTGCCGCCGGGGATTAAGATTAAACCCTACTACGAACAAAAAACGCTGGTGGAAGCCGCGGTGGCAACGGTTACCGACGCCTTAAAAGAAGGCATTGTTTTGGTTGTGGTGATTTTAATGATCTTTTTGGGCGCTTTCCGTCCCAGTCTGGTTGTCGCCATTGCCATTCCGTTTTCCGTGCTTTTTGCAATGATCGGAATGAAATACTTGGGCATATCGGCAAATTTAATGTCCTTCGGAGGTTTGGCAATCGCCATCGGTATGATGGTGGACGGGAGCGTGGTAATTGTAGAAAATGTCGATCGTTTGCTGCGCGAATCCGACCCGGATGAACCGCGGATTCATGTTATCGCGCGCGCGGTAACAGAAGTGTTGCGTCCCATTGTGTTCGCCATTCTCATTATAATTATCGTTTTTCTTCCTCTGTTTACTTTGCAGGGAGTCGAGGGAAAAACGTTTCGTCCTCTGGCATACACCATCGCTCTTGCCATGAGCGGATCGCTAATATTTGCCGTTGCTCTGGCGCCGGTGCTTGCCTTTATTTTAATGCGCCGTCCTAAAAAACAGAAAAAAGGCGAAGGGCATCGGGAAATCTGGATTTTACGGACGCTGTTAAAATTTTACCGCCCGCTTGTCACTTTTTTTGTAAAACGCCGTACGTTTGCCGTCGGTATGGCTTTGCTTTTATTGTTTGTCGGAGCGATTGTCTATCCCCGTCTCGGATCCGAGTTTACGCCCACTCTGCAAGAGGGCACCATTGTCGTTCGTTTGACCATGGCGCCGTCTATTTCATTAAATGAAAGCACGCGCATTACTCAAATTGTCGAGCGCAGGATTTTAAAAATCCCGGAAGTTAACGAGGTGGTTACCCGAATCGGAAGAGGCGAAGTGGGCGCTCATACCGATCCCGTAAACAGCGCCGAGATGTACATTCTGCTAAAGCCGAGGGAAGAGTGGCGTACAGCCGAAACCCAGCAGGAACTGGAAGATGTGATAAGGGATGAAATAGGCAATGTTCCCGGAGTGCTGGTTAATTTAACCCAGCCGATTCAGATGACTGTGGATGAGTTGTTGGAAGGCGTTCGTGCGCAGTTGGCGATAAAACTGTTCGGAGACGATCTGGAAGTGTTGAAAGAAAAAGCCGATGAGATTGTCCGGGTTATCGAGCAGGTGCCCGGCGCCGCCGATGTTCAGGCTGACCAAATAAGCGGAACTCCGCAATTGTTAATCAAGGTGGATCGGCACGCCATCGCCCGCTACGGGATTAACGTGGAGGATGTGCAGGAAGTGATTCGGGCTGCCGTGGGCGGCGAAACAGCCGGTCAGATTTTCGAAGGCGTGCGGCGCTTCGATATTTTAGTTCGATTTGCTCCGGAATTTCGGAGCACGCCCGAAGCAATCAGCCAGATATTGGTGGAAGCTCCGAACGGCGTTCACGTGCTTCTTTCGCAATTGGCGACGATTCGGGAAATTGTGGGACCGCGCCAGATTACGCGTGAAAACAGCCAGCGTTTTATCACCATCCAGTGTAATGTCGTGGGACGGGATATCGGTTCTTTTGTGGAAGACGGTCAAAAAGCCATTGAGCAAAATGTCGATTTGCCGCCGGGATATTTGGTTACCTGGGGCGGTCAGTTCCGGCTGCAGCAGGAAGCAAACAAACGTCTGGCTGTAGTGGTGCCCATTACGTTGCTCATTATATTTCTCCTCCTCTTTACCAGCTTTAATTCGCTAAAGAATTCTCTGTTGATTCTGCTAAATATTCCTTTGGCGTTGGTAGGAGGGATTGTGGCGTTGTGGATTTCGGGTCAGAATTTGTCCGTACCGGCGTCCGTCGGTTTTATTGCCCTGTTCGGAATTGCGCTCTTAAACGGAATTGTTCTGGTAACCTATTTGAACCAGTTGTTAAAGGAAGGATTGCCGATAGACGAGGCTTCCATAAAAGGCGCCTGTTTAAGGCTGCGCCCGGTATTAATGACCGCCTTTGCCGCGGCTCTGGGCATGGTTCCGCTGCTCTATTCCACCGGAGTCGGAAGTGAAGTGCAGCGTCCTCTGGCTACGGTTGTGGTGGGCGGACTGGTTACTTCCACGGCGCTTACTTTGCTGGTGTTGCCGGCTTTGTACAAGTGGTTTGCAATAAATATCGAAAGCGAAAAAGAATTGGATTAATAAGGTTTGACTATTAGCGATGACGTGGATAGTCCCGGACAAAGAAGGCGCGTTCGGTTAACTTTTCCGAAAAATCGTGTCTTTGTCCGGGATTTTCCGGTCATCTGTATTTTGCCAAATAAAAAAGGAGTAGAAAATGAAACACATTATTGCCTACATCAAGCCTCACAAATTAAGCGAAGTGACTCTTGCTTTGCACAAAATCGAGGGGTTAACCGGCATGACGGTGCTCGAAGTCAAAGGATTCGGACGGGGGCGGAAGACAGAGGCTTCGCTTGAAGAGCAGTTGTACGATTTCGTGCCTCATCTTAAAATCGAGATATTTTGCCTGGACGAATTGGTTAAAGAAATCGTTTCCACCATAGAAAATGCGGCTCATACCGGTTTACGCGGCGACGGTAAAATTTATATCTGCGATTTACAGGATGCGGTCAGAATCAGCAGCGGCGAACGGGGAGAGACTGCCGTTTAAAGCTTGATATTTTAATTTTCAAAATTGAGCCAAAAGTCTTATCTTAGAATAAAAAGGATAAATTATGTTAAAACCCAAAGTAATTTTTGCAGCTTTTTTATTTTTATTTTCAATTTTTGCTCTGTACTTATGGATCAATTCTCTGGAAGCTCCGAGCCATACGCATTCGGAAGACGAGGGTTCTCAGGATAGAACAGCCCAGATAGAGAATATTAAGAAAAGTATTACGGAGTTGGAAAAGCGTCTGGAAACCAATCCCGATGATTTTAATATTTTGATGGCGCTGGGGCATGCCTATCTGGAACTCCAGAACTTCAAAGAGGCTCAGAAATATTTCGGAAAAGCGGCTCAGATAAACCCCGAATCCGCGGAAGCTCAAACAGACCTTGCCCTTACACTAAGCAAAAATAATTCCGTTAAAGATGCCCTGGCAATACTCGAGAAAGTGACCAAAACATTTCCGGACTATGGCGACGGCTGGCTGCAGTTAGCGGTAATTTATCGTTTTAGTTTAAAAGATAATGAAAAGGCGTTGTATAATTTCCAAAAATTTATGGAAGTGGAAAAACAGAGTGAATTAATACCCAGGGTAAAAGAAGAGATTAAAAAGATTAAGGCGGAAATGAACATCCGATAATTCCCGCCCGATTAGTGAGCCCGGAATTTCAAAGAGACTTTAATTCACTATCAAAAAACGGAGATAATAAAAAAGTGGAAAAGAAACTCCAGATTGACATACCCTTATTATTGCCGCAGGTGAAGGATGAGCGGGATCAATGCGTTCGGCAGTTGATCGATCGTTTGCAGATTCACCGCGGAATAGAACAGGTTCACATCGACTCCACAAACGGAGAAGCGGTGTTGTGTCTGCATTACGATCCCAATTTGATTTCACTGGAAAAACTCCGGCGGCTTACCCGGCAGGCGGGGGTTGAAATCAGCAAACAATTTCGGCACGAAACATTGAAAATCAGCGGAATGGATTGCACCGACTGCGCGTTGAGCATAGAGCATATTCTGGCGCATAAGGAAGGCGTGATTACGGTTTCGGTGAGTTATGCCGCCGAAAAAATCCGCATCGAATACGATGCTCACAAAATAAGCCACAAACAGATTATTCGTTTTATCCACCAGTTGGGTTATGAGGTGGATGAAAAAAAAGAGGAAAACTGGTTTCAACGAAACCTGGAACTTATTCTTTCGTTGGCTTCCGGCTTCTTTTTAGCCCTGGGTTTTGCGGGAGAAAAAGCGGGATTCTTCTCTTCTTCCACAGCCATCGCAATCTATTTAATCTCTTATGTTGCGGGAGGCTACGAACCCACCAGGCACGGAATTAAAGCGGTATTAAAATTTCGTTTTGACATCGACTTTTTGATGGTTGTCGCGGCTGCCGGAGCCGCCTTGTTGGGAAATTGGGCGGAAGGCGCTCTGCTTCTATTTTTATTCAGCCTTGGGCATTCATTGGAACACTATGCCATGGACCGCGCCCGAAACGCGATTCGCGCGCTGGGTCAGCTTACTCCGAAAACGGCTCGCGTTCGCAGGGAAGGCAGAGAAACGGAGATGCCGGTTGAGGAATTACAGAAAGGCGATGTTGTGGTCGTCCGTCCGGGGGAGCGCATTCCGGTTGACGGAGAGATTATCGAAGGGCATTCCGACGTGGACGAAAGCCCGATAACCGGAGAGAGTATTCCGTCGGAAAAGGGAATAGGCGCTTCGGTGTATGCGGGTTCCATCAACGGCGGAGGCGCACTCGAAGTCAAGGTTCTGCGTCTGGCGCAGGATACAACGCTGGCAAGAGTCATTCAATTGGTCGAAGAAGCGCAGACCCAAAAATCTCCCACTCAATTATTTACCGAGAAGTTTGAAAAAGTATTTGTGCCGGTCGTTATGGTGGGAGTGGTCGCTTTGATCTTTCTGCCTCCATTGATCGGTCTTCTTGCGTGGAAAGTCGCTTTTTTGCGCGCCATAACCATTCTGGTTGCGGCTTCGCCCTGCGCCTTGGCAATTGCCACGCCTTCGGCAATTTTATCGGGAATCGCCAGAGCAGCCCGAAGCGGCGTGTTGATTAAAGGCGGCGTGCATCTGGAAAATTTGGGTTCTCTGCACGCCATAGCCTTCGACAAAACCGGCACCATTACCATCGGACGACCGGAAGTCGTGGAAATGATTCAATTTGATTCTTTTGAAAATAAAGAATTGCTGCGAAAAGCCGCGGCAATCGAAAGCCGTTCCCAGCACCCGCTGGCGCAGGCTATTTTGCGCAAAGCAAAAACCATGAGCATCAGCTTTCCCGAAGCGGATAATGTGCAGACTCTTTCGGGAAAAGGCTTAATCGGTAACGTGGAAGGCGAAACCGTTGAAATCGGTAATCTTAAATTGTTTCAGGGAGATAACGGAGATTCGATTCCCGAGAAAATCAAAGCAAAGGACGCCGAATTACAGGAAAAGGGTTTTACCACCATGCTCGTCAGGATAAACGGTCGGTTTGTCGGAATCATTGCCATGGCTGACAAACCGCGCGAAAAAGCGTCCAGAACAATGCAGTTATTGAAGAAAATGGGAATTCGTGAATTGATTATGCTGACCGGCGACAATCCGCGCGTCGCAAAGAATATCGCGCAACAAACGGGCATTACCGAGTTCCGCGCCGATCTGCTTCCCGAAGATAAAGTGACCTACATTAAAGAACTGAATGAAAAATACAAGAAGGTTGCCATGGTCGGCGACGGAGTGAACGACGCTCCCGCGCTTGCCAACGCCACCGTCGGTATTGCCATGGGCGCCAGCGGAACGGATGTGGCTCTGGAAACCGCGGACGTGGCTTTGATGTCCGACGACATCGGAAAATTACCCTTTGCCGTGGGACTAAGCCGTAAAACGCGAAAAATCATAAAACAGAATTTAGCCATTTCTTTAGGCGTTATTTTAATGTTAATCGTCGCCACATTAGCCGGATACGCCGGAATAAGCACAGCCATTGTATTTCACGAAGGCAGCACTTTGGTGGTGGTAGCCAACGCCTTGCGCTTGTTAAATTTTCGCGGGTGAGTTTCTCGAAAATGAAATACCGATGAACTCGTAAAAGGCAAGTGATGTGAATCCTGAAAATATTAATCTCCGCCCCTCTGCTCCCCCTCCCGAACGGATTTTGCAGCGCAGGGAGGGGGCAAGGTTAAAAGTCTGCTTAATTGTGCGATTATCCGCGCCTTAATTTTTGTTAAAAGACTTTTCCGAATTCATCAAATAAGAACAAAAATATTTTGCCCGTCCGGTCGTTCTCTCCTGCTTTGTCCCGCGGACGCCGGACTCCCCGCGATAACAGAACGGAAATCAAAAAACGAGCAAAAATTCTGTTTATTTAACCGCCTGAATTAAGAAAAGAATAAAAGGTGAATATATGAGACAATCGAAAATCAGTTTAAGGGTTAAAGGATTGGACTGCGAGCACGAAGCCGCGGAAATCAAACGGGGATTAAGGGACGGAAACGGCATTGTTGAAATTAAAGTTTATCCCAAATCGGCAAAGGTGGAAATTGAATTTGACGCGGAGCGGACAAATCCGCAAGAAATAAAAAACAAACTGAATTCGCTGGGATTTCCTCCCTTAAAGGATTTTGCCTTACCTTCCGCGCCAAAACCATGGCGTAATTTAAAAGTAATAACTTCGCTGCTATCCGGCGCGCTGCTTCTTTTGGGCTGGCTTCTGGGGATAAAAGGTTTTTCTCCGTTGGTCTCGAATATCGTTTACGTTTCCGTTATCATAATCGGCGGTTACTATTTCGGAAGAGAAGCCCTTAAGGAGCTGCTTTTCGAAAGAGAAGTGGGAATTGAATTACTGATGATGATAGCGGCGGTGGTGGCTACCATTCTCGGGCAGGCAGCCGAGGGCGCGATGCTGGTGTTTCTCTATTCCATATCCGAAGCAGCCGAAGGCTACACGGAAGAGAAAACCCGCTCCGCAATCAGGGCGTTAATGGATTTGGCGCCTAAAACCGCAGTCGTGAAAAAAGACGGCGTTGAAACGGAAATACCGGTCGAAGAACTCAGGGTCGGCGATATTTTTATCGTGAAGCCCGGGCAATCGGTCCCCACGGACGGCGAGGTGGTTTCGGGAACTTCCGGCGTTAACGAAGCTCCGATTACCGGGGAGAGTATGCCGGCGGAAAAAGAGCCCGGAGGCGCGGTATTTGCCGGCAGCATTAACGGAGAAGGATTGCTGGAGGTGCGCGCCACAAAAGCCTTTGCCGACAATACACTATCGCGTATTATTCGGATGGTGGAAGAAGCGCAGGAACGTAAAGGCAAGAGTCAGCGTTTTATCGAACGGTTTGGCAGGCGTTACAGTCCCGCCGTGTTGTTAGCGGGAATTCTGATTGCGGTTCTGCCTCCGCTGCTGTTTGGCGCTGCGTGGAATACCTGGATTATCCGCGCCACCGTATTTATTGTGGCGGCTGCTCCCTGCGCTCTGGTGATCTCCATTCCTATTACCATGGTGGCAACGCTGGGCACGGCTGCGCGCCGCGGCGTGTTGATTAAAGGCGGGGTTTATGTGGAAGAATTGGCGAAAATAAAAGTGGTGGCTCTGGATAAAACCGGCACGCTTACCGGCGGTGAACCGCAGGTTACGGATGTTTTAACCGTAAATCACGCTCCCGGCAATCCGTCTGCGGATGAAATTTTAAAAATCGCCGCAACAATTGAAAGCGGCAGCGAACACCCTCTGGCTCGCGCCATTGTCGGCTTTGCGCGGCAAAAGAAAATATCCCCCGGACAACCGGAAAAATTCCGCTCGTTAACCGGCGCCGGCGCAAAAGCGGAAATTAATCGGCAAATGCACTTTATCGGAAGCCCGCT
>JAADIP010000189.1:0-5344 GCA_013151275.1 Calditrichota bacterium | reverse complement strand
TCATTGCCATCCGCGATCAGTTGCGTCCCGATGCTAAAAAAGCCATACGGGAACTTCATCGCATCGGAGTGAGTCAAATAGCAATGTTAACCGGCGATAATCGGCGGACCGCGGAAGCCATTGCCGGGGAATTGGGTCTCGATATGGTTTTTTCGGAATTGAAGCCGGAAGACAAGGCGCAAATTGTGCGCAAGCTTTCGCAAGAATACGGTCATGTAGCCATGGTGGGCGACGGGGTGAATGACGCGCCCGCTTTGGCGGAAGCCACGGTGGGTGTGGCGATGGGCGCCGCCGGCACGGATGTTGCAATGGAAACAGCGGATGTGGTGCTGATGGCTGACGATCTGAAAAAACTGGTTTACGCGCTGCAACTGGCGCGGCGCAATCACAAAGTGGTCAGGCAAAATCTATTTCTTTCGGCGATCGTTATCGGCGCGCTGGTCATCGGAGCCGTGGCGGGAGCGTTTACTCTGCCTGTTGCCGTTTTGGGACACGAATTAAGCGAGTTTGTCGTAATAGGCAGCGGATTGCGCATGCTGAAAGGCTGAACAGTACGGAAAAGCCAAAAATTTTTTGAAAATAAAATTTTGGGAAAAATAAAAAAAGCAAGGTGTCAACTCTAAAAAGTTCTGTATTTGTCATTTCGAGGAGCGTAGCGACGAGAAATCTTTTGTTTTTATTAGATTTATAAGATTTCTCTCTACGTTCGAAATGACAGAACACTGTTTTTAGAGCGTACTCAATAATATTTAAATAGCAATTATCATGAAACTAAGAACATTCGGATTTTTCAGGGAATTCAAAGAAAAAAAGCTTGCCTTCCCGGTTGTGGGTCTGCTTTCGGCTTCATTTTTATTGCTGATTATTCTCGGATTTTTGACCTATCTGAATTTTAACCGCGAAAAAAAACTGCTTAAAGATCATTTGTTTCGTCAGGGTTTAACGCTGATCCGTTCACTGGAAGCCGGCGCCCGCACAGGAATGATGGAAATGATGTGGGGTCAAAATCAAATAGAAACCCTGTTTCGCGAAACAGCCAAAGGACCGAATATCGACCGGATTGTGTTGATAGACGAAAACGGCAAAGTTTTGGCGGACAGCCGGAAGGATAACGCCGGAATCAAAATAACTAATTTTCCCAAACCTGGAACTCCCCAAAATGCCGTTTGGAAAATTCTAAATAAAAACGATGAAAACATCTTCCGGCTGATTAAAGTCTTTAATCCGTTAATTTCCGAGCAGCATTCGATGATGAGCCGCATGATGGGACATTGGATGATGGGCGGCAATCGGAACGACCGGAGCGGCGGAAAACGGTTTATCGTTCTGGATTTAAAGATGCAGGAATATCAAGCCGCTCAAAAAGAGGACGTTCGCCTGGGAGTGATCACAGCCTTTATTCTGCTGTTGTTTGGCTCCGCCTCCTTTTATTTTTTATTGATCGCCCAGAATTATTATGTGGCAAACCGTACCATAAAAACCATGAAGAGCTACACCCAAAATGTAGTGGAAAGCATGCCGAACGGTTTGATTTCTCTTGATAAGTACGGGCGCATCGAAACAATCAATCACAAAGCGTCGGAGCTGCTGCGATTAAAATTAGAGGAAGTAAAAGGCAAACCGCTCAGCGAAGTGATGTTTCGCTGCGATCTTTCAAAAACGTTTCTGCCGGAAGAGGATATTACGGAGCGCCGGATGGAATGTCATCTGAACGACGGCGAAGTAATCCCTTTAAGCACCACGTCGAGTCGCTTAAAAGACGAGAACGGCAATACCATCGGAAAGGTCATCATTTTGCGTGATTTGAGGGATATCAAGTCCCTCGAGAAAAAGGTGGAAAGGTCCCAGCGTTTGGCGAGTCTTGGACGCATGGCGGCAGGCATTGCGCATGAAATACGAAATCCCCTGAGTTCCATTAAAGGGTTTGCCCAATACTTTCGCAATAAATTTCCTCCCGGTTCGGAAGACCGGAATTACGCCACCGTGATGGTAAATGAAGTGGATCGTCTGAATCGGGTGATTCAGGATTTGCTGAACTTTGCCAAACCGCAGGAGCCTAATTTTAGCGCCGTAAAAATTCAGCCTCTTATTCTGCACGTTCTCAAGCTTATTCAATCCGAAATTAAAGAAAAGAATATTCGGGTGATAAAGGATTTTTCCGATGAGGTCGCCGGAATTATTCTCGCCGACGAAGACATGTTGACCCAGGTGTTTCTTAATATGTTTATTAACGCCATCGAGGCAACGGAGCCGGGCGGGCGGTTAAGAATCGGTATCCGCGAAAACGCAAAGCATGTAACAATTGAGATTGAGGACAACGGCAGCGGAATTCCGCGTGAACATCTTCCGCGTATCTTCGATCCTTTTTTTACATCCAAAAAGGGCGGCACGGGATTGGGTTTAGCCATTGTCTATCGGATAATGGAGAGCCTGCACGGGGAAATAGAGGTGCAAAGCGAGCCCGGCAAAGGCACGGTTTTCACATTGCTTTTTTTTAAAGATCAATCAAAATAAAAACGGGAAACGAGCATGACACAGGACAGGAAGAAGAAAATTCTCATCGTTGACGATGACGCCAGTCACCGTTTGATGCTAAAGGCGACGCTTTCGGAGGAGGGCTACGAAATTTTTGAAGCTTCCGACGGCGATGAAGCGGTGCGGATGGTGGAAGAACAATTTTACGATTTGATTATGCTGGATCTGAAGATGAAAAAAGTTGACGGTCTTGAGGCGCTGAAAGAAATTAAAAAGATTAGTCCGGCAATTCCGGTATTGATTATGACCGCCTACGCCTCGGTAAAAACAGCGGTCGAAGGGCTTAAGATGGGCGCCTTCGATTATATGGTTAAACCGCTAAATATGGACGAAGTAAAGATAAACATTGAAAAAACGTTGAATTATGAGCGGCTTAAAATTGAAAACAAGGTTTTGAAAGAGCGCCTTAATCAGGAATTCGATTTTTCTTCGATTATCGGAAAAAGCAGGAAGATGCGCGAAGTTTTTGAAGTGCTTGCCATGGCTGCGCCCAGCAACGCCACGATTCTTATTTTAGGCGAAAGCGGCACCGGCAAGGAATTGATCGCCAACGCCGTTCATCAAAACAGCCTGCGAAAAGACAAACCGTTTGTTAAGATAAATTGCGCGGCGCTGGCGGAAAATTTGCTGGAAAGCGAACTATTCGGGCACGAAAAGGGGGCATATACCGGCGCCGTTTCCAGAAGGCTGGGAAGATTTGAGCAAGCCGACGGCGGAACGCTTTTTCTGGATGAAATCGGCGATATGAGTCTGGCGACACAGTCAAAAATTTTGCGTGTTTTGCAGGAAGGCGAATTTGAACGACTGGGAGGCGAAAAGACTTTACGTGTGGATGTGCGCATCATTGCCGCCACCAACAAAAATCTTGAAAAGGAAGTGGAAGAAGGGCGGTTTCGCAAAGATTTGTACTTCCGTTTGAGCGTGGTGCCGGTTCATTTACCCGCGTTAAGAGAACGCAAAGAAGATATCCCCGCTCTGGCTGAACATTTTTTAAAGAAATATGCCGAAAAAAATCAACGCTTAATACGCGGCTTTACTCCCGAAGCCCTTGACCTTTTGATGCGCTACGAATGGCCGGGCAATGTGCGCGAACTGGAAAACACGATCGAACGGGCGGTTATTTTATCACGCGATGAAATGATTACAGCAGCGGTTCTGCCGAACAATCTGAAAAAAGATTTTGATTCGCAAGAAAAAGAGACTGTTGCGGATGCTCTGGTGGGACGTTCCATTAAAGATGTCGAAAAAGAGTTGATTTTAAAGACTCTGGAACAAACGGGTCACAATATCACCCGGGCGGCGGAAATTCTGGGAATCACCCGCCGCGGGTTGCAGTACAAGCTGAAGGAATTGGGCATTAAGTAGCGCGAAAAAATATCGCGGTTTTCCCTTAAATTACCCTCCTGCTGCGAAATGATTTCGCGGTCTCAAACATCTCGTTTTTAAATGCTGACTTTTTACACCCGTTGTAACGTTATTCAATTCAGGGCGTTAATCGATCGTCTCTCCTTTTTGGCACAGGAATTGTTGACTAACCGAATTAAAAACAATTTTGGGAAAAGAAAGAAACGGAATCATTCAAAAAGGAGGAAACGCCATGATCACGGTTATTGTTAACGACGCGCCTTACGGAAATGAGAGACCCTACAACGGTTTGAGGCTTGCCCTTGCTTTGTTGAAAGCCGGCGAAAAGGTGCGTGTCTTTTTAACGGGAGACGGAGTGTTGTGCGCTTTGACGGATCAGAAAACGCCGAACGGTTATTACAATATCGGTCGCATGATCCGAAGCGTTCTCAAAAGGGACGGCTTGGTTCATGCCTGAGGAAGCTGCTGCGATGCCCGTGGGGTGTCAGAAAATCAGCTTATTGACGGCGTTGTAAAAAGCAATCTGGAAACAATGGCGGATTGGGTTAAAAACAGTTCCCAGTCCCTTGTTTTCTGAAAAGGGGGGAAGATGTATGTTTTTTATGATCTGTTGAAGTTTTTGCACGTCATGAGTTTTGTGTTCATGACGGTGCCGTTATTCAATCTCATCGTTGTTAATGAACGCGCGCTGTTAGGACCCAAATTTAATTACCCCGCAGACCGCTACATGGAAAACATTATCGGGCACGGCGCTTCCCGTTGTTTTGTTTTCCAGTCAACCGTATTGTTGACCGGTTTGCTTCTTTTGCTATTCGGACCGCTGGGAATCGAAGCGCTTTGGCTGAACCCGGTTGTAGCCGCAAAAATCGTTCTTTTGTTTGTGCTGATGGGCATGCTTTCGTATATCCATTTTAAGGTTCAACCCAAAATCGAGCGACTGATGGAAACCGTGGGTCCGGATAAGGAAGTCCCGGAAGATTTTTCCGCTAAATTAAAGCCCTATCGCGTGCTCAGAAAACGAATGGCGACTTTTTGCCTGTTCCTGATCATTACAATAATCATTTTGGGGTTACAGACATACGCTCCCTTTTCGCCTTTTCTGACGGCGGCGTTAATTGCGCTTGCCGCCCTGTTTGCCCGGCATGCGAACAAAACGCTGATCCGGTTCGGGTGGATATAAAGTTAACGTGATGAGTAATGCGTAATGCGTGATGAGTAATGACTAATGAGTAACAGAGTTACAAAGTTACAGAGTTACAAAGTTGATTGAAGAGGAAAATCGTAAATCCGAATATCGAAATCCGAAACAAATTCGAATTACCAAATGACAGAAATCCGAAACAAAACCTGGTTGTCGAGGAACATTGTGAAATTCAGATATTGTGCGGTTTGAGTAAGGACCCCCCTTGCCTTCGGTGTTCGAAGGGGAGAAAGTAAAAGGGGG
>JAADIP010000224.1 GCA_013151275.1 Calditrichota bacterium | reverse complement strand
GCCGTCGGGAGAAACAGAAACGCTTGTGGGTTTAGGCGCGTCCATCATAAGATTAACGTTCAAGAACCGTTTCGGCGAAAGGGAAATGTTCGGGCCATTCGTCTTCCCTTGGGCGGGAACTTTAAGCCTTGCCGCAACCGACCAGCGAAAAGCTTTACGCGGGTCGTTCAGCGTTTGAATCAGCAGCAAATGCTTGCCCGTTTCCGGATTAATTTCTTCGGATGTTCTGAATATCGTTTCCGGTTGACCGTTTGAATCCTGAGGAGCCGATGTCGGCTGGCTTAGAATCGGTTTGCCGTCAACAAAAAGCCGGAACAATTGAGAGCTTTTTATTTCGATTTTCAGAGGGGTAAAACGGTTTGCATCAATATAGGATGCCAGATAATACATCTGCGGATGACGGGCGTTTTTTTGATAGTCAAGAACTATCGAATCTATCGAATCGCCCCTACTCCGATACTTCACCCATTTCAGAGATGTTTGCGCGTCCCATTGAACCCGATCGTTCTCGGACGGCAGCCAGTTTTCGATATCGGCAAAAGAAAATTTCAGCAGATTTTTTAAATCGAAAGTCTGACCGTTCATATTTTTGACGTCATGAAACGCCGGCAGATGCAAATCGATCGGTCCCAATATCAACCAGTCTTTGACCGGTATTGTCTTTGGTTCGCTGTTTTTGGCGATCGATGAAGAAATAAAAACAAGGGATAAAAGAAGCAAAAAGAAAACACGAAACAATTTTTTACGATTTCGCATGATTTTAACTCCAAAGGTTTAAACAGGCGTTTATCATGGCAAAGCGCGTCTTCAGAAAAAAGAACAGCCGCTTTGTTTTAAACAATTGAGAAAGAATCTTCGGGCGGTTTCCGGAGATGATGATAAAAACCGGTAAAAAACAAGCGCGTTCAAATAAAATTGAAAAAAATCCCCCGGCAAAATCGGGGGAAAATCAGTTTAACCGACTTTGACCTCTGTGCTGCTTTCCCAGAGTCCGTGAATGTTGCAAAACGCCAGGGCAAAGAGCGTGCCCGACTCGTTTAATGTTATCGAAAGGTTAACTTCCGGATGAGCGTAGGCGGGACCTTTGTTGGGACCGCTGGTGCTTTCGCCGTGACCACGGAACTCGACATGAGCTATCTGGTGCGTGAACTTGCCGCCTTCCGGCTGAAAATAAAGTGAAATCCAACTGATGTGGTGTTCGGTTGTATTGGGATGGGCGATCTCTTTTCCCAATCCGACGGTAACGGAAAAGGGTTGTCCCGCTTTTACTTCGGTGGGTGTTTCAATAACCGGAGCGTGCTTTTCTTTTTTCCAGTCCGCGGATTGAATTTTTTCCGATAAACGCATGGTTACCTCCTTTTAATTTAATAAGTTTGCATTCTGATTATTATTTACTAAAAAAAAGGTTTTTTAATTCCCGCTTCCGAAAATAATCATTCGATAACTAAATTTCCAACTTTAAATGCCGTTTTCTCTTTTTACGGGTTTATTATTTCGGATAATTTGTAAAAAAATTTACCCCGGAGATCACCGGATTTTTCTATTAATTATTTTGATCTCAACAGTAGCCAGGATTGAATATAGTGAACTATTTACTCTTATGTCTTGTTAACAAAAGTAAAGCGGCGCAATAAGCAAAACAAGATTTTTAGCTCGCAAATCATTTTTATTAGATGCTTAATTTTTTTATATTCGTGCAAACAAAGAAGGAGACCATGAGCAATAAAAAGCCAAAAATACAAATTCTGCCGGAAAATTTAGCCAATAAAATCGCGGCTGGAGAGGTCGTCGAGCGTCCTTCGTCGGTGGTAAAGGAATTAGTCGAAAACGCCATTGACGCCGAAGCCGATCACATCAAAATCATTATTGAGCAGGGCGGCAAAAAACTGATTCAGGTGATCGATAACGGCACGGGGATGAGCGAGGAAGATTTGCCTTTGGCTTTTGAACGCCACGCCACCAGTAAAATTTATTCCCAAAATGATTTGGAGCGTATCGAAACACTGGGTTTTCGCGGAGAAGCGCTGCCGAGTATCGCTTCGGTTTCGCAAATCGAATTAAAATCCCGGCGCGCGGAAGATAAAATGGCTACGGTGTATTTTTTGGACGGCGGAAAAAACGCGCGGATCAAAAAGGCGGCGGCTAACGTGGGAACCAGCGTGGCTGTTCGTAATCTGTTTTTTAATGTCCCGGCAAGACGTCAGTTTTTGCGTTCGGATAACGCGGAAATTCAGCAGATTTTAAATGTCTTAAAACGCTTCTTCCTTGCCTATCCCAATATTGCCTTTGAACTGACCATTGACAGTCGTGAAATTTACGATTTAAAGATTTCCGAATTGGGAGAACGGGTCCGCAGTGTTCTTGGCAATTCCATTTTTCAGGGATTAATTCCCATTTCCGCCAGTCTGGGAGGCATTGAGCTGAAAGGCTTTGTGAGTCGTCCCGATGTGGTTCGCAGATCCAGAGGATTTCAGTTTTTATTTTTAAACGGACGTCCCATTCAGGATCGCGCTTTGAATCATGCCATTTTTCAGGCTTACGGGAATTTGATCTCCGGCGGCGAATATCCGATTTTTTGCATCTTTTTGGAAATGGACCCCGGAATGGCGGATGTGAACGTGCATCCCGCCAAAATGGAGGTTCGTTTTTCCAATGAACGCAGCCTTTACTATTTTGTGATAAACACGGTTCGAAAGGCTTTGAATGACGAGGGGGTAATTCCGGAGTTTTCATCCGCGCCGGAAGGCAGCGCTCTGCAGCAGTCCGTCGATCAACCCGCCCGCCCGAGGCAAATTATTGATGAGATGCGGCATCGCAAACGCTATCTGGGACGCTACGGCGGAGCGCAGTTGAGCTTGACCTATTTTGCCACGGACCCTCACGAGCCCGAAAAAAAGGAAACGGAACCGTCCGCCGAAAAAACGCCGACCTCTTCTCCGGATATCGGTCCTGTCCGCCGGACTCAGGAAGAGCTTGCGGATGTTCAGTTCTGGCAGTTGCACAACCGCTACATCGTTTCCGAAATCAAAAGCGGCATGGTGATCATCGATCAGCATGTGGCTCATGAACGCATTCTGTTTGAGCGTATCTTAAAAGTGTTGAAAAAGAAGGGTCAGGGTTACGGGCAAAAATTGCTTTTCCCGCAAAAAATCTCTTTAAACTATGACGATTTCATGGTGTTCAAAGAGATTCATGACGTTTTAAACAAAATCGGATTCAGCATTAAAGTGTTTAGCGGAACGACCATCGTAATTGAAGCCATGCCTTCGGATGTAAAAGTGGGACGCGAATCGCAGATTCTGCTGGATATTATCGATTATTACAAAAACGAACCCTTAACCGATTTTGACCATCTGGAAAAAGTCGCCGCCGCCTATGCCTGCAAAAACGCGGTTAAATCCGGCGAAAAACTATCGGCAAACGAAATGCAAAATCTTGTGGATCAGCTTTTTGCCTGTGAAACGCCCTTTTTCTGCCCCCACGGACGACCCGTTATTGTTACGATTGATTTGGAAGAGTTGGATCGTAAGTTCAAGCGTTTGAGCTGAAATGAATTCTGCCGTTAACATCATCGTCGGTCCCACCGCTGTCGGTAAAACCCGAATATCATTGCTGATCGCCGAGCGGGCGGATGTGGAGATAGTTTCGGCGGATTCCCGCCAGATTTACCGCTACATGGACATCGGTACGGCAAAGGTTGAAAAAGAAATCCGTGAACGCATTCCCCACCATTTTATTGACATCTGTAATCCCGATGAATATTACAGCGCAGGAATGTTCGGCAGGCAAGCCAGAGAGACGATCGGAAATATTCTTAATAAAGGAAAAATCCCTTTGGTTGTCGGAGGATCGGGGCTGTACATCAGGGCTTTAACGGACGGAATTTTTGAATTGAACGCCATGGATCCAAAAATAAGAGAGCAGTTGGAAGAACGGCTGAATGAAAAAGGACTGCCCGCGCTTTATGAAGAACTAAAGCGGGTCGATCCGGAATATGCCCGAAAAATCAGCCCCAACGATCGGCAGCGTATTTTGCGCAGCCTTGAGGTGTATCTGGTAACAGACAAACCGTTTTCCTACTGGCACTCCAAACAACCCGATCCGGCTCCCTTTCCCGTCAGGCTTTGGGGATTGACCTCGGATCGGAAAAAACTTTATCGGCGCATTAACGAAAGAGTAGATCAAATGATAAAAGCGGGTCTGGAAGACGAAGTCAGGAATCTGTTAAAACTCGGGTATTCGCCGGAATTAAACGCCCTGAATACCGTCGGTTACAAAGAGGTTATCGATTATTTTGAAGGCAGAATCGCGCGGGAAGAGATGATCGATTTGATCAAACGTAATTCACGCCGTTACGCCAAAAGACAATTGACCTGGTTTCGGGCTGATTCACGGATTCAATGGAGAACAATAGAAGACGAGAATGATTTGAAATCCCTTTGCGGGGAAATTATTCGCGCCGTTGAGTCGCAGTGAATTTAATAAAACCGCCGATAAGCCGCGTTTCATTTAAAAAAAATGTCTATTCATTCCCGCTCAGGATGCGCGATGTTTCAATAAGATTGCCGGATTTTAACAAAAAATCTTCCCATCTTCCGATGCGACTCGTTCGGCGCTAAGCCCCTGCCTTGCGGATTCCCTCCCTTAAACTTATTAAATCCTTAAACAATCGTAACCTTTTCAAAACATTTCGGCTCTATATTGTCTCCAAATAATCCACGGAAATCGACGGAAAAGAGTGACAGAGTCGTAATGCGT
>JAADIP010000089.1:21193-31596 GCA_013151275.1 Calditrichota bacterium | reverse complement strand
ATTTATCTGAAATACATCAAGGTATGGGAAAAGAACAAAATTTAAAAGTATTGCACATCGATCTGGTTCGGGAATGGCGGGGCGGGCAGCAGCAGATTGCCTATCTGGTAAACGGACTTGCGCAAGCGGGAATTTTTACGGAACTGATTTGTCCGCCGGATTCCGAATTAGCCAGGCGATTTAAGCGGCAAAAGCTGCCTTTTTACGCGGTTAAAATGCGCCACGCCTGGGACCCGCTCGCCGCCTTCAGGATTGCGGTTTACGCCCGAAAAAAGAAATTTAATATTATCCACGCCCATTCCTCTCACGCCTTGTCTCTGGCGTTTTTGATCAAACTGTTTTATCCTTCGTTAAAATTGGTAGCCTCGCGGCGGGTGGATTTTTCGGTGAATAAACCCGTAATCGGCTCAATAAAATACAATAATCCTCTGATCGATTGTATTGTTTGTATTTCCGAAAACATTGCCGATGTTTTGCTGAAAGACGGGGTCAATCGGCAAAGACTTCGGATTATTCACAGTGGAATTGATCTGGAAAATTTCGAAGATCGCGGCGATTCGGCGGATTTGAAAAGAGAATTGGGGATTCCCGAAGAACACCGGGTCGTGGGCACAGTGGCTGCTTTGGTGGGACACAAAGATTATCCGACATTGCTGCGCGCCGCCGCCAAAGTTTGTCAATCGGAGCCGGACGTCACATTCTGCGCGGTGGGAGAGGGGAATGACCGTTCGCAATTGACGGAATTACACAATGAATTACGATTAGGAAAGCGGTTTTTATTTGTCGGATTTCGCCGGGATCCGGGAAGATTTTATCGTCTTTTCGATTTATTTGTGTTAGCCTCTCATAAAGAGGGATTGGGAACCTCGGTTCTGGACGCTCAGGTTCACGGATTACCGGTGGTAGCCACACGTGCAGGGGGCATTCCCGAGATGATCCGCCACGGTTTTAACGGCTATCTGGTAGAGAAAAAAAATCCTGAATCTCTGGCAGAAGCAATTCTGGAGCTGCTGAGGGATCCTTTGCTGCGAAAAAAATTGGGGCAAAACGCCCGGCAATCGGTAAAAGAATTTTCCGTACGGCACACCGTCTTAAAACATATAGATTTGTACCGCTCATTGATTCGCTGATCAAACCCGAAAAATCGGTCGGTTGAAAGCGTAACCATTCTCCGATATTTCCATCCAATTAATTGAAAGTGATTAAAGAAAGAACCGAACTGTATTGTTGGAATACCGAAGCTGTCAAAAACGGGAGGTGATTCAAGATGAAGTATGAATTGATCAAACGCGATATTTCGACGAACGCTGAATTTGGGAAGCTGATCAGGCGCAAAATTGACAAATTGGATCGTTTGCTGGAGCATTTTAATTCGGACCTATTATTTTTAAAAATTAATCTGGACAGGATCAAAAAAAGAAAGCGTTTTATCGTGCGTCTGGTTTTGGATGTAGCCGGACGTTATTTGCGGGCAAAAAAGGAAGGCGCGGATTTGGTGGGTGCAGCCAACGAGGCGTTCGATGCTTTGATTCGTGAAGTCAACAAGTACAAAGAGTTTTTACGTCACGAACCGGAGTACCGCAGAAAAACACGCCCCAATTACAAAGAAAGATTAGCCGCTATGAGCTTAACCGCGGGACTTCAGGAGGCTTATGAAAAATACGCGGAAGAGATTATGCCCCGTTTGTACAATTTTGCTTTAAAAGAGATACGCAACCGGATTTACCAGGGGCGGATCAAACAGGGAGATATTTCCGTCGGCGATGTGCTGGACGAAGCGGTTGTTCGGGTTTCGGAAAATGTGGCAAACGCCGGAAAGTTCGAGGAAAAAGAGGCGCGCCGGAAATTGTACCGCGAAATTATTAAGATCATCAACCAATGGATCAAGGAGCGCGGAAGTCGATTGACCTTTCTGGAAAAAAGGTTAAAGCCGCAAGACATTGACACGGAAATTTACGAATATTATCAACCGGATGAAATTGTGTATGTGGAGGACGTCATTCCGGATAATGCGGAAACGCCCGAAGAAGAAGTGGAAGCGGAAGAAATGCAGAAGGTTATCGATCGGGTAATTTCCATGATGCCGGACCAATGGCGGCAGGCTTTTACCCTGATTGAACTGGATCAGTTTTCGCCGGAAGAAGTGGCGATGATTCAGGATCGGACAACAGACGAGGTAGAGAGAGAATTGGAAAGCGCAAGAGGGTTTATCAAAGAAAAACTGGCTGATTTCGGTTTTGAATGGTTGGAATCCTGAAAAAAACAGGGGCTGATCGCGAGACGGAAAGCAGCCCCTCGCTTTTGTTTGTTCGTTAAACGCTTTGGATTTACGATTTACGACTTATGATTTATGATTGACTATTGAAAATTGAGGATTGATGAATTTTCCCCTCAGTCTGCTTTGTCACTCGTCACCCGTTACTCGTCACGCATCACGACAATTCGTTAAGGGTTAAGGGTTAAGGGTTATGGGTGAAGGGTGAAGTGGTGCAGGTTGCAGGTTAAGGGTTACTCTGTTACTCGTTACTCATCACGCATCACGCATTACGCATCACGACTTTTTCACTTTGTCACTTTTGCCTTTCATCTTTCATCTTTGATCTTTAATCTTCCTCCTCACGCCTTGTTTCGTTTTAAATTTGAAAAAAGTTTAAAAAGATGCTATGTTTGTTGGTTGTTACAAAATAAACATAAACAGGACGACGATGACGGATAAAATTAAGTTGCTGTTTCGAATCGGTTACGCTTACCACAAGGCGGCGTTTGATCCGGTCATTGAATATTTAATGAATGACGATAAATATGACGTCCGGTTTTCTCTGGACGCCGAAAAAAAACGTTATTTTATTTTTGATTTGCCCTATCGTCACAAAATTGTCGAAGAATGGGAAAAATTGGGCTATCGCTTTACCGATGAAAAAAAGGGATTTGACATCGTCATTACCGGGGATACTTTGCGGGACGCGTCCGCTTACGGAAAAACCCTTTTATGCTTTTTGAATCACGGAACCGGAATTAAAAATATTCTTTACCGGAACTTAGCCAGGGTTCAGAATGATTGTTATCAAATTTTTGTGGAAGGGCGGCATCGGGTTAAATCGCTATTGAGTTCGCCTTCGCTGGGGAAAAGTGAAGTCCATTTGGTAGGGCTTCCCAAATTGGATTTTTATTTTCAGGGTCGTTTTAACGATAAGGAAGCGATTTTAAGACGATGGGGATTGGACCCCGGGAAAAAGACCGTTTTATTTGCGCCCACTTATAAACCGACCTGTCTTTATGATATTAAGGATGATATTTTTGAGCAGACGAAAGATTACAACCTAATCATCAAATTGCATCCTTACAGTTGGATGGGTAAATACGCGCCGCATCGTCAGCATCGTATTTATGAGCGAAGGATTAAAAAGTACCGGCATGCCGTTTTATTGCCCTTTGAGGAATACAATATCGTGCCGTATTATGCCGTAGCCGATACCATCATCAGCGAGGCTTCGAGTACGGTGTTCGATTTTTTAGCCTTTAACAAGTTTGGCATTGTGTTCGATTTGCCCTGCGACAATTTAAAACATTCCGACGGAGAACCGTTGTTGGAGATTGACAATCGTCAATTTCTAAAAGACGCCTTTGTGCACATTCAATCCGGGAAACAGATCAATCAGGCTATCGAACAGTGCCTCAATCCGAGCGAAGAGATGCAAGAAAGGGCGCAGATTTATCGCGATGAGTTTTTTTACAAATTAGACGGAAAAGCCACCGAGCGCTTTGTTAAAAAAATGGAAGAATTGTATTACGAAGGCGGACATGAGAATATCCCCTTTTAATCGGAAAAATGAAATAAAGGAAAAATGAATGAAAGCAGTTATTGTTGCGGCGGGACGCGGAAGCCGGTTGATGAATCATCGACCCAAGACGCTTTTACCGTTGGGAGACAGCACCATACTTGAACATATACTCCGCAATCTTAATCAAGCCGGTGTCGATGAATTTGTGATTGTTGTCGGTTATCAGGCGCGGATTTTTCATGATTTTTTATTGACACACGATTATTTTGATTTGAATATCCAAACGGTCTATAATGCGGACTGGATGAAAGGCAACGGAATTTCGGTTTTATCGGCAAAAGAGGTTGTGGGCGACGAACCGTTTATTCTTTCCATGTCCGATCATCTCGTTTCGCCGGACGCCGTTGCCGGTGTGGTTCATGCAAAGAATAGCGCAAATTTATTGCTGGTCGATCCGGATCTGGAGCGCATTTTTGATTTGGACGACGCCACAAAAGTTCGGGTTGCCGGTCAAAAGATTGTATCTATCGGCAAGGAATTGGAAGAATACAACGCCATCGATTGCGGCATTTTCAGATTAAAACCGGATTTTTTTGAGGCGATGAGCATTCAGCTTAAGCATGGTGAAGATTCCATCAGCGCCGCAATTCGTGAACTCATCCGGATAGGCGATATGGAAGCCGTGTTCATGAGCCCGAATCACTGGTGGATTGATATCGATACGCCCGAAGCGTTTCAGTTTGCCAAAGACAATCTGGACAGGATCGAACCCGCAAATATAATCAAAAAGGTTCATCCTGAAAAGGTGGGATGAACCTTTTATTTCCGTTCTTCGGATTTAAGCAATGGTCACGTCTTTGTTCAAAAAGACATCCTGAATGGAGTTCAGCAATTCGATTCCTTCTTTCATCGGACGTTGGAACGCCTTCCGTCCGCTGATCAATCCCATGCCGCCGGCGCGTTTGTTAATCACAGCCGTGCGAATTGCCTGGGCTAAATCTCCCGAGCCGCTGGAAGCTCCCCCCGAATTAATCAGACCTATGCGTCCCATGTAGCAGTTAATAACCTGATAGCGAGTCAGATCAATCGGATGATCGGTTGAAAGTTTGTCGTACATGCCCGGATGGGTTTTCGCGAACTTCAAAGCGGTAAAGCCGCCGTTTATCTGCGGTTGTTTTTGTTTTACGATATCCGCTTCGATGGTTACGGCAAGATGATTAGCCTGACCGGTAGTGTCGGCAGCCAGATGGTAATCTTTTCCTTCGTGCTTAAAGGCATTGTTTCGCAGATACGCCCAAAGAATCGTCATCATTCCCAATTCGTGCGCATAACGGAAGGCTTCGCTGATTTCCTGAATTTGTCGGTTGGATTCGGCTGAACCGTAATAAATGGTAGCGCCGACTGCGGCAGCTCCCAGATTCCACGCCTGCTCAACATTAGCAAAAAGAATTTGATCGTATTTATTGGGATAGGTTAAAAGTTCGTTGTGGTTAATCTTTACGATAAAAGGAATTTTGTGGGCATATTTCCGTGATACGGCGCCGAGCACGCCAAGCGTGGAAGCTACTGCGTTACAACCGCCTTCAATCGCTAACTTTACAATGTTCTCGGGATCGAAGTAGTCCGGATTAGGAGCAAACGACGCCCCCGCGGTATGTTCAATACCTTGATCCACCGGAAGAATTGAAAGGTAACCCGTACCGGCAAGACGACCGGTGTTGAACATCCATTCCATGTTACGTAAAACATTACTGTTCCGATCGCTGGGAATAAAAATGCGATCGACAAAATCAGGTCCCGGAAGATGGAGTTTTTCTTTGGGAATGGTTTTGCATTCGTGGGTAAGAAGGTCATCGGCTTCATTACCCAATAGTTCTCTTATCTTATCGATGGTTAGCGACATTTTGCCCTCCTTTTTTTGTGAAAATCTTTTCTAAGGATTTTACACCGGCTTTAAGTTAAGTATAAATTTTAAAACACAATGTGCTTTAATGCAACTTAAAATACGACCGCAGATTAAGCTGATTACACTGATTTCGGACCACAGATTAAACTGATTACACTGATTTCGCTGATTAAACTGAGGTGATTTTTGATTTTTAGCGCTTAAAATCGGATAATTGTTCCTTTTTCAATTTCAATTACTTTATTATTCTCTGCGCGCTTTGTGACTCCTTTGTGCGCTTGGTGGTTAATATTTACCGCAGATTAATCTGATTACAGACCACAGATTAAGCTGATTACACTGATTTCGCTGATAAAATTAAGGTGTTTTTGATTTTTAGCGCTTAAATCGGATGATTGTTCCTTTTTCAATTTCAATTACTTTATTATTCTCTGCGCGCTTTGTGACTCCTTTGTGCGTTTTGTGGTTATTCTTTCCCGCTGATTAAACTGAGGTGATTTTTGCTTTTTAGCGCTTAAATCGGATAATTGTTCCTTTTTATTATTCCCCGTGCGCTTTGTGAATTCTTGGTGTGCCTGGCGGTTATTCTTTCCCGCAATTTACCCAGATTGCTCAGATTGTAACAATTTTAATGCGCGGCGCCGGTTATTGTTGTTAATAGCTTTTTTGTTATAAAAATTAAAAAATACGCCATAAATGACCAAATAACTTTTAAAATAACAAAATGATTTACAAAAAAACGCGTATTTGGAAATATTTTTCAAAAAAAATCGTTTTTTTTGAGTAAAATCGTAGAAAAAACCGATTTGTTCCGAAAATATGAAAAAATAAAATGAAATTTGGAAATCAAATCAAAATTTCTTATATTTTTAATGTCCAATTTCAGGGGTTATCTATCAGATTCCTGAATTTCCGTCCCGAGTTTTAAGGCGTTTAAAAACAAATGCCTTTCGGAGTCAGAGGTTCAAAGTCAGGGCTTAAGACCCGTTTAATCATGCCGATTATAAGAATTAAAGCAGAAAGGAGGATACAGCATGTTCTATTCATTCTCGAAGTTTCTAAAGAGCAATTACGTCCGTATTCTTTCCTCCAAAGAGGTTGAGGATTTGAAAATCCTTACGAGAGTATTTCCATTTAAAGTGAGCTCTTACGTGCTGGAAGAACTCATCGATTGGGAAAACCGATATGAAGATCCTATATATCGTTTAATATTTCCCCAGCCGGAGATGCTGAAGCCATCCCATTGGAACGAATTAAAAAACGTCAGAGGATTCGAAGAGGAAAGAGCGATTGTCAAGCGTATTCGTCTTGAGTTAAACCCTCATCCCAACGGACAAACCGATAATATTCCGAGAATCGGAGATCGTTTATTGGGCGGTCTTCAGCACAAATATCGTGAAACCGTTTTATTTTTTCCCGCTCAGGGACAAACCTGTCACGCTTATTGTACCTATTGTTTTCGCTGGGCGCAATTTGTGAATCTGGACGATCACAAATTCAAGTCCAAAGAACAGCGCGATCTGTTTGATTATCTGTCTTTGCACAAAGAGGTAACCGATATTTTGTTCACGGGCGGAGACCCCATGTGGATGTCCAATGAAAAATTGTTTGAATATTTCGATGTTCTGACGCATTCGGAATTGGAACATGTCCGCAATGTCCGGATCGGCACCAAAGTTTTGGCGTATTATCCGAAGCGGTTTTTAGGCGAAGAGGGAGACGAGCTGTTAAGATATTTTGAAAAAATGGTTTCCGACGGCAAAAATGTTTCGGTAATGGCTCATTTTAGTCATTGGAAAGAACTGCAAACCGAAAAAGTTCACGAAGCTGTGCGGCGTTTACGCAACGCGGGAGTTCAGATTCGCACTCAGGCGCCTTTGATAAAAGGAATAAACGACTCAAGCGAAGTGTGGCGCGATATGTGGACCGAGCAGGTCAAAATGGGAATGATTCCGTATTATATGTTTGTTGAGCGCGATACCGGAGCTCAGCACTATTTTTCCGTTCCCCTTGCCCGCGCTTATGAAATTTTTACGGACGCCTATTCCCAGATATCCGGACTGGCGAAAACAGTGCGGGGTCCATCGATGTCTGCCTGGCCCGGCAAAGTTTTGGTTTCCGGGATTATGGGCGAAGGCAATTCAAAAAAGTTTATTCTTAAATTTATTCAATCCCGCGATCCGGACCTTATCAATATTCCCTTTTACGCCGAATATGATCCGGAAGCGATCTGGTTGAATGATCTGGAAATCGAACCTTCCATCCAGCAAGCCATCGATGAAATGAAAAAGAAATATCAACGAACCCCGGATGAAGTCTCTGAAGTGGCATAAATCAATTTTTTCCCCTTTTTAAGCAAAACCCCGTTGGTAATTACGGGGTTTTTTATTATCTTCCCAAGAATAATTATTCAAAATACATTATCTTTTTAAGATCAGGAGGCAAAACGTGCACGAAAACACCAGTCTGACTATCGGATTCCAGGGCGAAAAAGGAGCCTACAGCGAAAAAGCTCTTGGTGTTTTGTACAACGGGCAGGAAGTCAACAAGGTTCCGTTCAGAACTTCTTATGAGGTAGTGGAAGCCCTGAAAAAAAATAAAATCGATTTCGGATTGCTGCCCATCGAAAATTCCATTGTCGGCAATATCATCCACACTTACGATTTGCTGTTAGAAAATAAATTAACCATTGTACGCGAAGTGGTGATTCCGATTCATCATGCTTTGATCGTACATCCGGAATGCAATCTGAAAGACATTCGAAAGATCTATTCGCATCCGGCGGCGATTTCGCAATGCGAAGTGTTTTTGCGGAAATTTGAAAATTGCGAGGTTTTACCCACTTATGACACCGCCGGCAGCGTAAGAATGATTGCCGATCAAAAGTTAATCGACACGGCAGCCATTGCCAGCGAAGAAGCGGCGAAAATCTACGGGCTTAAAGTTTTGCAAAGCAATATTGAAGATTATCCCCATAACCAAACCCGGTTTCTTTTGCTCTCGCACGAGCCGTTCCGGATAGAGCAGGGCGATTACATGCCTTGTAAAACCACCATTGTTTTCGATACGCTTGATCAACCGGGAATGCTCTATCAGTGTTTGGGAGTGTTCGAAAAATATAAAGTGAATATGACGCAGCTTTCTTCCAGACCACATAAAACCGAGCCGTGGAAGTACCATTTTTTTGTGGACCTCGACGGACATGTGGGCGATGAAAATGTTTCCAATGCTTTGGAAGAAATTCGCAAATTGACGGGATTTTTGCATGTATTCGGCTCTTATCCCAAATACGAAAGATCGGAATTTGAACCCACGGAGCGCAAGCGCAAAAAACACAAATCAAAAGGACCTCTGTACGGCAGAGAGTACAAACCGGAACCGACGGTTATTCGGGTGGGAAAATACGCCGTTGGCGGCGGAAACTTTATTCTGATCGCCGGACCCTGCAGTGTTGAAGGTCGCCATCAAATGATAGAAACGGCGAAAATTGTGCACGAGCACGGCGCCCATCTTTTGCGCGGCGGCGCTTTTAAACCGCGCACAAGTCCCTACAGTTTTCAGGGGTTGGGCGAAGAGGGATTAAAGCTCTTAAAAGAAGCCGGAGAGATGTTCGGCATGCCTACGGTAAGCGAAGTTCTCTCGGTGGAAACCGTGGAATTGATGGCAAAATATGTGGATGTTTTGCAGATTGGCGCCCGCAATATGCAAAATTTTGTGTTATTGAGAGAAGTGGGCAAGGTTAACAAACCCATCCTCTTAAAACGCGGAATGATGGCGACCGTTAAAGAACTTTTACTTTCGGCGGAATACATTTTAGCGCAGGGCAATCCGAATGTAATTCTTTGCGAGCGCGGAATCCGAACATTTGAAACGGCAACCCGAAACACCCTGGATATCAGCGCAATTCCTTTATTAAAAGAACTTACGCATCTTCCCGTAATTGTGGATCCCAGCCATGCGAGCGGGGTTAGTAAATTAGTGGAACCGCTTTCTCTGGCTTCTATGGCTGCCGGAGCCGACGGTTTGATGGTTGAGGTGCATTTTAATCCTTCGACGGCGTTAAGCGACGGTCCTCAGGCGTTGGATGAAAGGCAGTTCACTCATTTAACGGAAAGCCTGAAAAAATTTCTTTGATCGACTTCCGCAGTAATAAACTTTTCGGAAGAAGTGTTCGGATAGAATATGATTGCAAACCGGAAGCGGGAATTTTAAACCGTTGATTCGGCGGGTAATCGGATATTACATTATCGCGACCGGAGCGTGTTTACGATATTGAGCTTTTGCATTCTTGAGCGCAAATGCCGTTCCGAAATTCCGAGTAATTTGGCTGCCTGCGATTGATTCCCGTTTTTTAATTTAAGGGCATGCTCGATCATGGTCTTTTCAAAGGCTGCCACTTTTTCGATGAATCCGTGAGAAAGATCAAGCGGATTAAGAACGGAACGCTCGGTTTGCACATGCAATCCGGCGGGAAGGTCATCGGTAGTGATAATTTCATCCCTCGCCAGTACCACGGCTCTTTCGATGATATTTTCCAGTTCGCGAACATTGCCGGGAAAATGGTAACGCATCAGATATTCCTGAGCTTCTTTGCTGATGCCCAAAATGGGCTTTTGGTTTTGTTTCGAGTATTTTTCAATAAAATGTCGAATCAAAACGGGAATATCGCTCTTTCGTTCACGTAACGGAGGAATATGGATGCTGACCACATTTAA
>JAADIP010000089.1:0-21067 GCA_013151275.1 Calditrichota bacterium | reverse complement strand
TCGAATTCGCCGAATTGTAAAACGCGCAAAAGTTTTACCTGACTTTGAAGCGGAATATCGCCGACTTCGTCAATGAATATTGTGCCGCCGTCAGCCTGTTCAAAGCGACCGATGCGTTGCGAAACAGCGCCAGTAAAAGAGCCTTTCTCATGTCCGAACAATTCGCTTTCCAGAAGATGGGGAGAGAGAGCGGCACAATTGACCGTTATTAACGGTTTGTTAGCCCGACCGCTGGCGTAATGAATAGCGCGGGCGATCAATTCTTTTCCCGTTCCGCTTTCGCCGCGGATTAAAACCGTAGCCCGGCTGTTTGCCACTCTGCCTGCCGTGTTCAATACAGCCTCCATTGCGCCGCTCTGCGAAATAATGGCTTCGAAACGGTACTTTTCCTGAAGTTGTTCGCGCAGAATTTTATTTTCGGAAATCAAATACTGCCGTTCGCGGGCTTTTTTAATCAGCATCTCCAACGCATCCAAATCGATCGGTTTGGAAAGATAATCAAAGGCGCCTTCTTTCATAACTTGTACGGCTTCTTCGATCTGACTGTATGCCGTAATGACAACCACGGGAATTTCCGGATTTATTTTTTGCGCTTCTCTTACCACATTTAGTCCCGAAATGTCGGGCATCCGATAATCGGTTAGAACCATATCGATCGGATGGTTTCTGAGTATTTCCAAGCCTTCTTTACCCGATTGCGCCGTGAAGACCTGATATTGCCGTCGTTTTAAAAATGTTTTGATCGAAATAATCTGCGATGGTTCGTCGTCTATTACTAATATTCTGAAGTCGCTCATTTGCTTCTCCTGTTTTTAATTTTTAAAAAACCAAACCGATTCCGAGTCCGGAAATTAAATTGGAATATTCGTACCAGTAACTGTTCGATTTATTGTGAATATAATAGAAATTCCAGTATGTTTGCAATTGACTTCCCTCGTTAAACGGTAGCCGGAAAGTCTTTTCAAATGAAACAAAGGCAGTAAGTTTTTTGTCTTTTCGCAAATCTCCCGATCCAAGACTATCGGTAGAGGAGATATAGGCATTTTCCTCAACGTACCGTTTATCGGCGTAACTTCCGCCGGCTTTTACCTTAATTTGCCATGGTAAAATCCAGGTAAGCTGCGACGACCAGTCGTCCGTTAAATAGCTGAAGGGGTCGTCGTACAGTTCGTCGTCCTGAAAATAGGAGCCCTGATTTTGATAATAACCCGTAGAAGAGAGATCGAAACTTTTTGAATATTGAAAATAGATTCCCATATTTGGCAGAAGAGATTGGGCGACCCTGAGCGAAAGCTGCAATTGATTAAGCGAAACCTGAGGCGTATTTTGTTCAATTTGGCGCGGAACAGTCCTGAAATTATTTCTTCTGCCCATTCTTCCCATGCCTCCGATGAAAACGGTATCGTAAACAGTGTAATAAAATGTCTCTCCGCTGTACTTTCGGGAGCCTACTTTCATGTTAAAAATTATTGTGGAGCGAGTGGGAAAAGACTTGTTCAATTTAAGGTTAAAGAAATGCGTTCGGTTGCTGTAAATCGGATTTTGGGAATAGCTGCGATTCCGGAACCGGTATGTTAAGGTTGAGAATAAAAAATCAAAATCCATGAATAAACCGGCATTTAAATTAAACTGGGTATAATCGTACAGGGAAAAGTCTTCTTTGTTTTTTCGCCAGTCGCCTTCAATTCCGATATAGAGCCGATATTTTTTGTTTGAATCCAAATAAGGATAAAAATCGAGACTTAGCTGATGCAGCCAAAAATTCTGCAAAGTCTGGGTTTGGTAGAAAATGTATTCCGGAGCGTAAGAAACGGAAAAGGGTATCTTTGTCCATTGGTAACCGATCTGAATATCGGCGCCGGAAATGAAATCCGATTTTTTGAAGGGAGACCGGTAAATATTATCGTTGTAAAAAGTTGTCAAAGATGATTGGAAATTCCATTGCGCAAAGGAAATATTTAGCCAGATTAAGATTATTGAAAATATCATCAGAGTACGTTTCATTCTTTTCCTCATTATTTTTTGTTTTCGGAAGGAAGTTACAAATGTTGTGCCAATACCGCAAAACAAGCGGTTCGGCGTAATAGCTCGACCCGATCGTCGATAGTATGGCGATTTGGGTCGAAAAAAATGATAAACTATTCCTTGCAATAACTATAAATTTTTTTTAACATTGGAATCTATTAACTAAAATGTAAGGAAATGATATGCGAATTAAACTGCCATCGTCAGTAAGAAATTGGTTGTCATTAGTAGGTGCTACCATTGCGCTGGTGAGTCTGTTTCTGATTGCATTTTTATTTATAATATCAACTATTTTTGAAAAACAGGGTACCTATCTTGGTTTAATCATTTACATTTTGTTGCCCACTCTATTGATATTAGGGTTAGTATTAATACTTGCGGGCATGATTTTAACACACTACAGAAGGCGGAAAATCGAGGGAATTTGGCCGAGGATAGATTTAAACATACCGGAACAAAGGCATGCCTTTCAGATTTTCATATTCGGAACGGCTGTTTTTATTTTGTTAAGTGCGGTCGGTAGTTACGAAGCTTTTGAATTGACCGAATCCGTTCAGTTTTGCGGAGAATTGTGTCATTCGGTGATGCGTCCGGAGTACCAGGCGTATCAATATTCTCCTCATGCCCGGGTAGCGTGCGTTGAATGTCATGTCGGCGAGGGAGCGGACTGGTACATCCGTTCAAAATTATCGGGATTGTATCAGGTGTATGCGGTGACTTTTAACATTTATCCCAAACCGATTCCCACACCGATTCATAATTTGCGTCCCGCGCGGGAGACATGCGAGCGGTGCCATTGGCCCGAAAAATTTTACGCTTACAAGCTGCGTACGGAATATCACTATCTCCCCGACGAAAAAAATACGAAGTGGCAAATTCAGTTGACGATGAAAATAGGCGCCGAACATTCTGCTTTAGGTCTTCAGAAGGGGATTCACTGGCACATCAATCCGGATATTAAGATTGAATACATTGCCGCCGATGAACAACGAGAAGAGATTCCATGGGTGCGGATGGTCAATCTTAAAACGGGAAAAACCGTTGTTTTTCAGGATGAGGAAAACGCTTTGAGCAAAGAGGAGATAAGCAAGGCGGATATTCGCTCCATGGATTGTATGGATTGCCACAACCGTCCTTCGCATCAATATAAGCCGCCGGCATTTTTTATTAACGAGGCGATAACCGCAGGGGCGATCCCGCAAAGTCTTCCCGAAATTAAAGCTCAGGCTGTGGATGTGTGCGATCAGGCTAAAGATTTATCCACGACCGATTCGGCTTTTCAATTTATTGAGAAAAACATCCATGAATTTTATTCGGAGAATTATCCCGAAATTTATAAGAATCAGAAGGATCTGGTAATTCAGGCTGTTCAGGGAATTGAGAAATATTTTTCGCGAAATATATTTCCCGAAATGAAAGTGAACTGGAGCGCGTACCCGAATCATATCGGACATCTGGAATTTAACGGATGCTTCCGTTGTCATAATGATCGGCATCGAAGCGAGGACGGAGAGGTCATTTCCAAAGATTGCAGTTTGTGTCATTTGATTAACGCGCAGGGACCCGAGAACGATATAGAAATGGCGACAAACGGGAAAAGTTTGGAATTCAGGCATCCGGAAGACATAGGTGGCGAATGGAAAGAGAGTCTTTGCACGGATTGTCACACCGGTCTTGCGCCATAAACAGTTTTAACAAGAACGCGTTTAGCCGAATCAATTATAATTGGTCAAGGGTTAAGGGTTAAGAGTGTAAGGGTTACTGGTTGCTTGTCACTCGTCACTTTGTCACTTTGTCACTTTGTCACTCATCACGCATCACGCATTACGCATTACGACCTTGTCCCTTAACCAATAACCAATAACAACTTTTTCCCTGCACGGTACCGGTTTATCCGGAGTTATGGTTTTATCAGTCTTCAAAAGTTTGGGTCTGAGACGATTGTTTGATCAGCCCCAGTTTTTTTAATTCCGAAACAATTCTTTCTTTGCCGAAGGGTTTAACAATATAGCCGTTGCAGCCCAATTTGATCGCCTTCATTACGATATTGGCGTCATTTGTGGAACTGACCATCACGATTTTCGCCCTGTTTTCCAAAGGGACGCGGAATAGTTTTTCGGCGACGCGGATATTTTTAAGCAGATCCAGTCCGTTAATCTCGGGAATATCAATGTCCAGACAGATCAGATCGAAATATTTATGTGTTGTGACGGTATCCTTAAATTGACGAAAGGCTTCGTGACCGCCCCGGGCAAAAGAGATTTCTCCGTAAGGCTCCAAAAAGCGCCGCAACAATTTTTGCATTAATTCCACGTCTTCGGTTACTAACATTCTCATCGATTAAATTCCGTTTTTTCGACAGCCCCTCTAATAATGTAGGTCGGAGGAATATCAGTTTTCTAAAGGTTTCCGCGGTTGTTTTAGTAATGTTTTAAGGCAATTCAGGAATTAATTCCCGCGGGATGGGTCCGAAATCGGAGGCGGCGCAATTATCGCGCACCTGTTGCGGTGTTTTTGCTCCGGGAATTGCCGTATGGCAGGCGGGATGGCTGATGCAAAAGCGCAGACTAACCTGAGCCATGGTCTGGTCGGGAAAATGATCGTACAGGGGTTTCAGTTTTTCCAGGCGGTCAAGATAATGCGCAAGTTTTTCGGGCGATAAATTCATGCGACGGTGATCATCTTCGTTAAAAGTGGAGTCGCGATCGAATTTTCCGGTAAGAAGTCCGAAAAGCAGAGGGATGCGTACGATTACTCCGATTCCGTACTTTAGCGCTTTGGGAAACAGAACTTTTTCCGCTTCGCGTTCCAATAAATTGTATCTGACCTGAATGGAATCGATCAAGTCGTGATGCAGGTCCAGCAGATGCGCCTGTTCGGTTTCTTTAAAGGATTGGATACTTAATCCGGCATGAAGAATCTTTCCGTCTTTTTTGAGTTGTTCCAGAGCTTCCCACGGTTCGTCCCGTTCCAGTTTCTCCAGATCGGGGCTGTGCAGTTGTAAGATGTCCAGCGCTTCCACGCCTAAACGCTTAATGCTCTGTTCCGCTGCGTAGATCAAATAGTCCTTATCGTAATTTTGGCGAATGGGACCATAGCCTTCGTCGTCTTCTTCGCCGGCAAAATAAAAATCATTACCCGCTTTAGTGGCAATAACGATGTTCCTTTTGCCGCGTTCTTTAATTACTCTGGCAATCAGTTCCTCGGAATGACCGAATCCGTAAACGTCGGCTGTGTCGATTAATATTACTCCGTTATCGATGGCTTCGTTAAGGGCGCGTAAAGAAATTTCATCGTCGGTTTTGCCCCAATTCATGCCGCCGATCGCCCAGGCGCCAAATCCGATTGTGGACACCACCGGACCGCGTTTTCCCAATTGAGTGTATTTCATATCGATCCCTTTCTTTTGTTTTTTTCAAAAAATACAACGCCATCAAATATGGCGCAAATTCCCGTTAAAAAATAAATTCAGAAAAAATTGTAGCTACTTCGGCTAATTGATCGACTCTTTTGATATTCGATTCGGTGAAGTAGCGGTGAGTGTCCTGACTTTTTAGCGGAATAATCAAACCCTTGCTTTCGTACAAACGAAGCGCCGAGACCGAAATGTTGAACATCTGCGCGACAACGCCGATGGGATGAAGAATTTCCTGTCCGTCAGTTTTATTGCTCATTGTTATTAATTTAGTCTTTTCCGCAGAAATATCTGCATAATTTGCCGCAGATTTGTCAAATTTTCTGCCAATGTGATAATTCATTGATTTTGTTGGAACAGGGGTAAAAGCGGCGCGGGAGGATTCCGGCTCAAACATTCTCAGATTTAAGAAAAAGGCGGAAAATCAAAGCTGTTAAATTCACGAAAATAAAAAACCCCGGTTTGGTCCGTTAAACCGGGGTTTGGCAAACAAACGTTTTTCATCAGGTAAAGATTATTTCGCCTCCTGCGGAAACTTCGTAAAATTTTCCCACATGGATGATGTCGTCAACCTGTTCGCAAAAATCGTCTTTGGTCAGGTGGAACATCTCTACCGTGGCTTTACAGGCGTAAATTTTTCCGCCGGCATCGTGAATCATTTCGATGAATTCGCCCACCGGGGGGATATCCAGTTTTTCCATTTCCTTTTTCATCATTTTGGTGGCAAAAGCGGACATGCCCGGTAAAATTCCCAGAAGAGAGGGGATGTGCATTGCCGGATTGCCCACGGTTGCGACTTTCAGTTTGTTCATTTTCTTTTTGATAATGGCTTCCAGCCCGAAAAAGGTGAAAAACAGATTTGCCTCTATTCCTTCCATCCGGGCGCCGTTTGCCATGATCAAACCGGGGTAAACCCCTTCCAGAGAACCTTTGGAAATAACGATTGACACTTTTTTAATTTTTTCGTCAGGCATATTTAATTCCTCCGAATTTAATATTTAATTAAACACAGCCCTGAGGTTTTCCGAGTCCCGCGATCTTCGCCGCTTTTTTGACCGGTCCTTCAGGGAATAATTGATAAAGATCTTTAATGGGAACGCCGCCGGCATTTTTAATCCTGCGGATGGTCGGAATTTGTCCTTTTTCTTTGAAATCCTGACGTATAAAGCGAATGATCTTCCAGTGCTGTTCCGTTAATTCGTCAATTCCTTCTTCCTTAGCCAGTTCCGGAGCCATCTCCTCGCTCCAGTCGTCAGGATTTAGCAAAAAACCCTCGTCGTTTACTTCGACGGTTTTTCCGGCAAGTGTTTTTGCAGCCATACAATTTACCTCCTTTTAAATTTTTTTATTCTTTTCCCGAATCGATTAATTTGGGGATGGAAACGTTTTGCAAAAATTGCAACATAAAAAAGATGCCTCTTTTGACTTCCGGTTTTTTCATTTCGCGCATTATGCGTAAAAACGAAATATCATCCACCACATTCACGTCCATATTCCGGAAGAAATCGAGCGCGTTGTTCACCGAGGTAAGCATATCCGGTTGAGTCATGCCTTTAACCGTCAGTAATATTGTGGTGATATTTTCACGCAGGGCGCGCACATCGTCAACCGAAAATGACATGACCACGGTATCGAAAATTTTGACAAATTCGTGAAGGAATTCGAAATACCCTTTGCGGTCAAGCTGATCCAGGGTTTCCAGCAGTTGTTGAAAAGCCTGTTTACCCAGGGGTTTTAAATCCGTCACCAAATCGTCCATGCCCTGAACCTGCTGCAAAAGACGGGTGAGCGGTCGCACATTGCGCAGGAGCATCTTAAAAAGATGAATAAGATCGTCCGTGTCAAAATGCGGCGCCACGTCTTCCAGCTCTTCCACTGCGGCGCTGAATATGTCTCTTCCGATAAGCGTCAGATCGTTTTTCAGCTCCTGAAATTCCCGGGCGCGTTTGTTTTGTTCGGCTAATTGATGTGTAATTACATCCAGTTTTTCATTGATTTTCTGAATCTCTAATGCTAATTCTTTCTGCTCCATGGTTATTGCCTCTTTTTACCTGCCATTGACATTTGAGCTTCGATGGGGAATTCCGCTCCTTTAAGAAGCAGATTCCAGTAAACCCAACGGAAAGTCATCTTTCCCCAATGGTTCATGCGGGTTTCCTGTAACAATGAAAAGGGTCCGACTCCGGGCAAGGGGAATTTCCCGGGCAGCGGTTCCACATCATAGTTAAAATCGATCAGAATCCCTTTTCCGAAACCTGACTCGATAAAACAATTGGCGTGTCCGTCAAAAGCGGATTTAAGCGGTCTGCCTTCAATGTATCGCAGGACGTTTTCAAAAAGAATTTCCGCCTCAAAATGCGCCACCGAGCCCGCCTTGGAGCTTGGCAAATCGGTCGCGTCGCCGATTACAAAAATGTTCTCGTGAGCTTTGGACTGCAATGTGTGTTTATCGGTGGGAACAAAGTTTAAATCGTCGCCGAGACCGGATTTTCCGATGACCTCGGCGCCCATATTAGTGGGGATGGTCACCAGCAAATCGTAATCAATCGCCTTTTCGTCCCATGAATACAGTTTGTTGTTTGCGCCGTCAACCCGGGCGGCATTGAAATCGGTTGTAAGACGAATGTTTTTCTTTTCCAGAAACTGTCCGAGAAATTTGGCGGCAATCGGTTTGGTAAATGCTCCCGGCAGAGGGGTAACCAGCTCTATTTCCACCTTGTCGCGAATTCCCTGCTCCGTAAAATACCAGTCGGCTAAAAAGACAAATTCCAGCGGAGCGACCGGACATTTGATGGGCATTTCCACAATATTCACCACCATTTTGCCGCCGTCCCAGAATTTGAGGAATTGACGCAGAGATTCGGCGCCTTTTAACGTGTAAAAGTCAAAAATATTTTTGTGCCAGCCCTCGCCCGTCAAACCCTCGGTTTCTTCGGGGGCAATTTGACTGCCGGTGGCGATAATCAAAAGATCGTACTTTAAAACCTTGCCGTTTGTCAATTTAACGCGATTCTCAGCGGCTTGAATTTCTTCGATGGGAGAAATAATAGCCTCCACGTTGGAAGGGAAGAAGTCGCGCTTTGGCTTAATAACATCGTTCCGGTTGTAAATTCCGAAGGGAATGAACAGAAAACCGGGTTGATAATAATGGGTTTCTTCCTGATCCACCAGGGTAATCTGCCATTCCGAATCTTCCAATACAGGCGCAAGCTTGTTTGCCATCATGGTTCCGGCAGTGCCGCCGCCCAGGATTAAGAGTCGCTTCATTCGAGTCCTCCTACTATTCTGTTTGATTTTTATCTTTTGTCTCATTTTGCGGACGCTCGTGCCCGAAAATGATCTTTTTTATCTTATCACAGTGAAAATCCAGACGATAAACTTCGCAGGTACGACAATCTTCTAAAATACATTTTTCGCCTTTATTCCTTAAGCTCCAGCAGGGTCCTTCGGCTTCGTAGTACGCCGGACAGTTCAGACAATCTTTATCTAACCCGCCTTTGAATTCCCAGCAGGGCACAAAAGAAAGGATTCGTTTGATTCCCTGCAGATTCATCCTGTCTTCGGCAATCATTTTCCGGATGCAAAACAGGCGATCGAGATCGTGCATGCTGTACATGCGTCGTCCGGAATCTGTTTTAAAAGGAATAACCAATCCTTCCTGTTCATAAAGACGAATCGTCTGTACGGAAACGTCTATTTTTTTGGCAACCGTTCCGATCGTCAGAACCGGTTCGTAATAATCCACAGGATGATTCATTTTGAATTATCCCCTTACGTCTAATTTGAAAATTGATAAACCTACATTTTGAAATATAGATTACAAAAAGAATGCCAATCGGGATTTTGTTGATAATTAAGCAATTAGGAAGAAGAGGGAAAAAGAAATTTTATTATTTTTGAGAAAATTTAAGCCCTTGTTTTTCATTTCAGATAATTTTCACAAGAAGCCTCCCGAAAATCCGGCGGCTCGAAATCCGTTTCAGCGTACGGCATCCTGATTGAGAAAAGAGAGAATCCGGCTGAATTAATTCAAATTTAACGATGTTTATCATTTTAAGATGTCGGGTTCTGAAGACGGAAACCCGAAAAATACCGATTCTTAATTCAGGCTTGCCGGGTTGATGTCATATTTATTCCGATTAGTAAACAAGAAGATTTGACAATAAAGTTATATATGTATAACTTCGGGCATTATAATAAAACATAAATTATGGTAATATGCCAAACCAATAAGGAGGTACGATGCGCAATATTCTTATCGTTTCAGTTCTTTTTATTTCCCTGTTCTTCTCGAACAGTCACGCCGATCGCCGACACTTTGTCTGGACTTATCAGTACATGACCCTTCCGGCGGGCGCAACCGAGCTGGAGTTTTATCAAACCACTAAAATTTCCGGCAAAGATAGCTGGGAATATCGGATTGAAGTCGAACAGGGATTGACCGATCGCTGGGATTTTTCGGTTTATCAGATTTTCAGCCAGAACGAAGACGAGCCGTTCCGCTGGGACGCCGTTAAGTTTCGCACACGCTATCGTTTTGGCGAAACAGGTAAATACATTTTAGATCCCCTGCTTTATCTGGAATACGACCGCAAACTGGATTTTTCCGATCCCAATAAACTAGAAGCCAAACTCATCCTCGGAAAGCAAATCGATGCCGTGAATCTGGCGCTGAATCCCGTTTATGAATACCATTTTGCGCCGGGAAAGAGTCACGAATTAGGCTTTGACATGGGCGTTTCTTACGAGTTTTCGCCAAAATTTATTGCCGGGGTGGAAACAACATCCCGAATGGAATTCGAGGACGAAGAGACGGAAATCGGGAGTTATGTCGGTCCCACGGTTTCGTTTGCCACGGGAAACTGGTGGTACACAATAGGCGCGGCTTTCGGAGTGACCAAGCATTCCGATAACGTCCGTGTTCGTTTTTTAATGGGAATCGGGTTATGAGAAAAGCGATTATTTTTGGTCTTGTGGTTGCGGCGCTTTTTTTGATCGCCTGCACCACGCAAATCAACAGTCGTCCCCTTTCGGAAGGCGAAAAATTATTCCGTTCCAAATGCGCTTCATGCCATCGGCTTCCCGATCCGGTAAGCCGAGACGCAAAACAATGGGAGGATGTTTTAGCGAAGCACGAAAAAAGAGCGAGACTCACTCCCGAAGCAAAGAGATTAATCCTTACCCATCTGCAGGGTGCGGAAAATTAAAATTAAATTCAAAGAGGCGCCTGTTTTCCACCGGCGCCTCTTTTTTAGTAAAAAGTCCAAAGCATATTTTATCGGAAAAGAAAACATCTTAATATCGGCGAATTCTTTCCCGTTCTTTCCTCTGTTTATGCCTTTCAAAAAGATTAAAACAATTTTCATTGAATAAAGAGAACTTTTTTATCTTTCATACGTTCAAATCTTCTTTTCGTTTACCGGGTATTTATTGTAGTCCGGTCTTTCCGTCAAAGTCCGGCGGAAGCTGCGGATATTAATAGATCCGGCGGCGGGAATCTCTTTTTTGTTCTTAGACATACATTTAAAACAGAGGCGGGATGTAATGCAGATATTAAAATAAAATGCGATTGTAATAATCTTTGTAGAAGGTGTAATAATAACAATTTGATTTAAATTTTAACATCCTTTAAATTACTAAAATTTGTTAATACCCTGTCTAAGAGAATTAAGTTGGAGGAGAGTGTGGTTATGTTCAGAAAAAGTGCAGTTTTAATATTAACCTTAATTACCCTTTTGGCATTGTCTTGTTCTTCAAAACTGTCTGAAGAAGAATATTACGAAAAGGCGAAAGAGGCATACAGCAAAGAAAACTACTCCCAGGCAATGGATTACTTCAAGAAAATAATCGAATATTATCCCGAAGGTAAACGCGCCGCCGAATCGCTTTTTATGCTTGGTTTTATTAACGCCAATGACCTGAAAAAATACGACGAAGCCAGGAAATACTATCAGCAATTTATCGACAAATATCCCGATCACGAGTTAGCCGATGACGCCGAATATGAAATTAAAACCATGGGCAAGGATTTAAATCAATTACCTTTCCTAAAAGATTTAAAAGCCGATTCCACATCAAAATAAATTTAAAATAAATATCGCAGCGGTGAAGTTTCACCGCTTTTTAATTTTTTCAAGTCTGTATTGAAACTTTTCAACACAACGGAAGTTATATTTTCCTTGTTTAAAAAAACGAGAATCGCCCGGACCATGAAAACATCGATTTATTTTAGTTTAATGTTTTTCTTACTCACGGGGATCGGATTTGCCCAAAATACGCAAACGGATTCCCTGAACAGCGAAATTCAACTGAGGACTTACCTGGAAAAAGAACCCGTTCCTCTGAACGACGAGGTTGTTTATCAGGTGGAATTGTCATGGGTTGGTAAATTAAATCGTTATCGTATTCTGGAGATCAGCAATCCGGTTTTGACGAATTTAAAATTGCGCGGCAGCGGTTCGTCCAACCGCTTTTATCTGGACGACAACAACCAACCCCATTCCTTAAAAAAGATTACCTTCTATTTCACTCCTCTGGAAATGGGCATGGCTTACATTGACGGCATCACCATTAAATATCAGGATGCTGTTCTGAATCAAACCGGACAATTGATGTCGCAGCGCATCGGGGTTAAGATTACCGAACCCACTTCTCGTCCGGGGGAGGGGATGAGATGGGGAAAAATGCTCGTCATCTTTTTGGCAATTCTTTTTATTTTTACGGTGATCTATTCGATAATCCGCTATTTTCAGCAAAAAAAGAAACAGGAAATTCAGGAAGAACCCCAGCAAACCGTTGAAGAAGAATTTTTACAAACCGTTAAACAGAACATTCGGGCGGACAACGGCATTCCGGAGAAAAAATTTAATGAGCTGATGGATATTACCAAACAATATTTGCGAAAGCGGTTTGATCTTCCGGCGGGAGCGGAATTTTTCGAAATAAAAATAGTTCTGGAAAAAGCTTCGGTTCCGCAGCAGGTTCTGAGCAAATTAGAACAGTTTTATCAGCGCGCGGAGCTGGTGAAATTTGCCGGCGAACCGGTCAACGAAACGGAATTACATTTTTTTATCGACACGGTGGAACTTCTTCTTCAGGAAATGAATAAAAGGAATAATTTGAACCGGTAATATTTTCGTTGCGAAAATGTTCTTTGAGTTAAAGTTTTAGACATAACGATACCATGGCATTCGAAAGCGCTAATTAAAATAGGAGGAACGATGCATCCCGACATTAAGGCGATTAATGAAAGAATTGCTCAGGAGAGCGCCTTTGTTGAGAAAATTATTAAGGAAGTTAGCAAAGTAATTGTAGGGCAAGCCTACATGATAGAGCGGCTTTTAATCGGGCTTTTGTCGAACGGTCACATTTTATTGGAAGGCGTCCCCGGTTTGGCTAAAACATTAACCGTAAAAACCCTTTCCCAAACCATCCAAACAAAATTTCAACGTATCCAGTTTACACCCGATTTACTACCCGCCGATTTAATCGGCACCCTTATTTACAATCAAAAAGACGGTCAATTTACCACTAAAAAAGGTCCTATTTTCAGCAATTTAATTTTAGCCGATGAGATCAACCGTTCGCCGGCTAAGGTGCAAAGCGCCCTGTTAGAAGCCATGCAGGAACGGCAGGTGACTATCGGCGAAAACACGTTTTTTCTGGAAGACCCGTTTCTGGTTCTGGCTACTCAAAATCCCATTGAGCAGGAAGGAACCTACCCCTTGCCGGAAGCCCAGGTGGATCGTTTTATGCTCAAATTAAGCGTGGGTTATCCGTCCAAGGACGAAGAACTGGAAATCATCCGCCGCCAGACCCGAAAAGAGGTTACGCAGCCCGACGCGGTTATCAGTCCGCAGGAATTGATTCGCGCCCGCGATGTGGTGAAAGAAGTTTATGTGGATGAAAAGATCGAACGCTATGTGGTTGACATTGTGTTTGCCACGCGTAATCCGGAAGATTACGGACTGGACGAATTAAAGGGACTGGTAACTTACGGAGCAAGTCCGAGGGCGTCGATCTATTTGACTCAGGCTGCCAAGGCTCATGCCTTTTTAAGGGCGCGCGGATACGTGACTCCCGAAGATGTCCGGGCGATCGGCATGGATGTGTTGCGTCACCGGGTGATTTTATCTTACGAAGCCGAAGCCGAAGAATTAACCACGGAAGATGTGATTCGCAAAGTCCTTAATCGTGTGGAAGTTCCGTGATAATCCCGAACAATAGAGATCGAGAAGAATTCGGAAGGTAACAAACACAGGATGAATCTGATCGTTTTAATCGCAGCAGGATTTGGTTTGTTATTGATTGTGGGAGCCCTTGTCTGGTATTTTCGTCATTTGCGTGAATTGGAACGCAGCACCAGACAAATGATGAATACCGGCAAAGAAGAACCGATACCCCGTGATCTGTTAAAAAAAGTAAAACAAATTGAAATTTCCACGCGCAATGTGGTTAACGAGGTGTTCTCCGGAGAATACCATTCGGTTTTCAAAGGGCGCGGAATGGAGTTTGCCGAAGTACGCGAATATCAACCCGGAGATGATGTGCGCCTGATCGACTGGAACGTTTCGGCGCGGATGGGGCATCCTTACATCAAAATTTTCGAAGAGGAACGCGAGCTGACGGTAATGCTTTTGGTGGATGTGAGCTCAAGCGGTAATTTCGGAACGGCGACTCAATTTAAGCGTGAAGTGGCGGCGGAGCTTTCCGCGGTGCTGGCGTTTTCGGCAATCAAGAATAACGATAAAGTCGGCTTGATCATTTTTTCCGATCAAATCGAAAAATTCATTCCTCCGCGAAAGGGTAAAACGCACGTTTTACGCGTTATTCGTGAAATTCTTTTTTACAAGCCCCGCGAAGCGACAACCAATATCAACGAAGCGCTGGAATTTTTAAGCCGCGTAATCAAACGAAAAAGCACTGTGTTTTTAATTTCCGACTTTTTGGCTGAAGATTTTAAACGGTCGCTGCAAATCGCCAATAAAAAACACGATGTCATCGCCATCAGTATTACCGATCCGCGGGAAGTTGCCCTGCCTGACGCCGGAATGATAGAGCTGGAAGACGCCGAAACCGGAGAAACGATTGTGATCGACACCACCAGCGCGCAGGTGCGCAACGATTTCCATTTAAAGGCGACCGATCAGCAGCAACGCTTAAAAAATCTCTTTCAATCCATCGGAATTGATCATATCAATATTTTTACGGATCAATCCTATGTGGAGCCGATAAATAAATTCTTTAAAATGCGCGCCAGGCGTTTGGCAATGTGATTTTTACAGGGAGTAAAATTAGCTTATGCGCCGATTAATACTTGGTTTGGTAATTGTAACTTTGGGAATAACCGCTTGCGGCAATCAGAAAAAGCAAACGGCAATCAGCGAAGACGCCAGTTTGCAGTTGGCGAACGCTTATTACAACAACGGCTTGTACCAGGCTGCGGTGGATCAGTATCTGCAATACATTAATGATTACAATTTGGAAGCCGGGCGGCAGGCAAATACCTATTACACCATCGGCAATATCTATTTTGAGCGATTGAACGATTACGAAAAGGCGCTGGAATACTATTTTAAAGTCAAGTATCTCTATCCGCAGAGCAAATTGCAAAATGATGTGAGCAAAAAAATCGTTGCCTGTCTGGAGAGGTTAGAGCGTTCGCAGGATGCGGTGCGCGTAATGGAAAACGAAGCCGCCCTGGATACCAGTCAGGTGCACAAAAGCCGTCCCGGAGCGGTTTTGGCGGAAATCGGTTCGCGCAAAATAACGCAGGGCGATCTTGATTTCGAAATCGGTAAAATGCCGCCTTATTTGCAGGATCAATTTCAGAATCGCGAAAAGAAAAAAGAATTGCTGCAGCAGTTGATTCTGCAGGATCTGCTTTATGAATCGGCAAAACGCAAGGGTCTGGACAAAGACAAAGATGTGATTGAAGGCGTTTTTCAGGCGAAGAAATCATTGATGGCAAATAAGTTGTTGCAGCAGGAACTGGCTTCCAAGGTAAAAATTGAACCGGAAGAGGTTGAGCTTTATTACAAGGCTAATAAAGAGAAGTATGTGGAAAAAGACAAAGACGGCAAGGTGATTCGGCAGAAATCATTCGATGAAGTTAAAAATCAGGCGGCTCAGGATTTACTTATGGAAAAGCAGCAAAAAGCCTATCAGGAATTGGCGGAGCGGCTGATGCAGGCTGAAAACGTGAAAATTTACGATCAGCGGATTAAATGATGAAAAAAGGAATTGCAATCGTTCTGATATTGTGGAGCTTTTTATTCGTTTTTAACACAAACGCCGTCGCCGATCGGTCTTCGTTGATTGAGGTAAAGGCGCAGGTGGATACTGCGGTCATTACCGTCGGCGATCACATTTTGTATTCCATTATCATCGACCGGCAGAAAAATGTGCGGGTGATTCAGCCCGGGCAGGGAATAAACCTGGGATCGTTCGAAATCAAAGATTACAAATTTCATGAACCCGTAGAAAAGGATGACCATATTATCGAGCGTTACGACTATGTAATATCGGTTTACGATACCGGCAAGTTCACCATTCCGCCGTATCCGGTCGCCTATTTTACCTCTGACACGACCACCTTGCCCGCAATTATCGAAGCGCCGGCGATTGATATTTACGTAAAGAGTTTATTGAAAGGCGAAAAAACGCCCGAGTTAAAAGACATCAAACCGCCCGCCGAAATTCCTTTTAATTATCGTTTTTGGCTGATGATCGCCGGAATTGTTTTGTTGGCAGCCGGTCTTGTTTTTTGGGGCTACCGTTTGTGGAAGCGCAAACAGGAAAAAGGTTATCTGTTTGTTCCGCCGCCCCCGCCGCCTCCCGCCCATGAAACGGCGTTAAAAGCGCTGCGGGAACTTTACGCCGGCGATTTTCTGGAAAACCGTGAGTATAAAGAATTTTTTAGCCGCTTGTCCGAGATTATCCGGACCTATCTTGAAAATCGGTACTTTATCTCGGCGATGGAAGAAACAACGGCGGAAATTCTTGGCGATCTGACCGATCAAATCGAACAAAAAGACTTGTTCGATACGCTGACGGATATTCTGACGGTTTGCGATTTGATCAAATTTGCCAAACACATTCCGACGGACGAAGAGATCGAACGAATAAAAACCGAAGCCGTCGATTTTATCGAGCAGACCAAGATCGTTTTCAATGAGCCTCAGGCAGAGGAAACGGAAGAAACCGTTGTGAGCGAAAATTCCGAACGGAAAAAGGCTTTGCCGGAGGTTGAAAATAATTCGCCGGAAGAAGATTCGAACATTAACGATAGATAATGAAATGGTGAGAGATCAAAAGAGGAGGATTGAACCTTGATAGACGTCAAAGGATTAACTCGTTACTATGGTGAAAAGCGCGCCATTTCAGACGTCACTTTTCACGTAAACAAAGGTGAAATTCTGGGATTGTTGGGTCCTAACGCGGCGGGTAAAACAACAACCATGCGTATTTTAACCTGCTACATGCCTCCGACAAGCGGATCGGCTAAAGTGGGAGGATACGACATCTTCGATGAAAGTCTGGAAATCCGCAAAATTACCGGCTACCTGCCCGAAAACCCGCCATTGTACACAGACATGACAGTGGACGATTATCTGACCTTTGTCAGTAAAATTAAAGGTGTTGAGAAAAAACGAATCAAGTCCGAAGTCGATACCGTGGTGGAAAAAGCAAGTATCGGCGATGTGCGCGACCGCATTATCGGCAAGCTCTCCAAGGGTTTCAAACAGCGCGTGGGACTGGCGCAGAGTTTAATCAATAATCCGCAAATCGTAATTTTGGACGAGCCGACCGTGGGATTGGACCCCAAGCAGATTATTGAAATCCGTCAGTTGATTAAAAATCTGAAGGGCGACCATACGGTAATCCTGTCTTCGCATATTCTGCCGGAAATCGAACAGACCTGTGAACGCGTGGTCATTATTAACGAAGGCAAGGTTGTTGCGGAAGACACCGTGGAAAACCTGACCAATCGTCTTCGCGGCGTGCAGCGCATTACGCTGTTGATAGAAGGAAACGAAGATTCCATTAAACAGGCGCTTCAACCCATTTCGGACATTCAGAAATTGGATTTTGCCGCAAAGAAAGATGATTTGATTCGTGAAGTAGTGGTTGAAAGCGAGAAAGATATCCGAAAAGATTTAGCCAAAGCCGTGGTAAACAACGGGCTCGGTTTATTGGAACTTTCAACCGAACGCTTTACTCTTGAGGAAATATTCCTGCATCTCACCACAAAAGAGGAGGTTGCCTGAAAATGAGAGCGACATTAGCCATATTTCAAAAAGAATTCAAATCGTTTTTTTATTCTCCCATCGCCTACGTTATTCTGGCGCTTTTCACGGCGTTAACGGGAGTATTCTTTTACCTTTATCTTTCCAGTTTTGTGGAAGCGAGTTTTATGGACACCATCCGCGCCCAGCAATACGGAATGGCGCCGCAAAAATTCAACGTTAATCTGATGCTAATCCGACCCTATTTCTGGAATATCGCTTTGATTTCTTTGTTCACCCTGCCGACCATTACCATGCGTTTGTATTCCGAAGAAAAACGTCTGGGAACGGTGGAATTACTTTACACAACGCCCATTACGCCCACTCAGATTGTTTTGGGCAAGTTTTTGGCTGGCGTGGCGTTTTACGTGGTTCTGTTAATCCCGACCATGTTTTTTCAATCTTTGCTGTTCATCTACGGCGATCCCGAATTTCTGCCGGTTCTTTCGGGATACATCGGCTTATTCTTTTTGGGTTCGGCGTTTATTTCCGTCGGTTTGTTTATCTCCACAACCACCGAAAACCAGATCATCGCAGCCATCGGAGGATTCGGACTTTCGCTGTTGCTTTGGGTGGTAGGTTGGGGAGCCAATTTCGCTTCATCAACCATAAAATCGGTTCTTGGCTACATCTCCATCATCAACCATTTCGAAGACTTTGCGCAGGGAGTGGTGGATACCAGCCACATTGCCTATTACCTCCTGTTCTGTTTTATCGGACTCTATTTCTCGTTAAAGATGGTTGAATCTGTTAAATGGAGAGCCTGATAACGGGCTTTGGTCAGTTGGAGACAAATAAACGGAGACATGAAAAAAATGAAAAAGTTAGATAATATCATCGGGATTGTGGGAATCGTGTTCGTTTTTGCCGCCCTTATCTGGTATTCCATCAGTCAGGTCTGGCAGGTTTATCACTGGGTATTATTGCTGTTGGGAATAATCGGGCTGGGATATTTCGGATTCGTTTTTTACAAAAACAGAGAAAAGGCGGTATCCAAACGTTCGTTAAAATACGGTTCCAACGTAACTTTGCAGGTTATCGTTGTGTTGGCTATTATTGCCATGCTGGCATTCATCACCACGCGGCGGCATTTCCGCTTTGACTGGACTTCTACCAATTTGTACAGCCTTTCCGATCAAACGATAAAAATTCTGGATAATTTGAAGAAGGACGTAAAAATTACCGCCTTCTTTAAAACTTCCGAACAGAGGCGCGCCCGCGACTTACTGGATGAGTACAACTATCGTTCTTCGCATTTAACCTACCAGTTTATCGATCCGGACGAGCGACCGGAAGTGGCGAAACAATACGGCATCCGCAAATACGGAACGCTGGCTGTGGAGTCGGGATTGAAAAAAGAATTGGTCGAAAAGATGACCGAGGCAAATATTACCAATGCGATCATTAAAGTTACCCGCGATAAGGAAAAAGTAATTTACTTTTTAACCGGTCACGGCGAGCGTTCGATTAACGACGAATCCGCCGAAGGTTACAAAAACGCGGTGGATGCGATCAAAAAAGAAAATTACCTTGTCAGAGAACTCAATCTGGTGCGCAGCAAGAATGTTCCCGATAGCTGCACGGTTCTTGCCATTGTGGGACCAAAAACCAATTTTTTCCCCGGCGAACTGGACAGTATTAAAAAGTATCTGGATAACGGCGGAAAACTGTTGTTAATGGTCGATCCGGAGCATCCCTCCGATATTGCCGATTTTGCGGCTAAATACCGCGTGATGATCGGAAACGACATGGTCATCGATGTGAGCGGCATGGGACAATTATTCGGCGCGGGTCCGGGAATGCCGTTGGTCACTAAATACGATTCGAATAATCAAATCACCAAAGATTTCAATATAATGACCTTCTATCCCTTAGCCTGCTCGGTAACGCCCATGAAAGACAAGGACGGATTTAAAATAACGGAATTGTTGAAAACTTCGGGTAATAGCTGGGCTGACACCGATTATCAAAACGGCAAGGTTGCTTACGATCCCGAAAAGGACAAGAAGGGTCCCATTACCCTCGGCGTTGTGGTTGAAAAATCGGGAAGCAAAGGCAAAACGGTTCTGGTTATTTTTGGCGATTCCGATTTCGCCAAGAACGGATTCTTCAAAAATCAGGGCAACCGCAATTTATTCCTGAATACAGTAAATTATCTGGCGGAAGAAGAAGACCTGATTTCCATTCGTCCCAAAGAGGTGGATGACCGTCGTTTAACAATGACGCAGGCGGATGTTAAGGGCTTGTTCTATTTGGTTGTGATCGCCATTCCTTTGCTTGTGATTATTCTGGGAGTGGTTATCTTCATTCGTCGGAACCGGTAATCGGAGAGGGAGGAGCGATCCTTCCTCTTTAATAAAAGGCGATACGTTAGAAAAGTTATCCTAAGCTGGAGGAGAGATTACGGAAATGCGCAATACGATTATTCTTATTATTGTCGCCATCGCCCTTGGAGCCTATGTGTATTTTTACGAAATTAAGGGCGGCGAACAAAGAGAAAAAGAAAAAGCGATTGCCGAAAAGCTGTTCAATGTCAAAAAGGACAGCATTGACCATATTATCATCGAGCAAAACGGCAAGACGTTTGAATTCAAAAAAACGGAAGATACATGGAATATTCTGCAACCCGTAAAAACAATGGCTGATGAATCGCCCGTTAATTCTTTGCTGTACAGCCTGACAAATACCAAAAAAATCCGCACGTTCAAAGCCGCTTCAAACGAACTGGGCTCTTACGGCTTGGGCGAGCGCAGCATCAAAGTAAAATTTTCCGGCAAGGGCATGGATGAAAAGTGGCTTAAAATCGGCGATAAAACAGCGGTCGGCTCTAACGTCTATGTGACCAAAAACGATTCGGAGATCGTTATTGTCGCCAGCACCGTTAAAAACAATACGGATAAGTCTCTATTCGATTGGCGGGATAAAAAAGTAATTCATTTTAAATCGGAAAAAATCAAAGAATTCACGCTTAAAAATCCCTACGGAAAATTCCGCTTTGTTAAAGAGGGCAGCGACTGGAAAATTACCGAGCCTGTTGAAACAGCCGGGGAGAACAGCACCATTAACGCCGTGCTGAATAAATTGCGCTACGGACGGATTAAATCGGTCGCCGCGGAAAATCCCAAGAATCTTTCCAGGTACGGATTAAGCAACCCCGCCTATCGGATCGAGCTTTTTTCCGGCGTGGAAAAGGCTAAGTTGGGCGTGTCGTTTTCGAAATTAAGGGGCAATAAGGCGTACGGCAAAGATGATTCCAGACCGCATATTTTTGAAGTGGATTCGTTTTTCGTTAAACCGTTTAAGAAAAAACTGTTTGATTTCCGCGATAAAAAGATTGCCA
>JAADIP010000213.1 GCA_013151275.1 Calditrichota bacterium | reverse complement strand
AGTGACAAAGAAATAGACAGGCTCCCTTCGACAGGCTCAGGGAGCGGAGAGTAACAAAGCCGTAATGCGTGACGCGTAATGAGTAAAAAAGTAACAAAGTAGATTTAAGAGGAAAATCGTAAATCCGAAATCCGAAACAAATTAGAATGACCGAATGGCAGAAATTAAAAATATCCTGAAATTCAGATACTGTGCTATTTGATTAAAGCCCCCCTTGCCTTCGGCGTTCAAAGGGGGGAAATTAAAAGGGGGGGTCTTAAATTCAGAATAAATCGATATTTAACAAGGCAGTAATGCGTGACGAGCAACCGGTTCCACTTATACGATTACACCCTTAACGCTTAACGAATATGTAACCGGCAACCAGAGACAAGCGACCAGTAACTATCCCCCGCTTAACCCATTCCCCCTCTAAATCAATATCCCTTTTTGCCAGCCCAGCTTGATTAATTCGATTTTTCGCGCATCAGCCGTTCCCAGAGGTGCCGGGTTTCGGCTAAAAAAATGTGCTTGGGCGGCGGATCGATGGGACGTTCTTCTCCGAAATAAGCGTTTCTTTTTGCCTGAATGATTCGGACGCCCGTGGCATCCACAGCCACAGGATCGAAACCGACCAAAAGTCCGTTGTAACGCCAGGTGTATTTAGAATTGAAATGGTGCGGACCGATTCCGTGGAACAGCGGCGTGAACATCACTAAAATATTGAGCCGCGTTTTTCCCCTCACAATCGGGAGTTTCCAGATGGTTGCCAGATCGGCGCAGGAATCGGGATGGTAATCCGACGGTTTGTCCACAAACATGATGTAATTTTTAATCAAACTGCCGACGCCCGCCCAGGCGTGGGTGCGCATGGGACGCACATTGATCAACGCGGTAGCCCTTTTGAAAACCGGATCGCCCAGCACCGCGCGATCCTGAACGGAAATATTTTTTTCGGGAACGCCGATTTCTTTAATCCGTTGAAGGATTGCGCTTTCCACTTCGGGCGGAGTGGGTAACGGACGCCATTCATTGGATTTTATTCCCACAATATCGTCGGGCGAAATCATTTTTTGCCAGGCGGATTTTATTTCTTTCTGTCCGGTCAGTTGCAAAATCGCCTCATCCAGCATTTTACGCACGACCCCGGCGTTTAGCTTTCCCCCGGCGGTGAACAAACCCTCGTCGCGGATTAGTATCACGCGTGATTTTTTAACGGATTGAGTTCGGGAAAACAGGGTTTGATTAAAGCCGAAAGAAAGAGCAGCCGCGGCTCCGGCTTTGAGAAATCTTCTGCGGGAAATTTTTTTCGTCATTTTAAAACCTCCGATTGATTTTTTAGATTTAAATCGGAAAGTGAATCGAAAAAAGCGGGAGTGTCAGCGGGTCTGTTTCTGACGGATATTCCGCAAAACCGACTTCATTAGCTCGGAAAGCGGTTCCGGTGAAGCGTTGCCGATCAAAACAAGGTACGCGTTTTCCGGCTTGATGAAAAGCCATTTGTCTCTATGTTTAATAATTGCGGATTTTTTCAGATCGGGAAAAATATTTTCTTTGAGATTTTGCCAGACTTTTTCAGCCTTTTGCGCATCGGGGTAGTGAACGATAAGCAGAGTCGATCCCTCGTTGTATTTTGCCGCCGCGACTTCAACCTTATCGTCGATTTTTAGAATATTTTCATCGGAAAGACGAATTTGGCTGTTAATCCAGATGTAATGATGAAAGTAGCGGATCGAGGATTCTTTTAATCCCTTGTCCGGCAGCAATTTAATCAATTGAGGCAGAGACCCGCGTTGTTTTATTTGCGAATCGATAAATTTGCCCAGCTTAAGAACAGCCTGTTTGCTTTCGGGCGTTTCTTCCATGGTGAGAATGGTGACGTAGTATTTTCCTTTCCAGAAATTCAAAAATCCCTGAATGTACTCCGAACCCTGCCCGAAGGCGGAATCCGCTTTTCCGCGGGAGTGCATAAAAATACCGAAGGCGTTTGCGGAAGAACCCATATCGAAAATATCCGCTATAATATCGGGAAAATCTGGGCGCGTAAAATTGCGGTGTAAAAGTTTTTGAAAACCGTAAGAAAGATAAAGCTCTGCGCCGCCGTCAATAAATTCGTAAAGATTGTCGCGATTGTAAATTTCATCGGAACCCTGCTGCCTCCAACCGTTGACGGATTCGGGCAACAAGCGGGCAATATCCAGGGAATCGTTGGCAGAAGCCGCCATAAGATTCACCCCCGAAAAAACACTTAAAAATATGATCACTAACAGTTTCTTTTCCATGATATTACGGTTTTGTTTGGTGGAACAAAGGCAATCCGGCAAAGGGAACGCGGGCGCGATAAACGGCATTGGTTTCGTCTTCGGTTACGTACAATGTTTTTAAATCCTTTCCGGCAAATTCCAAATTGGACGGCTTTTTACCGGGAACGGGAATAGCGGCAATTTGATTTCCGTGGGCGTCAAAAACAATAATCTTTCCGCCGCCGAAATGCGCCACATAAACATTGCCTTTTTTATCCACAGCGATGCCGTCGGGATCCCCGCCTGGCATGTTCGCAAACACCGTTCGTTCGGTTAACAAGCCGTCTTTGGACAGGTGGAACTTCAGCACCCGCTCCTTGGCTGATTCCGCGATGTAAACCCAGCGTCCGTTGGCGGAAAAGGCGATGCCGTTGGGAAAACACAAATGATCGGCAACAAGCTGAACGCTGTCATTCTCAAACTGATAACGGTAAACCTTGCCGTCGGGATTTTGTCGATCGTACGATTTGGGATCGGTAAAATAGAGGCTGCCGTCCGGAGCAAAAGCCAGATCATTGGGTCGGTTAAAGCGTTGCCCTTTGAATCCGTCCACAACCACTTCACACTGCCCGGACGGATTGAATCGGATGATGGCGCCCGTTCCGAAATCGCAGGCGTAAAGAAAGCCGTCCCGGTTAAAGGCGAGTCCGTTGGTTTGCCGGAAACAGGATTTTGACGAATCCGCGACAGCAAAGGTATCCACTCCGGTTTTCTGAATATCGGTAATCCATCCGCCGTAGCAGTTGGAAACATAAACGTGCTGCCCGCCGTCCCAGGCGGGACCTTCGGGAAATTGAAGATTGTCCGCCGCTTTTTCGAACCGCAAATTAAAATCGGGCTGCGCGCAGGCGATAAACAAAAGTGAAAAAACAAGCCGGAGAATTTTCATGACAAGTCCTTTTCTTATTCGCCGTTTAAATTAAACACGCCGAAAGGAAAATGCTATTTTTTGATGAATAAAATTGCATTTTTGCAAAAAATTTCTATTTTAATACCCACAAAAATAACCGAACGGAAAGGGGATCGTCTTGAGTTACATACCGTCTGATTCACGTTACGATTCGATGCTTTATCGTCGTGCGGGACGCAGCGGACTAAAATTACCGGCAGTGTCTCTCGGTTTGTGGCATAATTTCGGCGGAGTGGATGCGCTTGAAAACGCGCGCAAAATACTTCACCGCGCCTTTGATCTGGGAATCACCCATTTCGATCTTGCGAATAATTACGGTCCGCCTCCCGGATCGGCTGAAGAAAATTTCGGACGAATTTTAAAAGACGATCTGAAATCCTATCGCGATGAACTGATCGTTTCGACCAAAGCCGGTTATTACATGTGGCCCGGACCGTACGGAGAGTGGGGTTCGCGCAAATATCTGCTGGCGAGTCTCGATCAAAGTTTAAAGCGCATGGGCTTGGATTATGTGGACATTTTTTATCATCACCGTCCCGATCCTGAAACGCCGTTGGAAGAGACCATGGGCGCTTTGGATTACATTGTCCGCAGCGGTCGCGCGCTTTATGTCGGGATTTCATCGTACACGCACGAACAAACCCGAAAAGCGGCTGAAATTTTAAAGGAATTGGGAACGCCCTGCCTGATTCATCAGCCAAAGTACAACATGTTTGATCGTTGGATTGAAAACGGATTGCTCAAGGTTCTGAATCAGGAGGGGATTGGCTGTATTGTTTTTTCGCCCCTGGCTCAGGGCATGCTGACCGATAAATATTTGCGGGATATTCCGCCGGATTCCCGCGCCGCCAAACCTCACGGATTTTTACAAAAAGACGACCTTACTGCGGAAAGAATCGAAAAAATCCGTAAACTTAATAACATTGCCGCAGAACGCGGACAATCGTTAGCTCAGATGGCAATTGCCTGGGTGTTGCGCCATCCGGTAGTTACTTCGGCTTTGATCGGTGCGAGCAGGGTTGAGCAGGTGGATGACTGTGCGGGCGCGTTGCAGAACCTTTCGTTTTCGGACACGGAATTAAAACAAATTGAAAAGATTTTGGAAGAATAGAATGATCGGGAGGAGAGTGTTTTCGATGTTTTTCAGGAATAATTTGAAGTTGAGTCGGTTTGCGGTTTTGGCAATTGTATTGTTCATGTTTCAGCAGGGAAGGGCGGAAGATCAGGCAGTGCCCCTTTTAAAAGCCGGAGACAGAATTATCGGGTTAAAATTGGCTTTGGGTTCTGTATTTGGTTCGAATATCGGATTTGTCGTGAACGGCGAATACGGCTTTAAAGACAACGTAATTAAGATCGAGGGATTGCCGAACAGCCTCGGTCTCGGCGGTTCGTTCGGTTATTCTTCTTATTCCGAATTTGAACCTTTATGGGGCAATTATTCGTATCAAAATTACTTGTTACTCGGTTCGGCTTTTTGGCATGTCGATTTTTTTAATCGGCAAAATATCGATACCTATTGCGTCGCTAATTTGGGGTTGAATATCGATGTGACTTCCAAACCGGGTAGCTTAGCGCCGGGCAGAAGCAGCGCTTACGGCGGGATTGTTTTCGGACTTGCCCTGGGCGGGAGGTATTACTACGCCTCAATTGGCAGCCGGACTGGAAATCGGATTCGGAATGGGAAATTTACGCCTGGGAATAGACTATAAATTTTAAAACGCGTGGTTTATTGTTTGGATTTACTGAAAAAAATATTTTCAGGAAAGTTACAATTGCTTTTGTTTAATCTAATTCCTAAATCACAAATTTAATGACAATTTTGTGCTTTGAATAGTTTTAAGAATTAAATTATGCAGCCATCTTTCCCTTCGCTAATTTTCCGATAACCAACAGCTATATTTTGATACACAAATTTTATTTGATATATAGCATTTTCCTTACTTTAGTTATATTTAGCGTTCGAAATTCCAAGAAATAAATTCCTGTTGAACAATTAATCGGTTCCCATTGAATTGCATAATGCCCCGGTTTGAGTTTCTTGTTTACCAGGGTGGTAACTTTTTGCCCCAACACGTTGTAAACGTCAATAATTACTTTATTTGATTTATTAAGATTAAATTCTATAGTTGTGCTTGAATTAAACGGGTTTGGATAGTTTTGCTTTAATGAAAAATTATCCGGAAGGAATTCCTGATTTCTTTTAATTGACATAAGTTCGTCTGTAGAGAACAATAAAGAGTCGCCTTGCAAAAATGGTTTGAATTGGTAAATAGATAAAGTATCTCCTTTGGCAGGGAAACGATAGCCGTCTGCATCTTTCAAGGAAACCTGATAAGTGTAAACAAGCGAATCCTCCTTGTTTTTTTCCAGGAGCAAAATATAATCTCTTAGATAACCTGTTGTTGTAAACTTCCCGCTTCCGTCAGTTAAATCATTTTCAATAAAGACAAAATCTATATTTTTATTTTCCGTGATGTTAAAAATTTTTACGTTCACGGGAATGGCTTTAAAATATGTTTTGCCGACAAATCCTGCCGTAGATGTATCGACACCTACATCACCAAAGACAAATAAATAATCGGCAGCTCGTTTTTCTCCATATTCATCAATATCATGGAAAACTTTAAATTGAAAAGGCAAAACATCGGGATTATTCCAGCCGCTGAGCTCCTCGTTTAACGCTAACGGATCGTTATGAATAAACAACCTTATCCCGTCAAAATAGGGTCCTTCAACCGTTCCGTCCACTTGGATCGCATTTTTAATTTTTTGTAAGTTTTTGGTAAGATCAAAAACATTATAAACAAGTTGCGAGTCATTATTTATATAATCAAATTGTAATTTATATTCGTCGCCTGTAATTTTCCCGGGATTTACCACATGTATTTCAACAGAGCCTGTCCCGATAGTTTTTCTCCGGATTGTTGCGTAATCAGAAATGTCATATATTGCCCGTTCGTTTGAAATGGTAATTCCCGATATTTGAGTTTTTGTAGTATCTGAGTCGGAAATAATTTCTCCAAGTATCTGATAAGTTGTACCGTTTGGTAAAATTTTTGTGTTCCAATTATAAGTAGTGTCTGATTTAGTCAGGTTAACGGCAAGCGGTATCCATTGGGAATCCTCTGAGGGTCGGTAATAGAAGTTTACCGTATAATTTGTTCCGTCTGCGTCGCCGGCTATCCATCGAAGACCATACTCGCCATAAATCCGATCATTTTGTGCGGGTGAAAGGATAACAATTTGCGGCGGAGCATTTTTATCCGGATTATTAATGGTAAACGGGATTTCATGTTCATATTTAGCCACGCCGTTATCTGTTAATGCATATATTTTGATCAAATTTAATATGCCGTCGTCCATCGTGTTCGTATCCCATAAAAACGAGCCTGAATTTTCATGGTCTTCATGGAGAAAATTCCAGTTTTCTCCGTAATCATCTGAATAGTAGAGATATATTGTGACATTTCCCGAATCTTTGGAAGTATGCCACCTGATTTCGGTATTGCCGGATAATTCTGTGCCGGAAACAGGAGAATCAAGTGTTACTTTAAATTTATCAAATGAAAAACCGCTATTCATTAATCTTTTAGCGTTCTTCAACTTGATGTTTAAATTTGACAACTGTTCCGAAACAGTGCTGCCATTTGCAAGAAGTATGGCTATAATGAATTCGGCATTTTCACCTGGTTGAAGAGAGAAATATCCGCTTGAGAGCCAGTAGTCATATTCTCCGTAGGTCAACGATGCAGGATCGTAATAAATATTCGGAATCATAAAATAATTATTCCAATTTTTTTCATCGTCATAAAGAAATAGCGATCCGGCACGTGTCACATTGATGCTTGTAATTCCCAATGGTTCTTTGCTATCGGTTTTATTTGGCGTTCGGAGAAAAGCCACTCCTAACATGCCGACCTTATCCGAGCCGAATGTCGGTGCAATGCCGTCAAGATCATAAGCCCAAAAAAGGTTTTTTGAGAGATCAAAATTTGTCAGATCGTCTTGCGAATCTCCGTCACCGCCTATAAAATCGGAGACGCCAAAAGTAAAACATATTTTTGTCAAAGGCTTGGTGCCATCGTTTTTAATTTTATAAATTTGAAAAACAACGTCTTCCCATGGTTGATCCGTGAACTCTAACGCCCGGCACTTAATAACCAATCCCAATCCTTTCCTGGTGGAATCGGTGCTATCCGGATAATAATCATATCGGTCATAAAGATTGTCGCTCATTTTGTAATAGATTTCCTGCCCATCGATAAATTTATTTTTGCCCAGATAACCGTCCCAGCTTCCGGGCCATCCGGGATCTTGCGTGTCATCCATGCGATCAAGCCAGAATTCAGGCCAGGTGTCGGGATTCAGACTATTGGCAATCCCTTTGGCATTT
>JAADIP010000139.1 GCA_013151275.1 Calditrichota bacterium | reverse complement strand
CCGCCGACCGATAACGCATCCGCCGGGCGGAGGAAGAACAACTTCTTTGGTAACGGGCAAAAGTCCCCCGATCAACAAAATAGAAGCCCGCAGGTTTCCGGCTAATTCCCGCGTAAGGCGATTGCCCTGAATGTGTCCGCTGATTTCGTAAACCGAAGGCTCTACCCGCGTAACCGTTTTACCGAGATTCCGCAGCAAGTTTAACATTGCGTGCACATCACGGATTTCCGGCACGTTTTTCAGCACACAGGTTTCGGCGGTAAGCGCGGCGGCGGCGATGATCGGCAAAGCCGCGTTTTTATTGCCCGCGGTCTTAATTGTTCCGCTTAACGGATGTCCGCCTTCGATCCTGAATTTTGCCATGATGTTTCCCTTTCAGCTTTTGTCTTTAAAATCACCGATCAGCTCGACTTCCAGCCTGAGGTCGATTCCGGTTTTTGATTTGGCTTCTTTAACGACGTAATTGATTAAACGAACGATTTCGTCCGCGGTCGCCTTTCCAAGATTTTCAATAAAAGCGGCGTGGGAGGGAGAAATGACGGCGTCGCCGATCCGGTAACCTTTCAAATTCAGCACCTTGTCGATAAAGTAACCCGCCGACGGCGTGGGCAGGTTAAGCGATTGTTGTTCCTGCGCGGTCAGGTTTTGGAAAATACAACCCGCCGATCTTTGCGGTTGGGCGCTTTTAAAACGCGTCCATTTTTTCATAAGCGCCTTCGCTTTTTCAGTATTTCCCCGTTCGAGACACAACTCCGCCCAGATAATTATTTCGCCCGTTTCGTGAAGAATGCTGTAATCGTAATCGAAGCGAAAATAATCGCGGTTTACGGTTTTTAATTTATTGTTTGCAAAAAGCGCGACGCGATGAATTAAATTCCCGAAATAATTTGGTCCGCCGTGGATATTCATGTAAACGGCTCCGCCGACAGTAGCCGGAATGCCCGAAAACCATTCCAGTCCGCTGATACCGTGACGCAAAAGCTCGTTCATTAGCAAAGACAGACGCATCCCGGAATCGGCGCGAATTATTACGGTCGAAGCCGGTTTGGCGCGATCTGTGGTTTGAAATTCCGAATAATCTTCTCCGCGCCTTTCAATTTTTAACGAAGACTCGTCTTTACCGCAATCCTGCGCCGAATGTTCGACGATTTTCCACCTGCCGCCGGAATTATGAATGATCACTCCCGAATAACCGGAATCGGAAAAAATGACATTGCTGCCGTTTCCCAGAATTTTAAACGGAATTCCGAATTCATCGGCGATTCGGATACCTGCCAAAAGTTCGTCGCTGTTTTTCGCCTCGATAAAGAAACGGGCGGGTCCTCCCACCCGAATAGTGGTGTAATCTGAGAGCTTAATATTCTGCCGGCAATTCAAATGATTTGCCCGGCAGGCTTCTAAAAAGGATTTAATCATCGTAAAAGCGCCTCAGGAAAAAATGCTGCTCATGTAACGAAAGCCGGAATCGGGAAAAATGGTCACGATGTTAACCGGCAAATCGATCTCTTCAGCCAGACGAACGGCGCCGTACAAATTCGCGCCGCTCGACCCTCCGGCGATAATGCCTTCTTCTTTTGCCAATCTTCTGCTGTATTCAAAAGCGGTGGCGTCGTCAATTTGATACATGTCGTCCAAGAGTTCGAACTCAATGGTTTTAAGAATAAATTCGTCTCCCAGCCCTTCCAGTTTATAACGCGAGGGACGAATTTTCATCTTGTTTTTGAAGTATTCGTAAAAAACGGATCCCACCGGATCGATGCCGATAAGTTTGATTTGGGGATTTTGCTCTTTTAAATAGCGTCCCGCGCCAAACAGCGTTCCGCCGGTTCCGATGCCGCAAACCAGATAATCTATTTTTCCGTTCATCTGTTTCCAGATTTCGGGACCTGTGGTCATGTAATGCGCTTCGTTATTGTCGAGATTGTTGTGCTGATCGATGTAAACGGAATTCGGAGTGCGCTCCGCTAAATATTGCGCGTAGTTGTTGTAAGAAAATTTATCTTCCGGAGGAAGCGACGCATCGACCAAAATGGTTTCGGCGCCCAAATGTTGGAGCATTCTGATTTTTTCGGGACTGGTAGAATCCCGAATGACAATTTTGCATTGATAACCCTTCTGAATGGCGACCATGGCAAGTCCGATGGCTGTGTTGCCGGAAGAATTTTCAATAATCGTGTAACCGGGTTTCAAACGCCCTTCTTTTTCCGCTTTTTCGACCATGTATTTCGCGATACGATCTTTAACGCTGCCGCCCGGATTCATAAATTCCAGTTTGGCGTAGATGTTGGCTTTTAATCCCTGCGTTACAAAGTTGAGTTTTACCAAAGGCGTGTTGCCGATCGATTCCAATAGGTTTGAACAGACCCTGCCGTTTGTTTCCATTAAATCTTCCCTTCTAACCAAATAATTAGTTGTGAATCCCATCTCCGAAAAATTGAACGAAAGATAAAAAAATAAAAAATCAGCATCAATGAAAAAAAGAAAATTCTTTTGTGAGGAGCTCTTTTTTATTTCGGATAAAAGGGAAGGCGGAAAACGGAGGCGTTATTTTTTATTGCTCATCAGTTCTTTTAAAAAGAAATATTGCAAAGCAAGAACCGTTTTGCCGTCCTCAACTTCTTTGTTCATTAATTTTTTCAGAGCCTGCTCCCGGGTCCACTCGATAACCCGAATATCTTCGTTTTCGCTTTCCAATCCGCCGCCTTTGTGTTTACGATGGCTTTGATCGCAATAGCCGATGTAAATGTGGATTTTTTCGGTGGTGATTCCCGGGCTGACAAAAATAGTTGCCACGGGTTCAAGCACATCGATCTCATAACCGGCTTCTTCGATGCATTCGCGGCGGGCGCATTCTTCGGGAGATTCGTCGTCCAATACGCCGGCTACAATTTCGTCGATCCAGCCCTCTTCGCCCGCTTCGTACACCGCATAGCGAAATTGCCGGATAAGCGCAAACGAATCTTTGTCGCGTAAATAGATAAGCACCGCGACGGCTTCACCGCGTTCCAGGTTAAGTCGGCGCACAACGGGACTCCATGCGCCGTCGAACTTCTCATGGATCAATTCGGCGCCGTCAACTTTGAAAAAATCATCAAGCAGGCGCTCTTTTTTTAATATTTTAACCCGCATCAGATTACACGCTCCTGATTTGTCAGCCGTTGATTTCAGAAACGAAATATACGTAAAATTAAAAACAAAGAAAAAACCTTTCCCGAAAATCCGATTCCGGGTAATAATATGTTTTCAAATTTTGAACTAATATTTAATTTGAATAAATTTATCCGTTTCGGACGAATAAACGGAAAGACCCGAAGGAGTTTTAAAATGAGAGAAAATAAAGACCTTTTGTGGGTGGAAGAATTTAAAGTCCGCGCTTACGAGGCGGGACCGGACGGAAGGGCGTCTGTTCAAACCATATTCGATTATTTGCAGGAATCCGCTTCCAATCACGCCGCTGCGTTAAAAGTCGCCAAAACGGATTTGGATCGGCTGGGCATGACCTGGGTAGTATCACGGGTTCACATCCGGATGGAAAAGTATCCCTTCTGGAACGAGATCGTACGCGTTGAAACATGGCCATCTCAAAAAGACACGCTGTTTGCTTTGCGGGATTTTGTGATATTAGATCAAAAAGGAAATCAAATAGGCGTTGCCACAACCTCGTGGATGCTGATCGATTTTAAGATCAGAAAGCCGGTTCGTCTGCCTTCTTTTTTGGATGAAATGGTAAATACCGATCGCGGACGCGCCCTAAACGATCCTTTTGACAGGTTGCCGGAGCCGGAGAAAATTGAGCATGAGGTCGGCTTTAAGGTGCGCTTAAGCGATTTGGACATGAACAGGCACGTGAACAGCGTTAATTACATTGATTGGGCTTTGGAAGCCGTTCCCGCGGAGGTTTGGAACAAATTTTCAATAAAGGAAATTGAAGTTAATTACCGGGCGGAATCGTTTTACGGCGATCGGGTTTTGTCGCAGGCGCAGGTTATTGAGGAGGGAGAAGGCATGATCGTGCGGCATCGGTTACAACGGGAAAAAGACGGCAGAGAGCTTTGCAGAATTGTTTCCAGGTGGCGACCGGTTCAAAGTTGATTTGAGAGCGAAAAAAAATTAAATTAAACGATCTTTGCGAGGATGGCGGAATTGGCAGACGCGCCAGACTTAGGATCTGGTGCCCGTGAGGGCGTGGGGGTTCAACTCCCCCTTCTCGCACTTTTTAGCCTGCGTTTGCGGGCTTTTTTTATTGATGGGTGCAAGGGTTGTGATGCGTGATGAGTGACAAGTGACAGAGTAACAAAGTGACAAGTAACGAGTGACAAGTAACGAGTGACAAGTAACGAGTGACGAGTAACAGAGTTGATTGAAGAGGAAAACCGTAAATCCGAAATCCGAAACAAATCCCAATGACCTAAATTCAAAACATTAAATTGTTGCAGTA
>JAADIP010000118.1 GCA_013151275.1 Calditrichota bacterium | reverse complement strand
ATTCGTTTGATCTGAAGAAGCTAACCCGATTGGTGGAAGAAGCCGGATTTAAATCGCTGAAGCATTCAAAAAATCTAAACAAAGTTTTTAATCGCCTGCATCTCAGCTTGTTTTTAAAAGCGCTGCCTTTTCCCATCTGGAAGTTAGCGGATCGATTCTTCAATTTAATAACAGACAAACCCACATCGCTCATTTTGCTGAGCAAAAAGTAACGAGTGACAAGCGATAAAATCGTAATGCGTAATGCGTAATGAGTGACGAGTAAGAAAAATGACAAATGACAAATGAAAAAAGATTAGCAGAAAGCCGTGACGAGATGACGGAGAAGTCCGCTTAACGCTTATACGCTTACACCCTTAACGAGTAATAAGGGACAAGTGACAAAGTAAGCTAAATATAGAAGTCGTAAGTCGTAAATCCGAAACAAATTCAAATGACCTAATGACAGAAATTCCAAACAATTTGAAGCTTAAAGTAATAACAGAGAAAATCCTTAAAATGTTTTGAACTTTTGAATTTCCCGTGCAGACGGGTTTTGGTAATTTTTTCGAATTTCGTGCTTCGGATTTTGAAATTGGAAAACCACAATCTGGAATCCGATATCAAACACGCTTAACTTAATATGATTGAATAAATGACGATAATCCGTTATAACGCATCACGCATCACGCATCACGCATCACGCATCACGCATCACGCATCACGCATCACGCATCACGCATCACGCAAAACGGCGAGCCTGTCAGGATGCAATTCAGAAATAATTATTTGTTCGATTTTATCAAAAGATCAGATTAAATTTAAACCTATTTACGTTTCGATCGTTTGAATTTTGTGGGTAAAAGTTGTAATATTTTCAAACCGAATAATTGATGCGAGGTGCGCCGTGCTTAATTCTCATATAGGACTGCTGGTTGACAAATATGAACTCACCATGGCTCAGGCTTATTTTAAAAGCGGTCGATATCGAGCCAGAGCTTGTTTCGATTATTTCTTCCGCAAATTGCCCTTCCAAAACGGATATCTGATTTACGCCGGATTACAGGACGCTCTGGAGCTGATAAGTAAATTTACATTTAATGATGAAGACGCCGACTTTCTGCTTGGCGAAGGTTTTGCCACGGATTTTGTGGATTATTTAAGAGACTTCCGATTCAGAGGCGATATCTATTCTTTTAAAGAAGGAGAAGTCGCCTTTCCGACGGAACCTCTGCTCAGAGTGGAAGGGAATCTGATCGAAACGCAGATTATTGAAACGCTTCTGCTCAACACCTTAAATTTTGAATCGTTGATCGCCACAAAGGCTGCTCGTGTGCGTATCGCCGCGGGTAACCGTTCAATCAGCGATTTCGGTTTGCGTCGTGCTCACGGAATCGGCGGAATTCAAGCCAGTCGCGCGGCTGTTATCGGCGGATGTGATTCCACCTCCAATGTCTATTCCGCTTTTCGTTACAAGATGAAAGCGGTTGGCACCATGGCTCATTCGTTTGTTCAAAGCTACGATGACGAATTGACCGCTTTTCGGGAATACGCGCGCTTTAATCCGGATAGCTGCATTCTGCTGGTGGATACTTACGATACTTTAAACAGCGGAATACCCAACGCAATCAAAGTCGGTAAAGAGCTTGAAGAATCCGGACACCGGCTGATAGGTATTCGGATTGACAGCGGTGATTTAGCCTATTTGTCCAAAAAAGCAAGAAAAATGTTAGACCGGGCAGGATTGACTTACGTGAAGATCGCGGTTTCCAATCAATTGGATGAAGTGGTCATTAAGAGTCTGATTCATCAGGGAGCGCCGATCGATCTTTTTGGCGTGGGAACGCGTCTGATCACCGGACAGCCGGACGCCGCGCTTGACGGTGTTTACAAACTCAGTATGTTTGACGATCAGCCGCGAATGAAAATTTCCGACAGTCTGAGCAAAGCTACTCTGCCGGGTGTGAAAAAGGTTTTCCGCTATTTCAACGGCGATGGCGGCTTTATGGCTGACGCCGTCGTGCTTGCCGACGAGACCGAAATAGAACGGATTTATCATCCTCTGGAGAGAGAAAAAAGCTTCAGGGTGTCCGATTTAAAAAAAGAAGACTTATTCGTCAAAGTGATGGAAAACGGGAAGATTGCTATTCCGTTTGAATCGGTTGAAGTTATCGCGAATCGGGTAAAAGAACGTCTAACATTATTACCGCCCGAACACAAGCGGTTTGAATTCCCGCATATTTATAAAGTGGGAATCAGTAAAAAATTAATGAATTTAAGAGATTCCATCATACGTCACTATCTGGGGGAGGAATCGGAATAATGAAAGCGCTGATTTTGGTGGATATTCAGAATGATTTTATTCCGGGCGGCGCTTTACCGGTGCCCGAAGGAGATAAAATCATTCCGGTAGTGAACAATCTTTTGTCTCATTTTGATCTGGTTGTCGCCACTCAGGATTGGCATCCCCGCAATCACGGAAGTTTTGCTTCGAATCATCCGGGGAAGAAAGTGTATGATGTTATTGATCTAAATGGATTAGAACAAATCCTGTGGCCCGATCATTGCGTTCAGGGCAGCAAGGGAGCCGAGTTTGTTCCGACTTTGAACACCAATCCCGTTGAAGCCATTTTCCGCAAGGGTACGGATCCGGCTATCGACAGTTACAGCGGATTCTTCGACAACGGACGGAAAAAAAGCACGGGACTGGCGGACTATTTAAAAGGTCGCGGCGTGGATGAAGTTTTTGTGGTGGGTCTTGCCGGAGAATTTTGCGTTAATTACACAATTCTGGATGCGGCGGAACAGGGATTCAAAACTTATCTCATCAAAGACGCAACTCGACCCTTAAACCGGGAACAATTCGAAAAAGCGATGCAAAACATGCGACAAAAAGGGGTTGTCATCATTCAAAGCGGCGACATTCTGAAGGAGAGTGACAAGTGACAGAGTGACGAGTAAGACAAAAGAAAAAGCAGTGAAGCCGGTCTTGCGAGATTCATGAATGGAGAATCAGCTTAACAAGAAGTAACAAAGTGATAAGTAACGAGTGATAATGAAAACTGAAGAAAATCCTCGATCATAAAAAGTAAATCCGAAATTCGAATATCGAAATCCGAAACAAATTCAAAATACGAATGACAAAAAATCTAAACATAAATTTTTGCTGGATGGTAAAAAAAAGGGTTTAATTGTTTTGGTCATTTGAATTTTGAAAACCTGTCCCGAGCAGACGGGTTTCGGTAATTTTTTCGAATTTCGTGCTTCAGATTTCGAAATTAGAAAACTAAAATCTGAAATCTGAATATCAAATACGTTTAACTAAATATAATTGAATAGATGGCGGTAATCCATTATACGCATTACGCATTACGCATTACGCATTACGCATTACGCATTACGCATTACTTTTTTCGGAGGTAAAACGACATGAAAAGTGTAAAAATCGGCGATGTTACCGTTGAGCTTGTTCGGGGAAACATTGCCGCTCAACCGGATATCACGGCTATTGTCAATGCCGCCAATGCCATGCTCGCTCCCGGCGGAGGTGTGGCGGGAGCCATTCATCGCGCTGCGGGCGCGGGACTTTATGAAGAATGCCGTCCTCTGGCGCCTATTCGTACGGGTGAGGCTGTAATCACCGGAGGGCACAATCTGCCGAATCGTTTTGTCATTCATTGTCTGGGTCCGGTGTACGGGAAGGATAAGCCGGAAGATATTCTTTTAGCCAATTGTTACAGGAACGCGCTTAAATTAGCCGAGGAAAACGCGATCGATTCTGTGGCGTTTCCGGCTATTTCCGCCGGTATTTTCGGTTATCCCGTTGAGGAAGCGGCGACGGTCGCGCTGAAGACGGTACTGGAAGCGGCTCCTTCGCTTAAACATGTTAAACGAATACGTTTTGTGCTTTACAGCGATCACGATTTGCGGGTTCATGAAAATGCGCTTGGGAAGCTGACGAAAAATTAATTCTTCGAATTTGAAAAAAGGTACTCAAACTCCTGCAGGCTTTCACGAATGGTTTGCGGGAGCTCTTTGGCAAACACGTCAAGGGCGATAAGAGCGTTGATGTGAGCGTCTCTGCCGACCAAAGAGCGCACGCGATTCGCCAGGGACGCGTTTACATCCTCAATCTCGTGATAGATTCTGACAAGCCCTTCCATGTCCCAGTCGGGTTGTTCGCCCTTTTTGTATCTAATGAATTGACCCAAAAGATAGGTGCTTGCCGATCTGAAGATGGTTTCTTCCAGGTTGGCGAAGGGGAGGTGAAAGCGAACCATCGGTTTTAACTTTCCTAAAAGGGGACACCCGCTGCTGACCATCAAAATTCCCATCAACGAGCTTAATCCGTGCTGCACCGAGGTTTGAGTGGAGTAAGTCCTGTCAAAAGTTTCCACTAATACGGTGACTTTTTCGTAGGAGACAATATCTTTGAATTTTCGTAGAATGTGTTCAAGATTTCTGGCAACCGGGCAGTAAAGATGTTCTTTTTCATCAAGAGGACAATTGGGGCATTGATGATAATCCAATTTCGATATTTGAGTCGGCGCAAAATCTTCTTCGGCAACGTACTCCAGAGTTTCGGAATCCAGGTTGATTTCAAAACTAAGCGTTTTACCGTTGTTAAATAGAAAACGATAGATGAATATGAGCGGTTTTTTCTTGTTTATCATCATTTAAGTCCGCCAATAAATTGAAAATATTTTCAATGCAAAATTTCCGCGCCGGTGTTTTTGAATTTGTTCTCATCGTCAATTCTAAAATAATCGGCAAAAATCGGAAAAGGATTAGTTGTTCTCGGCTGCAAGAATGGTGGACAACCAGCGCATCATTGTGCGAATATCCATTCCTTTTCGTTTGGCGTAATCGGTTAGTTGATCCGTGCCGATTTTACCGACCCCGAAATAGGCTGCTTTGGGATGAGCAAAATAATAACCGGCAACCGAGGCGGCAGGATCCATTGCCATGGATTCCGTCAGGGCAACCCCGATTTTGTCAGTCGCGTTCAGAATGTTGAAGATGGTTTGTTTTTCGGTGTGATCCGGGCAGGCAGGGTAGCCCGGAGCGGGACGGATTCCGCGATATTTTTCGGCGATCAGGTCTTGATTGCTGAGCGACTCATCGGGAGAGTATCCCCAGTATTTTATTCGGACAAGTTCATGGAGACGTTCGGCGAAGGCTTCGGCAAGACGATCGGCAAGGGCTTTGAGCATGATGATTTGATAATCGTTGTGATCCGCCCGAAATTTTTTAAGCGTGCGTTCGATGCCGATTCCGGCGGTAACCACAAAAAAGCCCAGATAGTCGGTAATTCCTGTTTGTTTCGGAGCGATGAAATCGGCAAGCGCGAAATTAGGTCGTTGATTTTTGCGTCTCATTTGCTGGCGTAATGTATGAACGATCGCCAGCGGATGTTTTTGATCGGGATCGCCGTAAATTTCAATATCATCGCCTTCTGAATTCGCCGGGAATATTCCGAATATGGCGCGGGCTTCCAGCCACTGTTCGGCGATAATCTGGTCTAATAAACTGTTGGCGTCGTCAAAAAGGCGCCGGGCTTCTTCTCCTTTTTGAGGGTGATCAAAAATTTCCGGGAATTTGCCGTTCAGCTCCCAGACCGAAAAGAAAGGCGTCCAGTCGATGCGTTCTCTTAAATCGGATAACGGAAAATTGAGCAGCGTGTGAATTCCCGGTTCGGCGGGCGCGGTGATTTCGTCGGAAGTAAAAGTAAGTTTTAAACGATTTCTTCGCGCTTCTTCAAGAGGAGCCAGCCTGTAAACTTTATCCCTGTTTTGAAATTCTGTCAGCAATTTCCGGTATTCTTTGTTGATTTGAGCGGAAAAGGTCTGTCGTGTTTTCGGATTGAGTAAATTGCTGACCACCGAAACCGAACGGGAAGCGTCCGGAACGTAAATGCTGATTCCGCGCTCATAAGCGGTGGCGATTTTCACGGCTGTGTGCTTTTTGGATGTGGTCGCGCCGCCGATTAACAGGGGTAGATCAAATTTCTGCCGTTCCATTTCGCGGGCAACGTGAACCATTTCGTCCAGAGAAGGCGTAATCAATCCGCTCAGACCGATAATGTCCACTTTTTCGGCTTTGGCGGTCTCCAGAATCTTTTCGGTCGAAACCATCACGCCCAGATCGATGATATCGTAATTATTGCACCCTAAAACAACCCCGACAATGTTTTTCCCGATATCGTGGACATCGCCTTTGACCGTAGCCAGCAGAATTTTACCCTTGCTCGTTCCGGCGGCGTCAAGTTTTAAAGCATCCAGATAGGGAGCCAGGTGAGCCACAGCTTTTTTCATTACCCGCGCGCTTTTAACCACCTGAGGCAAAAACATCTTTCCCGAACCAAACAAGTCGCCGACAACCTGCATTCCGTCCATCAAAGGACCTTCGATGACTTTAATGGGATCGCCGTATTTTTGATAGGCTTCTTCCGCGTCCTGCTCGACGTACTCCGCAACTCCTTTTACCAGAGCGTGCTTCAGGCGTTCTTCCACACTCTGACTACGCCACTTTTCTTCTCTTTCTTCTTTTATGACCTTTTCGTTAACGGTCTGGGCAAAATTAATCAAGCGCTCGGTGGCGTCCGGACGCCGATTAAACAGCACGTCTTCCACTAATTTCAGTAAATCTTTGGGAATGTCTTCGTAAACAGTGATCTGTCCCGCATTGACGATACCCATATCCATACCCGCCTGAATGGCGTGATACAAAAAGGCGGAATGCATGGCTTCGCGAATGACATTGTTCCCGCGAAAGGCAAACGAAAGATTGCTGACGCCGCCGCTGACTTTGGCGTGAGGCAGGTGATTTTTTATGTAACGCACGGTCTCAATATAATCGATGGCGTAGGCGTTGTGTTCTTCCATTCCCGTGCCGATGGCAAAAATATTCGGATCGATAATGATATCTTCGGGCGGGAAATTCGCTTTTTGTGTAAGAAGATTGTAAGCGCGTGTGCACACTTCGATGCGGCGTTCCAGGGTGTCAGCCTGACCCTGCTCGTCAAACGCCATCACCAAAACCGCGGCTCCGAATCGCCGCGCTTGCTCGGCTCGCTCTAAAAAGGCTTGTTCGCCTTCCTTTAAACTAATGGAATTAATGATCGATTTTCCCTGCAGACATTTCAATCCGGCGACAATCACTTCCCAGCGCGAAGAATCGATCATGACCGGAATCCGCGCAATGTCCGGCTCCGCCGACAGCAGGTTTAAAAATCTTGTCATTGCCTGTACCGAATCGATCAAGCCTTCGTCCATGTTTATATCGAGAATCTGCGCGCCGTTTTCCACCTGTTTGCGGGCAACTTCAACGGCTTCTTCAAAATTTCCTTCGCGAATTAATTTTGCAAAGCGGCGCGAACCCGCAACATTACAACGCTCGCCGATGTTGATGAAATTGCTGGTCGGTAAAACGGTCAAAGGCTCAAGACCGCTGAACTGGGTTTTCGGAGGAATATCCGGGATTTGACGCGGAGGCAAACCCTGAACCGCTTCGGTAAAGGCTTTAATATGTTCGGGCGTTGTGCCGCAGCATCCGCCTACAATGTTGACCCAACCCGAGTAGGCGTATTCCCGCAAAACAGGAGCCATCTGATCCGCCGTGGCTTCGTATTCGCCGAATTGATTGGGAAGCCCGGCATTGGGGTAAAGGGTCACATATACCGTAGCCATGCCGCTCAATTCTTCAATAAAGGGACGCATCTCTTCCGGACCCAGGGAGCAATTTAATCCCACGCTAAAAACAGGATAGGGTTTTATCGAAATCCAGAAGGCTTCGAGCGTTTGTCCGGAAAGAGTCCTTCCGCTTTTATCCACAACGGTAACCGAAAGCATGATGGGCAGAGTATAGCCCGAATCGTCAAAACATTTCTGAATGGCGTACAAAGCCGCTTTTGCGTTTAAGGTGTCAAAAATCGTTTCGATTAAAAGAAGATCCACGCCTCCTTCCATCAGTCCCCGCACCTGCTCATGGTAGGCTTCTGCTACTTCGTCAAAGGTAACCTCGCGATAACCGGGATCTTCGACCTTTGGAGATATGGAAAGCGTGCGGTTAGTGGGACCGATCGATCCCGCCACAAAACGAGGTTTGTCGGGAGTTTCGGCGGTTTTGCGATCGGCTTCTTCGCGGGCTAACCTGGCGGCGGATAAATTGATTTGATAAACGTGCTCTTCCAGACGGTAGTCCCGTTGGGAAATTTTATTGGAGCTAAAAGTATTGGTCTCGATAATATCCGCCCCGGCATCCAGATAGGCGCGGTAAATTTCTTTAATAATGCGCGGCTGAGTGAGATTCAGAATATCGTTGTTGCCGCGAAGGTCTATGGGACAGTTTTTGAACTGCTCTCCGCGGAAATCCGATTCGTCGAGCTGGTAGCGCTGGATCATTGTTCCCATGGCGCCGTCCAGAACCAAAATTCGCTTTTCCAGTTGTTCGCGGATTAATTTTTCCTTTGATCGCATGGCTTTACCCGATAATAATTGTTTTTATTTTGGCAAACTTAATCGATAATCGAGTCGGTTGCAAATGGTTGTACGATTACGATTTTAAATAATATATTCCGTATCGGAAAGAAAGTTCAATCTAAAATTTTTTAGTGTAATCAAAATATGGTCTGATCTCGGCGAATATGTTTTTATCCTGATTTTTTCAATTGAATCAGGGGTTGATTCTGCTGCACGGTTTGCCCTGATTTCACAAAAATCTTTTCGACCGTGCATTCGCACGGCGCCTTAATAAGATTTTCCATTTTCATGGCTTCTAACGCCAGCAACGAAGCGTCTTTTTTCAGCTTGTCTCCCGCTTGCACGAATATTCTGGTTACCAAGCCGGGAATGGGCGCTTTAATAACCTGTTCCGAAGGTTCTTTGGCGTGCGCCTTTACAAACTTGTTCAGCGTTAAACTCTGCTCGTCTTCAATAGTCGCGGAAACCACTTCGCCGTCAACCATAATTTGGTATCCGCCGTTTTGCTCGCTAACATGGCAAATATAGCTGTTGCCGTTTAAGATCAGCGAAAAGCATCCGTTGCCCAATTCCACCCAGTCGTAATCCAACGGTTCGTTATTTTGATTGGAAATTTTTTTGTCGTTTTCGGAATAATCGAAGGTGTATTTTCGATCCTGAATTTTAACGATGTATTTCATCATTACCTCGAATGTTTCATGCGACCAAGCATTTTCCACTGCGAAGTCGGTGTTTTATGGTTTTTATCGGAACGGTACGAAATCCGGCGTTGTCGGTTAATGTGCTTTAAAAGCGCCATTAATCCGATTGCTTCCGGGCTGGTTACGGGTTGTTTGAAAAGTTCGGAGCGGTGTTCGTCGATAAACGTGGTGCTCAATTCGCCGCTGATAAAAGCGGGGTGCTGCAGGATTCGAATTAAAAAAGGGATATTGGTTTTGATTCCGCTAAGCTGATATTCTTTTAAGGCGCGAATCATGCGCCGGACGGCTTGCTCGCGGTCTTTGCCCCAGGCGATCAGTTTGGAAATCATCGGATCGTAATAAAGCGAAATTTCGTTGCCTTGCATTACGCCGCTGTCTTCACGGATTCCGGGTCCGTCGGCGGGCTTTAGATAGGTGATTTTTCCGGGCGAAGGGGTAAAATTATTTTCCACATCTTCGGCGTAAATCCGGCATTCTACGGCGTGTCCCCAAAACCGTTCGCCAACGGAGGACAAAGAAATAGCTTCGCCGCAGGCGATTCTGATCTGTTCCTGCACCAAATCGAGTCCGGTCACCAGTTCGGTTACGGGATGTTCCACCTGCAAACGCGTATTCATTTCCAGAAAATAAAAATTGCGATGCTTATCCAGCATAAATTCGATTGTACCGGCGTTAAGATAATTGCAGGCTTTTGCAGCCTGAATTGCAGCCCGTCCCATTTTTTTGCGTAATTCCGAATCAAGCACAACCGAGGGAGCTTCTTCGATGATTTTTTGATGCCTTCGTTGGATGGAACATTCACGTTCGCCCAAATAGACGACGTTCCCGTGGCTGTCTGCTAATATCTGAAATTCGATATGCCGCGGCTGTTCAAGATATTTTTCGATGTAAATGCTTGAATCTCCGAAAGCGGACTGAGCTTCCCGCGAAGCGCTTTGCAATGCGGAAGGCAGTTCGCCGGGGTTTTCGACCAGGCGCATACCCTTCCCCCCGCCTCCGGCGGAAGCTTTTAAAAGAACCGGGTATCCGATACGCTGCGCTTCGGCTAAGGCTTCTTCTTCGGATTGCAGGGCTTTTTTGCTCCCGGGAATGGTGGGCACGCCGTGCTTTTCCATCAATGAACGGGCGGCGGTTTTGCTGCCCATTAATTCAATGGATTCCGGAGAAGGACCGATAAAAACCAGTCCTGCGTTCTGAGCGTCTCTGGCAAAAGCGGCATTCTCCGCCAGAAATCCGTACCCCGGATGAACGGCTTCCGCGCCGTGATCTTTGGCGATTCGGATAATTTTATTCCCGTCCAGATAGGTTTCGGCTGATGTTGTCCCGCCTAAAGGATACGCCTCGTCCGCGAATTGAACATGGGGACTCGATCGATCGATATCCGAATAAACCGCGATTGTTTTAATACCAAGGTCTTTGCAGGAGCGAATGATGCGGAGGGCAATTTCTCCGCGATTTGCAATGAGGATTTTTTTGAACATACTTTCCCCGACGGTAGATTATTCCTGTTTCACAATATAATTTTTAAATATCACAATTTCAATCCTCAGAAGGGAAATATAACCGCTGCTAAGATTTTTTTATTTAATGTAATTTTACAGGGTTAGAAAAATTCTGAGACGGTTTTTATGGGTTCTGTTTATGTGTAAGAAGCGTAATTCAGTTAAATGAATCATAAATCTGAACCCTTTACAATCCGGCGTCCGCATCTGTTCGGGCGGAGTTGTTTGACCTTCGGAAAGCGGAATAAAAATATATCATAAAAATGATCGGTTTGTGATAATTTAGTGACCAATTTAATTATATTTATTTTTAACGGTCGATAATACTCATTGGAACAATAAAAAAAAAGACACGTTAATTAAAAAAAATATCCGATGAAAAATGTTTGTTGTGATAGTTGACAAACATCAATGGAATTGCTAAATTCGTTACTTGAAATCTGAGTTAAACAGGTATTCTTATTAGAATAATTCCTACAGATTCGTTTTCTTTTAAAAAGCGAATAAATCTTCAATAATTTTGGCACGTAAAATAACATTGAATGTTATTTGCGCTTGCTAAAAGTTGTTTTTAATAAAATGTATTAAGGGAATGGAGCTGAAAAAATTAAGGGCTTAAAAAGGAGAAAGCATGAACTTTTTTAATCTTCATTTATTGTCCACTTATCTAAAGAAATGGTCTTACATGGACAATCGGATAACCTTTAATTATTCATTTTGCTGTGAAGCGGGTTATGACCGGAGCCATGTGGATATGCGCATAAGTTCTCCGGCAAATATGGTGAATGAATTTTTAAATCACGTCTTCCATCGCGCGAAGGATAAGATCAATCAATTTAACGACCGCAATCAACAGAACGAAGAACCCACAAATGGCGCGAATATTATTCTGGTAAACGAACCGGAAGTAAAACGCAAGTTGAGCGTCTTCTTTGCTAAAATACTCAAAGAATTCAACATGAATAAGCGCTCTCACGGTCGCACGCGAATTATTTCCACCCGCAGTCTGGATTTCTATTATAATGATTTTGAGTTTGAACCGTTAAACGATGAGATCAAATTTTACGTCCATCTTAATCGCGGTATTAATAAGATGAGCGGCGATTTGTACTCGAATGCCGTGGAAGACCTCAAAAATGCTTTAGCCATGAAACCGGATGATCCGATTGCCAATAAGCACATGGCGCGGGTTTTAATGAAACTCAGAAAATATGATGACGCCATAAAATATCTGGAAATTTACGCCCAGAACGAACAAAGCGACATCAGCCTGCATCATCTGGCAATCGTTTATATGCAGTTGGGCGAATTGGATAAGGCGGAAGCCATTTATGACGAACTCGAGAAAAAGTTTCCCGATTCGTTTTACGGCTTATTCGGAAAAGCTCAGGTGGCGTACAAACAGGGAAAAGGTTACCGCCAAAAATTGGATAAAATTTACAAGGCGGATCCCGAATGGTTAACGGACAGACTGCGTAATGAATGGAATTTCAGTCTTCCCGGATATGCCGACGACGAGAAATACATGTGGAACGCAGCCACGGCTGCGCGATATCTGGGCTTTAACCGTCCTTTTGATTTGACGCGAAAAGCTTTTAATAACGAGATACCGTCTTATTTTGATTCGGAAAAAGGAACCATCCGTTTTGTCAGAGCGGAATTGGATGCCTGGGTGGATTTGGTGAATCGTTACAAATTGGAGCCTCAAAAATATCAGACGCATGAAGACCGGTTGACTGAAGACGAAAAGCGCAGGGCTGCCCGTAAACGAGGACGAAAAGCCAAATCCAAAAAGGAAAAATCCGAAGAGGCAAATGAACAGATTGAAGAGCATGTAGCCTGAATAAAGCTTATTCCGATCTTTTGAGAATTTAATCGGTTATTGATTAATTCATGTCATATAAATTATTACTTATCAATCCCTGGATATACGATTTCGCGGCTTATGATTTATGGAGCAAACCGCTGGGTCTTTTATATCTTGCCTCATTTCTGAGAGACCAGGGGTTTGAAATTCATTTTATCGATTGTCTTGACAAATACGCCGAAAACGCCAAAGTAAAAGTCAAAAAATACGGAATCGGAAATCTTCCGCGAACGATCGTTGAAAAACCTTCCGTGTTAAAACACATTCCGCGCCATTACGCCCGTTACGGTATTTCGGAAGAATTATTCATTAAACAGCTAAAACTGCACAGTGACGCGGACGCCGTTCTGATAACTTCGATTATGACCTATTGGTATCCCGGAGTTAAGCGGGCGGCGGAGCTGGTGCGCAAATATCTGCCGGATAAAGCCCTGATTCTCGGCGGAATTTATGCCACCCTTATGCCCGATCATACGAAAAAAGTAATTCAACCCGATTATATCGTTTCGGGTCCCGGAGAAATAAAAACATTGCGGCTTTTAAGCGGATTGTTTTCCATTCCTGCCGATACGTTCAAAATACCGGAAACTTTGGACGATTATCCTTATCCGGCGTTCGACCTTTTGAATCATCCCGACTATTTGATTGTTATGACTTCGCGGGGCTGCCCTTATGATTGTTCCTTTTGCGCGCAGAAGAGAATATCCATGCGCTTTACGCAGCGCGATCCGCAGGCGGTAGCGGATGAAATGATCGAACATTACCACAAATTCCGTTTGCGGGATTTCGCGTTTTACGACGATGCGCTGTTTATTTCCAAAGAGCGGCACATCGAGGTTATTCTGGAAAAACTGATCGATTCCCGTTTACCCTTCCGTCTTCATTCTCCGAACGGATTATTTGTCCGTTTTCTGGATAAACGCCTTGCCGAGCTGATGTATCGGGCGAATTTTAAGACCATCCGGCTGAGCTTTGAAACATCAAACGAATCGCGCTGGTCGGATATGTATTCCAAAGTCAGCAACGAGGCGATGATTGAAGCGGTGGAGCATTTTAAACGGGTCGGCTACCGGGCAAAAGATTTGGAAGCCTACGTGATTATGGGTCTGCCGGATCAAAGTTTGGAAGAGGTTGTTGCGAGTATTATCTTTGTCAATAATTTGGGTGTTATTGTTCGTCTGGCTTCGTTTTCGCCGATACCGGGCACAAGGGAATTTGAGCGGGCGGTGGCGAGAGGACTTATTTCGGAAGATATCGATCCGCTTTTAACGAATAAATCCATTTTTCCGTTGAGCAATGACATGGTTACCTATGAAACATTCCGAAAAATCCGTAAATTTGCAAAAATTCTGAATGAAGCGGCAAAAAACGAATTGGCGATTTTTGATAATGAAAGTTTGGGAATGGCTGTTAAACGAGTTGTACGGGAAATGCAATGAGCGAAAAAAAATACCCCGTTAAAAGGGGAGGAGAATACGAATTAACCATCGAGCGATTGGCGTTCGGCGGGCGGGGCGTATCGAGAGTGGAAAATTATGTGATTTTTGTGAAGGGCGCGTTGCCGGGCGACCGGGTAAAGGCGCGCATCATCAAACGTAAAAAAGACTTTGCCGAAGCTTACATAACCGAAATTCTGGAACCCTCTCCGAATCGCATTAAAGCCCCTTGTAAATATTTTGACTGGTGCGGGGGGTGTACCTGGCAGAACATGAGCTACCGGGACCAGCTTCATTTTAAACACGCCATTGTTAAAGAATCGCTGACGCGCATCGGAGGCTTTTCCGAAATCGAAGTAAAAGGGGTAATTCCTTCTGCCCGTGAGTTTGCCTATCGCAACAAAATGGAATTCTCGTTTTCCGATCGCAGGTGGCTGCTTCCCGAAGAATTGAATCAACCTGAAATTAAAAGAGACTTTGCCCTCGGTTTGCATGTGCCGGGCGCTTTCGATAAAATTTTAAATCTGGATGAGTGCCTGTTACAATCAGCCAAAGCCAATGAAATTTTACGTTTCGTCTCGGAATATGCTCAAAAAAATAATCTGCCGCCTTACGGAATTCGCAGCCACGAGGGATTTTTACGATTTTTGGTGATTCGGGAAAGCGCCTACAACGGCGAAATAATGGTCAATATTGTCACAGGACACGAAGCGCCCCGACTACTGGAACCCCTTGCCCGGGAATTGCAAACTCGTTTTCCGCAGGTTGTGAGCGTGGTTAATAATATCAACACGCGTTTAGCCCAGATCGCCGTGGGCGAAAAAGAAATTTTACTTGCCGGCAGACCTTACATTCGGGATAAAATCGGAGAATTTGTGTTCAACATTTCGGCGAATTCTTTTTTTCAGACAAATACCCTGCAGGCGGAACGGCTTTACGATATTACGCTTGAATACGCGGAAATTGACGCCTCTTCGGTGGTGTGGGATCTTTACGCGGGAACGGGAACCATCAGTTTGTTTTTGGCGCAAAAGGCAAAAAAAGTTGTCGGCTTTGAACTTGCGGCAAGCGCCGTCTCGGACGCGCAAAAAAACGCCGAGGAGCACGGGATTGACAACGCAGAATTTGTAGAAGGCGATCTGCTTAAAACCCTGCGCGACACAAAACCTTTGCCGGATATTATTGTAACCGATCCGCCGCGCGACGGCATGCACGAAAAGGTTCTGAGATTGATTAATTCAATACCCGCCCAAAAGGTGGTTTACGTGTCGTGTAATCCCACAACGCTTGCCAGAGATTTGAAAATTCTTGCCGAACAGTTTGAAATTAAAGAGGTTCAACCGGTGGATATGTTTCCGCAGACCTATCATATTGAAATGGTCGTCAAACTAATACGCAGGAAAGGTTAAGCAACAAAAGATGACGGCGAATAAAATTCGTAAATTAACCTTTGACGAAATCTTTGAACGCCAGCCCGATCTGGAAGAGCTGAAAAAACGTCCGCGTTTACCGATTCAAGTTTTGGTCGAAGATATCCGAAGTATGCACAATGTGGGTAGTATTTTCCGGACGAGCGACGGGGCAAGAATTCAGCATCTTTATCTTGCCGGATTCACGGCTCAGCCGCCGCGCATTGAAATCGACAAAACAGCTCTCGGCGCCACGGACAGCGTTCCCTGGTCGTATCACAAAAACGCGGCGGAAACGCTGAAAAAGCTGAAAGAACAAAACACGCAGATCGTTGTTGTTGAACACACCACAAAAAGCGTTAACTATGCGGAGGCGGATTACCGGTTTCCCGTTTGCCTGGTGCTGGGGAATGAAGTGGAAGGCGTAAGCGAAGAGGCGGTTCAATTGGCTGACCTTGCCGTGGAAATTCCCATGCTGGGAATAAAGCAATCTTTGAATGTTTCCGTAGCTTATGGGATCGTTTTGTATCATGTTCTTGATAAGTATCTTAAAAATAACAAATTTAACCTTGACAATAACCGCACTGACCGATAAATTGTGTTTGGAAACCGTTTAATAAAGGCGACAGGCATGTTAAAAACAACCATCCTGATCCTTGATCGCAATCCCCATCAGAGTGAGTTTTTTGTTCACTCTTTTCAGGAAGAAGGCATTTTAGCAAAACCGAACCACCGCCTCGAATCGTTAATGAAAATACTTGATGAATCGGACAACCAATTTGTGTTATTGGATTATCCCAGTTTAACCGCGGAAAAAAGAGACACGATAGTTCAACTTTTTAAATCGCTTAAATCCGACCGCGCCGTGGTTTACAATGTGCCCAAAGATGCAAGCAAACGGATTGTTTTTTATGAATTGGGGGCTCTGCGCGTTTACGATCAAACGAATTCCATCGAAGAGGTTTTTCGCGGAGTGATGTGGTGGTTCGGTCAGTTCAGCAAACATCCGCCTCATAAAGAAGCCGACATCAAAGGCGATCTGTTTTACGTTGACCTTTTGACGTTAATTTGGGGGCTCGCGGAAAGCGGTAAAAGCGGCATCTTAAAAATAACTACTTCCCGCAATCACGGACACGTTTTTTTTAGGAACGGCGAAATTGTGGAAGCAAAGGTTTTAAACCACAGCGGACTGGACGCCTTTTTGCATATCTGCTTATGGGAAGAAGGCAAATTTATTTTTACCGGCGGCGACGTCGAAAAAATCGAAAAAAACGTAAATGTCACGGTTCCCGGATTGATGATTCTTATTCAGAATTTAAAACTGCAGTTGGAGCCGCTCAAACGACAGTTCAGAACAAACGAAAGCGTGGTACAGGCGATTAATCTGGGCGATTTGCCCCTTTATGATATTCAGCTCGATCCGGAATTCGTTGATTTTTTAGCCATTCCCAGAGAACTGGGAGAGGTTTTGGAAAATCCTTTTTACCCGAATCATCAAACTTTGCAGCTATTAATCAAGCTCAAACGATTCGGACTTTTGCGGGTCAACGAACCAATTGAAACTTTAATGCAAAGAGAAGGGATCTCGGTCGAAGGATTTTACGAAGATCAAAGCCTTTTCAAAAAATTTGACGTGGATCCGCAAAAAACGGACGAATTGAAACAGACCCTGGGTTTGGAAGACGGACAACGCGCCAAAATTGTTGTGATAAGCGATGACCTGAAGGTGTTAAAACACTATTTAAACACTCTGGTTGAATCGCCGGAGAAAGTTTTTTTGGAAAACAACATGTACATCGCTCAATTCAGTCTCGGAAAAGAGCTGGACATTGTGCTCATCGGAATGCGGGCGAATCATCAGCTTTTGCGGTTGTTATCCGTTTTGTCCGAACAGATTCACGGGTTTATGTTTTTGATCAACGCCCAAAACACAAGCGACACGGGATATTTTAGCTATCTGATTAATCAGGTGCTCTCTCAGCACGGTTGTCCCGCTATTTGCGCCGTAACTTACCTGAGCGGCGAAACCGATCTTGAAGAAATAAAAAAACAGTTCTTCCTTTCCTGGAAGATTAACTGGGCTCAATATGCTCCCAATAGTCAGGAAGACATGCTGAATACGATTTTCCGGATAGCCCCGGTCGAAGCGATAGAAGTGAAAAAAAGCCAGCAGGCTGAGGATGAACAATGATTAATGTCGCCGTTGTATCCGAAGAAAAATCTTTTTTTGATCTTTTGATTACCCATTACAACCGGCTGCCGTTGTACTTCCACTGGTTTAAAGATACCGATTCTTTTACCGAGCAGTTAAAGCTTGAACAATGGCATGTGCTGTTAATGATCAATCGGGATTTTGACCGGCTTCATGATTGGTTGGTTAAGCTTAGCGAAAACAAGGTTGAAATTCCGATCGTATGCTCAACCCCGATTCCCACAACGGACGATCGGCAGTTGCTGTGGCAATTGGGCGTAAGAGAGATCATTCCCTGGCCCGTACACCGTCAGGAGCTCGAATTCATTTTAAAATCGTTCCATGAATTTCTTGCTCCGCCCGATGAAGAAGGCGAGTATCTGTTTCAGGGGTCTCTGGAGTTTATTAACGGAATTGACCTGCTGCGCATGTTCGGTAAAAAAAGCTGCGACGGAATTCTTCATTTTCAATGGGCGGAACGGAAAGGGCGCGTTGAGTTCAAAGAGGGACAAATTGTGCACGCCAGTTACCGGCAGATGGATCCGCTGACTTCCGTTTTGGTGTTAAGCTCGTGGAATCACGGATTCGCCTTTTTTAAGCCCGATCAATATGTGTCGCGGCGATCGATTATGTTAGCCAACGAGCAGATATTTTCCGAATGCAGGGAATATTTCAAAGAGCGTGAATCGTTGCTTAAGCTCTTCCCGTCCGTTTACACTCCCTTGTATCCCCATCCCGATTTGAATTATGAGGATTTCGGGCACAGCGAGCGGCAGTTGCTTCATCAGATGCGTAAAGGTAAATGTCTCGAAGAGATAAAGAATACTTACGAAGGCGATTTTAATTTTCTGTTGAAAAAACTGACCACGTGGTTTGAAAAACATTACATTCTTCCCGAAAAACAATATCAGAGCATTAAAGCCGAAAAAGAAAAAGAAGATTCCGCTCCGGCTTTCAGGCGTCTGGTTCAAAAAATATTTAATAGGAAGGAAAGTTCCGTTGAAGAAACGTTTTCTTCTGATTTTGAACCGGAATTACAAGCGGAAGAAGAGAGTCGAAAAGAATATTTTTTTAATCAAAAAGAACTCCTCGAAAAAATCAACCGTCGATTGGAGGAATAAATTTGAATAAAACGATTCTCGAAACGGCGATTATTCTTAAAGAATGGTCATTGATTTTGAACGAATGGCAGGAGTTGCGGATTTCCGAAACCTTGTTCCCGCCCCACCTGCGGTATGTGGAATTGAACGTTAAAGACGATATTACCGTGATGGTTTATTTACTGGATTCTCTGATGAAATCCGATTTTAATTTGGCTGATAAGATAATTCCTTACATTCCGTTTTCCTATTTGTATTTTGCCGAATTAGACGTTAATGTCGAACGCTTAATGAAAAATTACGTCAATCGCTATCAAACGCCTCTCCTGTTTCTCGCCCCGGAAGATGACAAGTTAAAAGAAAAAATCGACGCAAACGCAAATTTGTCTTCAAAGTTATCCGATGTAATATTCTTTAAAAGAAACGATATTCCCGAAGTCGCCTGGAAATCGATAATCGCCAAGGGCATTCAAAGAATTATTCCGGAAGCGGTTGAATCGAATGCCGGTAACCAAAACAATAATGTAGCCTAACAAAATACTAACAAAAAATTAATAACATCATAACACTTTTTTTAAACATTCGATCAGAGCCTGTAAATGAAGAAAGGATGATGTTTTGGCAAAGGCAAAAATTTATATAGTGGATGATGAAGAAGATATTCTCGATCTGGTCGATTATGTGTTATCAAAAGAAGGTTATGAAGTGATTAAGCTTAGAACCGGCGAAGAAATTTTACGGCGCGTAAAGAGCGAAATTCCCGACTTGATTTTGTTAGACCTGATGCTTCCGGGCGTTGACGGCTTGGATGTTTGTAAAGTATTAAAGCACACGGCTGATACTTCCGGGATTCCGGTTATTATGCTTACGGCAAAGGGAGAAGAAGCCGATATTGTTACCGGACTGGAATTGGGCGCGGACGATTACATCCCCAAGCCGTTCTCGACCAAAATACTGCTCGCTCGCGTAAAAGCGGTGCTCAGACGCCGCCACCAAAAACAAACCGATTCGATGGAGATTATCCGGATTCATGATTTGATGATTCACCCCGGCAGGAGAGAGGTGTTGGTTAACGATAAACCCATTAATCTGACTTACACGGAATTCAGCCTCCTTTACTTTTTGGCGCAGCGACCGGGCTGGGTTTTTACCAGATATCAGATTGTGGACGCTTTACGCGGCGAAGACTACCCCGTAACCGAAAGATCGGTGGATGTTCAGGTTGTGGGCTTGAGAAAAAAATTGGGGGAGGCTGGTAAATATATTGAAACCGTAAGAGGTGTGGGCTACCGTTTCAGGGAAGTTTTATGACGCACAAACGCCAAATTTGGCAGGTTTTCCTGTCTTTTATTATCATTAATTTTATTGTCATGCTGGCAATTGTCTGGTACACCGTCGGCAAATCGAAAAACCTGATTAAAGAAATTTATTTTCAGGAACTTCAGAGTAAAGCCCAGGTGATGGCGCGTTCCGTCGAAGACGATTTACAAGCCGGAAAATACGAAAAGATCAACCAAAAGCTGAATTACCTTTTTTACGATTTGAATTCTTATGTTACGGTAATACTACCGAACGGAAAGGTAATAGCCGACACGCGCAAAGACCCCTCGCAATTGGATAATCATGCCGATCGCCCGGAGATCAAAGAAGCGCTGCAAGGGCATATCGGGCGTAATATCCGATACAGTTATTCGGTCGAAAAAGATTTGATTTATGTCGCCGTTCCCGTTTATAAAGGAAGACAAGTTATTGCCGTGGTGCGGACGTCTTTCCCCTATTCCGCTACGGAACACATATTTGACGCCATGCAGTCCGAAATTTTTCTTTTTCTGATCGTTCTGATAATTCTGATAATTATTTTCGGATATTGGATCGCGCGTCGAATCAGCGCGCCGCTGGAAGAGATTGCGCTCAGCGTGGAGCGTGTGGCTGACGGCGATTTTTCCATTCGCTTGGGTGATTTCCCGTCTAAGGAAATGCATCGTCTGTCGGAAGCCTTTAATAAGATGATCAATGAGCTGGAACTGCAGATAAAGACTATCGATCAGCAAAAAAATCAACAACGGGCTATTTTCCACAGCATGAGCGAGGGAATTTTAGCGATCGATCATAACGAGCGCATCATAGCCATAAATCGGGCGGTCGGCAATCTGTTGGGGATTTCCGAACAGGCGATCGGTCGCAGCGTTCAGGAAGTTGTCCGGAATAGCCACTTGCTTAAGATTATTCATCAGGCGTTGGAAAACGGAGATCTGATCGAAGACGAAATAATATTCAGGGAAGAGCCGCTGCGTTTCGTTCAGGTGCACGGCACAAGCCTGCAAAACGACCGCAACGAAACCATCGGCGCCATGGTTGTTTTGAACGACGTGACGCGATTACGGCGCCTTGAAGAAATCCGCCGCGATTTTGTGGCTAATGTTTCCCATGAAATCCGCACTCCCTTAACTTCAATAAAGGGATTTGTGGAAACGCTGCTCGACGGCGCTATTTTGGAAAAGGAGACGGCTGAAAGATTTTTGAAAATTATTTATAATCAGACCAACCGCCTGAATTCGATCATTGACGATTTGATGGTGCTTGCTTCGCTGGAACAAAAAGAGGAGCGCGCCGAGTTTCAATTTTCCGAAGAGCCGCTGGATCCGGTAATAGAAAATGCCATCCATGTGTGTCAAAGTTTTGCAGAAGAGAAGAAGATTCACGTTAAGGCGGAATGCCCGGGAACTTTAACGGTAAAGATGAATCCCACTTTGATTGAACAGGCGTTAATCAATCTGATCATGAACGCGATTAAATACAGTCCCGAAAATACCGAGGTTCGGGTCTGCGCGGAAAAAACCGGAAATGAAATCGTGATCAGCGTAATAGATCAGGGAATAGGAATTCCCAAAGAATATCAGGAAAGAATATTCGAACGCTTTTATCGAGTGGATAAAGCCCGCAGCCGTACGTTGGGCGGAACGGGTCTGGGATTGGCGATTGTTAAACACATCGTAAAAGTACACAACGGTCGGGTCGGCGTGGAAAGTAAACTGGGGAAGGGAAGCACTTTTTACATCTATTTGCCGGTCTGATGAAACCTAAAAAAGCCGCGACTTAATCAGCGCAATCAGCGGGAAATAGTAACCGCCAAGCACACCAAGAATTCACAAAGCTCACGAAGAGTAAATTGAATTTAAAATTAGAATTTGTCTTTTCTAAAAAAGTCTGAAACTGTCATTTCGATGAGCGCAGCGAAGAGAAATCTTTTGTTTTGTCAGAGTTAAAAGATTTCTCTCTCCGTTCGAAATGACAGAACAAGGTTCTTCGAGAGAAATGTTGAATTAAAATGAAAAACAACTTCTCTTAATTTAAACGATAAAAACCCAAAACCTCGACTCCATCTGCGACATCAGTGAAATCAGATTAATCTGCGGTCTAATCTGCGGTCAATAATAACCACCAAGCCCACCAAGAATTCACAAAGCTCACGAAGAGTAAATTGAATTTAAAATTAGAATTTGTCTTTTCTAAAAAAGTCTGTAACTGTCATTTCGATGAGCGCAGCGAAGAGAAATCTTTCGCTTTTGTCAGAATCATAAGATTTCTCACTTCGTTCGAAATGACAGAGCACGTTTTT
>JAADIP010000217.1:585-5096 GCA_013151275.1 Calditrichota bacterium | reverse complement strand
CGAAGCAACTGGATGTTTTGAGCGAAGAAAAGATTAAACGTCTGGGACAATTCGATAAAATAAAAAATTATCCCCTGCCCGAAAACTTTAAAGGTGTGTTGCGCGACTATCAAAAAGCCGGATACGACTGGATGAATTTTCTGCAGGAATTCTCTTTCGGCGGAATTCTGGCGGACGATATGGGTCTCGGAAAAACGGTGCAGGCTTTGTGTCTTTTACTCAACGAGATTAACCAACATCCTAAAAAGACCAATCTGATCGTGGCGCCCACATCGATCGTTTTTAACTGGATTCGCGAAATTGAACGGTTTACTCCTAATATCAGATTTTTGGTCCATTACGGTACGCGGCGGACAAAAGATATTCGTCGATTACGCAAATACCCGTTAATCCTTACAACCTACGGTCATGTAAGAAGAGATATTGCATTTCTGAAAGAATTGGAGTTTAACTACGTAATACTTGACGAATCGCAAAACATCAAAAACCCGCAGTCGGAAACTTCCAAAGCGGTGCGATTATTGAATACCCGTAATCGTCTGGCGCTAACCGGTACTCCGGTCGAAAACAATACCATGGACCTGTGGTCTCAGTTCGCCTTTGTCAATCCCGGATTGTTGGGTGATCAGAACTTTTTTAAAGAAAACTTTATGCGCCCCATCGAAAAGGAACAAAACGTTCAGGTGGCGGATTCGCTGAGACGTCTCATCTTCCCGTTCATTCTGCGCCGCACCAAAGAAGACGTTGCTAAGGAATTGCCGCCGAAAGTTGAGAATGTCGTGTTCTCGCCCATGACCGACTCTCAACAAAAACTTTATGACAAATGGCGTCTCGCGTATCGGGACAGCATTTTGCAGGAAATCGAAAACAAAGGTCTGAACAAAACCAAATTCAAGGTGCTTGAAGGATTAACCCGCTTGCGGCAGATTGCCTGTCATCCGGAACTGGTGGACCCCAAATACATTAATGACGCCGGTAAATTCGAGGCGCTGATGGAGATGATCGAGGAAATTATCTCCGAAGGTCATAAAGTTCTTATCTTCAGTCAATTCGTTAAGATGCTTCATATCATACGGCGCCATCTGGATGAAAACGGAATCAGCTATTCCTATCTCGACGGATCGACCAAGGATCGCGGTTCGGCTGTGGATCAGTTCCAGAATGACGAAACGATACGCATCTTTTTGATTAGTTTAAAAGCGGGCGGCACGGGTCTTAATCTGACCGCCGCCGACTACGTTATTCACTATGATCCGTGGTGGAATCCGGCTGTCGAAATGCAGGCAACCGACCGCGCTTATCGTATCGGACAGACTAAAAAGGTGTTTGCTTACAAACTCATTTCCAAAGACAGCGTGGAAGAAAAAATATTGCAGTTACAGGAAAAGAAAAAGGACCTGGTAAAAAAGCTCATTTCTACCGAAGAGGGATTTTTCAAGGCGCTTACAAAAGAAGACATTCTGGAGCTTTTCGATTAAAAGCATCCGGTATTCATTCGGAAAAAACGGAGATTCCCGTACCGCTTCGAGCACGCGCAATTCGGCGGGGATCTCTCTTTTCGTTTTTTTATTTGAACTTTTTCCAAAAATCCGATCAGGAAAAAATTAAAGCCGCCCTGCCTTCCGGAGAAGGGTAAAATATTTCTTTAAACATCAGACCTGCAACTGGTAGCGCTCTCCGTATTTTACAATGGTTGTTTTGTAATTTTTTTCTTCCAGCAGCCTCTTTAAATTCGCCTGCGCGTCCGGCTCGCCGTGAACCAGAAAAATGCCTTTTAACCTGTCGTAATCCAATTGTGAGATGTAATCCAGGATCTCCTGATAATCGGCATGAGCGCTAAATGCGTTCATGGTAACCACCTCGGCTCGCAGCTTGTAATAATCGCCTAAAATTCGAACCTCTTTCTGCTCTTCTTTTATTCTCCGCCCGAGAGTATGCTCAGCCATAAACCCGACAATCATAATCGTATTTTTGGGATTCTCAATATTATTAGCCAAATGGTGCAGAATTCTGCCGGCTTCGCACATGCCGCTGGAAGAAATGATTATCGCGGGTTCTTTTAAACCGTTCAAACGTTTGCTTTCTTCCACATTGGTAACATAACGGAGTTCATTAAAGCCAAAAGGATTTTTATGATGATTCAGGAATGCGTTCCGCGTTTCCTGATCATAGCATTCCTGATGTACCCGAAAAATGGAAGTGGCATTCACCGCCATGGGACTATCCACATAAACGGGAATTTGGGGAATGCGATTTTGGTCGTTTAACAAATGCAAAAAGTAAACCAGTTCCTGAGTCCGTTCAACGGCAAACGCCGGAATGATTATCTTTCCGCCGCGCTGAACCGTCCGGTTTACGACGTCAGCCAGCTTGTCCAGCACCGCGTCGATAGGATCATGAAGACGGTGACCGTAAGTGCTCTCCATTACCAGATAATCGACCGGAGGAATAACCTCAGGGTCGCGAAGGATAGGGAGATTCTTTCGTCCGAGGTCGCCGGAAAATCCGATGCGCATTTCATTGCCGTTGCGGTTGATTTCCACCATGGTAATCGCCGAGCCCAGAATATGTCCCGCGTCGTAAAATGTTGCCTTCACCCCGTCGCCCACGAAAAACTGTCGATGATAAGAAACGGTAATAAAATAGTCCAATGCGGCTATTACGTCGCTTTCGGTGTAGAGAGGTTCTTTCTCAAACTCTTCTCCCCGTTTAACCGCCTTCTTTTTTAAATATTCAATATCTTTTGCTTGAATATGAGCGGAATCCATCATGATCAAACTTGCCAGATCGCGCGAAGCGGGCGTTGTGTAAATATTTCCGTCGAAGCCCTTTTTGGGAAGCAAAGGGATCATTCCGCTGTGATCGAAATGGGCGTGGGTAAGAATAGTCGATGTGATTTGCCGCGCGTCGAAGGGCCAGGTGCGATTTTTTTCTTCTGCGTCCCGGCGTCTTCCCTGAAACGCCCCGCAGTCAATCATGATCTGCTGATCGTGCACTTTCAAAAAATGTTTGGAGCCGGTTACCTCTTCGGCGCCTCCGTAAGAAAAAAGTTCAACCTGCATGATTTAATCTCCTCTGTCCTTGAAAATTTGAAGTAATGAAATTTTACTTTTTACTAAAATAAGTTTAAAACTGATTCATTGCATGTTTTTCCGCGGATGTCGATTAATTTTTAAGCAACCGCTAAAAGTCCGGGCGTATTTTCCGTTGTCCGAAAAATATTTTATTGCGCTTTTGGGCGTTAAATTTCGGAAATGAATATCTTCTTTATTTTGCGCCGCATGCGATCAGTCTTTATTTTTTACTTCTTGCGGAATTCGCAAAAACCCGGCATCAGGGAAGGGCGGTTTGATTCTTAAACCCGGCGCGGAAAAGTGGCGACAACGCTGTCTTGATTTTTTGAAGCTTCGCTCTTCGGAATAATTTTGCGGGAGCTTATTTTAAAAAGAAAAAGGAGTGAAGTTGAATATCGGTTTTGTGATCAGTTCGCACGGTTATGGTCATGCCGCGCGATCCTGCGCGGTAATGAAAAAACTCCGACAACAAATATCGGACGTTCATTTTGTGATTTTCACCGGGGCGCCGGAATGGTTCTTTCGCGATTCCCTGCCTGAATCGTCGTTCACGTACATTTCCGCTTTTACCGATGTGGGAATGATTCAAAGGTCTCCTTTTGAAGAAGATATCGAAGCGACTCTTTCCGCTCTTAAGGATCATTTGCCTTTTAACGATTACCTGATTGAACCGATGGCTGATCAATTGGCGAAAAAGGCGTGCCGTTTTGTGGTGTGCGATATCTCCGCCGCCGGGATTCTTGCCGCAAAAAGAGCAAATCTCCCCGCAGTTCTGATAGAAAATTTTACCTGGGACTGGATTTATGATTTCTATTCCCGATCGCATCCGCAATTTGAATTTTTTGCCGCGTATCTTAAAGAGATCTATCGAAAAGCGGATTACCACATCCAGGCTGTTCCGTTCACAAAGCGTAAAGCCGGCGCTTTCCGGGTTCCTCCGATCAGCCGCGAGCCCAAACACACCCGCTCTCAGATACGCAAATCACTTAATATCCCGACGGACGCTCCGGCGGTTTTAATCTCCACCGGCGGAATTCCTGTGCGTCACAATTTTCCGGATCGATTAAAAAAATTGAATAGCGTTTATTTTATTATTCCCCATGACGTGAACGAATATCGTTTTGAAGATAATCTCATTGTATTGCCTCACCATTCCGAATTTTACCATCCGGATTTGGTGCTTGCTTCCGACGCCGTTGTTTGTAAATCGGGTTACAGCACCATTGCCGAAGCCTACCGACTTTCGAAGCCGGTGGTTCTGGTTAAGCGACCTTCTTTTCCGGAGTCGCCTTCTATCGAACAATTCGTCAAAGACAACTTCCACTGCCGGATGATCGATCCGCAATGTTTTATTGAAGGAGGGTGGATTAAACAAATTTCAGAATTACTAAAATCTTCTTCATCCGAAGGGGAGGAAGGGCGTGAAAACGGAGCGGA
>JAADIP010000217.1:0-507 GCA_013151275.1 Calditrichota bacterium | reverse complement strand
TAAGGGTATAAGGGTGTAAGAGTTAAGGGTTAAGGGTTAAGGGGCTTTTACGGTAATCGTAATGCGTAACGCGTAATGAGTTATCTCCACCATTACTTAAAAGCTTAAATAATCCGACCAAATTACTTTTTTGAAGATAGAAAACATTTTCCCTATTAAAACAAACATTCCACTATTTTTTACCTACTACCTACTGCTTACTTCCTACTGCCTACTACTGCTCTCTGCTCTCTCTTTTGTCATTTTTCCTTTTTCATCTTTCTTACTCGTCACGCATCACGACCCTGTCACTCATCACCTCTTTCCCCAACCTTTTTCCTTTAATCTTTCATCTTTAATCTTTAATCTTGTACCTCTCTCCCCACGCCTTGCTGACTTTCAAATCATCCTGTTTGTCTGATAATCGATTAATGAATAAAAAAAGCCACCCCGTTCCGTCAGAAAGGGATGGCTTTTAAATCAGGGTTTATTGCTTCTTTTAGTTCTTTTTGTCGTCGTCAATCACTT
>JAADIP010000249.1:34146-36329 GCA_013151275.1 Calditrichota bacterium | reverse complement strand
TCAAAGAACAAATAAAAATATAAAGGAAATCACGACATACAAAATATGTCGTAAAAAAAATTTGACTTTACACTTAATAACTCTGTTACTCGTTAGTCATCACGCATTACGCATCACGACTTTGTCACTTGTCACGCCTTTCCTACAAACTTTAATCTTTGATCTTTAATCTTTAATCTTACTCGTCACTCGTCACTCGTTACTTGTAACTCTTTTCCCGCCAATATCGTCCGGATTAGTCCGAGCGTTTTATCGTGCGCAGTGGGATAGTTTTCCTTCAGCTCCGGGGAGAGGTGCTCCGAAATGTGCATTCCGTCATGAATGACGATTCCGATGACAAACAAACGTCGCGGCATGTTCAGGTTCATCTTTCTGCCGATTGCCAGCACGCTTTGAATTCCGATATAATGGGGAGAGCAGCCTCTGATTTGGAGCGCTTCCTGATGAACAGGCAGTAATTGAATATGTCCGACGGGAAATTTTGCATCAATAACGGAATCGATAAAAATAACGCGATCGTAATTGATCAATAAATCGAGAAGATAAAGACCGGACTGGGATGAAGTTTTGCAGGTTATGTTTTTATTCTTCCGAAATCTATTTTCGAGATCGGAAACAAGACGAATTCCGATACTGTCGTCTCCCAATACAGGATTTCCCAGTCCGAGAATCAGGGTTTTCATCGCTGCCCGTTAAAAGTTAAGTTACCGGTTGATTTGAGTTACCTTCCGCCCGTTTTGATTGAATATTTCGATCACCAGCGGCATTTCTCCGGGAAAGGCGTGAGTGGCGCAGGCATGGCAGGGGTCATAAGCGCGGAAAGCCATTTCTATTTGATTTAATATCCCGTCGTCATAATGTCCTTCTTTAATCAGACTTTTAGCGGCTTTATCGACGGACATGGCGATTCGGGCGGCGTTATTTTGTGTGGCGACAACCAGATTTGCTTTTGTAATGACCCCGCGCTCGTCGGTCTGATAATGATGAAACAGAGTCCCTCTCGGCGCCTCGACGACTCCGATTCCTTCCCGCGGCGTTTTGTCCGGCAGAATACGAATCGTATCGCCGGTGATCTCCGGATCGCCTGCTAATTCGACAATCCGCTCGGCTGCGTAAAGTAATTCGATTAACCGCGCCCAGTGATTTGCCAGGGTAAAATGCACGGGTTTGCCGCCTAAGGTTTCAAAATATTTCAGATAATATTCCTGCGCTTTTGGAGTCGCCATTCCGTCGGCGGCGTTCAATCTTGCCAACGGCGCAACACTGTAAATCCCGGAATCTTTTCCGTCGGCAAAACCTTTCCAGCCGATGTTTTTAAGAAAAGGAAACTTGACATAGGTCCAGGGCTCCACATGTTCCGCCACCATGTTGAGGTATTCCTGAGGTTTGAATTTTGCGTATTCGTTTCCTTCCGGATCGACGACGCGAATCTGACCGTCGTAAAAATTGACATGATTATTTTCGTCAACCAGTCCCATATAATAGGTTCGGTGGGTGTAAGCGTCCGAAGTAATGATATCCACATACGAAGAATCGGAAAGGACGACGTCTTCGAATAATTTCAATGAAAAAAGGGCAAATTCCACGGCGTCTTTACCGACTTTTACAAAGCGCTGTTGAACCTCTTCGGTCATTTTTTTTGAAACGCCGCCCGGCAGTCCCAGAACGGGGTGAATAACCTTCCCGCCCATTTCGGTAATTAATTCCCGAAGTTCGCGGCGCATGGCGATCACTTTTTTACCGGTTTCCAGACCCACTTTTTGAAGCACGCCCAAAATGTTTCGCACTGCTTTGGGGGCGTTCGGACCAAGCACAAAATCGGGACCTCCCAAAAAGAAGAAGTGCAGCGCGTGATCTTCTACCATAAACGTGCTGTAAATAAGCTCGCGTATTTTTTTAGCCGTCGGCGGAGGATCAACTTTGTACAAATCGTCAAGCGCCTTTGTCGAAGCTATATGATGCGCCGTGGGACAAACTCCGCAGATGCGCGAGGTAATTTGCGGCATGTCCTCGGCGGGACGCCCTTCGGCAAATTTTTCAAAACCGCGCAATTCGGGAACCTGAAAATAGGCTCTATCGACATTGCCTTTGTTGTTTAAAAAAATCGCGATTTTTCCGTGTCCCTCTAACCGGGTTATCGGATCTATGATGATTTTTTGTCCCATCTTTGCTTTCCCCAATTT
>JAADIP010000249.1:0-34128 GCA_013151275.1 Calditrichota bacterium | reverse complement strand
TTCGGTTTCCGGCTGATTAAGAACTTTTAGTCGTATTCGCCAAATTTCTCCGTTTTAACATGGAAGCCGGAAGACTGTAACGGTAAAACAATCCCACCGGATCGACAATTTTATCCATGATTTGTTCGATATCTTCCTCTTCGTTGTAATCGATAATCGAGGCGATGGCGGACAACGCCTTGGCTCCCTGATCAAGCACTCTGCTTGTCGGTCCGAAACATCCGGTGCAGGGCATATTGCCGTTAACGCACAACGCTTCGCATCCCGAGCGGGTTGCGGGACCCATGCAGATAACGCCCTGAGCCAATAAACATTTTTCGGGATCGATGTGGATTTCATGCGGACGTTTGATATCCTGGAGCAGCAATTTTTCCGGTTTGGTTTCGTTGCGCCCGCATTCGTCACAAAGGGCTTTATCCGGCGCCAGAACCGATCCTTTGGGCGGCAGTTCTCCTTTCAGAATTGCCTGAACCGCGTTTAATAATAATTTGGGCGTCGGAGGACAACCGGGAAGGTAATAGTCCGTTTCGATAACCTGATTCAGGGTTCGGACCGTATGATAAAATTCGGGAAGCTCAAGCGTTCCCTCTTTTACCTTGATTTTGGTTTCAGGATGAACGCCGTTGTCTTTTTCAAGAGAAGGAACCTCGTGATAAGCCCGCTGAAAAATCGTGTCTTTATTCCACAAATTACCCAGACCGGGGATGCCGCCCAGATGGGAGCAGCTTCCGAAAGCAATGACTAATTTGGATTTGGCGCGCAGTAATTTTGCCATTTCTTCCTGTTCGCTCAGCCTGACGGCGCCGTTGATGAAGGATACGTCGATTTCTCCTTCTTCCATGTTTTCCACATCTTCCTTTTTAAAATCGAGCGCCACAGGCCAAAAAACGATATCAACGGCTTCCACTACATCCAATATATTTTCAGCCAGATCGACAACGGCTTCTTCGCATCCCCCGCAACCGGCGCACCAGTAAAAAGCGACTTTTGGTTTGCCCATTCTTAAATTCCCCTTAGTTCTGAAATTTTAAAACGTTTTTTTATCACCCTCGGCTTTCAATTCAGGGTGATAAGTTTATATCAATGAGTCCGCTCTAAAAACCGTGTTCTGTCATTTCGAACGCAGTGAGAAATCTTATGACTCCAATAAAAACAAAAGAGTTCTCGTCGCTGCGCGAAATGACAAATACAGACCTTTTTAGAGTGGACACATCAATTAAATCCTCTTTTGCAAAGATCAGCTTGCGGCGACCGCCGGTTTTTGTTCCGCCGGAGTTTCCGCTATTTCCAACGGACCAAGACGCCTGATCTCTTCGGTCATTTCATCGATGACCTTTTTTACTTTATCGCCTTCGGAAGCGGAAATCCATTCAATGCGCAGCCGCTCTTTTTCTATTCCCATTTGTTCCAATAATCGTTGCAGCAGATGATAGCGGCGCAGCGCTTTGTAATTTCCTTCCTGATAATGGCAGTCTCCGGGGTGACAACCGCCCAACAGTACTCCGTCGGCGCCTTTTTGGAAGGCATTCAGAACAAACTGCGGGTCAATTCTCCCGGAGCACATTACGCGAATGATCCGCGCGTTTGGCGCGTATTCCATGCGAGCCGTTCCGGCAAGATCCGCTGCGGTGTAAGTACACCAATTGCAAAAGATGGCGACGATCTTCGGTTCGTACATTTGTAAATTCTCCCGATTTTTTATTTAACGCGCAAAGGAACCTTCAAATAGTCAGAACGCCTTCAATTTCAGCCAGAATCTCTTCGTCGAGGAAAAGATGCTGTTTTGCCGCGCCGCTGGGACAGGCTGAAACGCAGGTTCCGCATCCTTTGCAGAGAACCTCATTGACCACGGAAACGTGTTTTTCGGCGTCGTAGCTGATGGCGGTGAAGGGACAAAGCGCCACGCAGGTTTGACAACCCGAGCACTCTTCCTCTTCTATCCAGGCTGTGTTCGGTTCCAACTCCACAACGCCTTTGTCGATAAGAGCGAGGGCTTCGGCTGCCGCCGCTCCGGCTTGAGCCACCGAATCCGGAATGTCTTTGGGTCCCTGACAGGCGCCTGCTAAAAACACGCCGTCCGTAAAGGTGGACACGGGCGCTAATTTGGGATGCCGCTCCAGAAAAAATCCTTCGACGCTGCAGGAGATATTAAACAGACGCCGAACTTCTTCCGCATCAGGTCGCGCTTCCAGACCCACCGATAGGATAACCATGTCCACGGGAATGCGTCGCACCATGCCTATCAGCGTGTCTTCCACGCGGATAATAAGTTTGCCCTCTTCCGAAGAATCCAGAGCGACATCGGTTACTTCCGCCACGCGACCGCGCACAAGATGAGCCCCTTCTTCCAGAATGCGGTCGTAAAATTCTTCGTAACCTTTGCCAAAGGCGCGCATATCGATATAAAAATTATAAACTTCGGCATGGGTTCTTTCGCGAATCAGATGCGCGAATTTGAGCGAATACATGCAGCAAACCCGAGAGCAGTACCGGTTATGATGAATATCCCGCGAACCCACACAGTGAATTATACCGACCGATTTCGGTTTTTCGCCGTTTTTCAAAATGATCTCGCCTCCGGTAGGTCCGGCGGAATTAATCAGACGTTCGATTTCGAGACTGGTGAAAACATTGGGCAGTATCTGATATCCGTAGCTCGGTATGCGTTTGGGATCAAAGGTCTTAAATCCCGTGGCGATGATAATCGATCCCACGTCAACTTCCAGCGTTGTATCTTTTTGATTGTAATCGATGGCTTTGGCTTCGCAGACCGTGGAGCACAACTGACAATCACAGCACCCGGCGCAAGCCAGGCAACGAGCCGCTTCTTCCATAGCCATTTCGGGCGTATAGCCGGTGTGCACTTCTTCAAAGGTGCGGCGCCGTTCGATTTCGATAGACGGCATCTCGATCCGCCATTTGACGGGAACGCCTTCTGTGTCTATCTCGAAGGTCGGTTCAAACGGACCCTCCAATTCGCGACCTTCTCTCATATCCTGCCGATTAAGGTAGCGGTCGATTGAAATGGCTGCTTTTTTTCCGGCAAACATGGCGTTGACCACCACATCGGGTCCCGTTACGCAATCGCCGCCCGCAAATACCCCCGGGATATTGGTTTCTAAAGTCAGCGGATCGGTTACAAAGGTATTGAATTTGGTCAGAGCCAGTCCTAAACGATCTCTCAACGATTCCACATCGGGTTTCTGACCTATGGTCACGATCACCCCGTCACAGGGTAAAGTGAATTCGGAATTTGGAATGGGTACCGGTCGGCGCCGTCCCGATTCGTCGGGATGTCCCAGGCGCGTGCGGATAAATTCCATTCCTGTGACCCGACCGTTGCCTAAAAAGCGCAATGGAGAAGCCATAAAGTAGAAGCGAATTCCTTCTTTTTCCGCTTCTTCCACTTCCAATTGATCGGCTGGCATCTCGTTTCTGCTTCTTCGGTAAACAATGGTTACTTCTTCGGCGCCGCTGCGCAAAGCCGTTCGCGCCGCATCGATCGCGGAATTTCCGCCGCCGATTACCAGAACACGCTTACCCGGCGTAATGTGCATGCCAAGATTTATCCGCCGGAGAAAATCGATTCCGCCCCAGATGCCGCGCAGGTTCTCGCCGGGAATATTCAGTTTACGTTCCACCCCGGCTCCGATGGCAATATACACGGCATCATGCTTTTTCTTTAAATCTTTTAACGAAATATCGATTCCGACATGGGTATTTAGTTTGATGTCAATGCCGGTGCGCTCCAAACGTTCGATTTCGTCCGTAATAATTCCGCGAGGCAGACGAAAGGCGGGAATTCCCTGAGTTAACATTCCTCCCGGCTGCGAAGCCGCTTCAAAAATAGTGACCTTGTAGCCGCGCTGCCGCAATTCGTAAGCGCACATCAGTCCCGAAGGACCCGATCCGACAACGGCTATCTTTTCCTTGCGTTCCCGTTCGGGTTTGGGCAATTCGTAATCCGAAAGCCGGTCGGTTACAAAGCGCTTTAAACCGGGAATGTTCACAGCCTGATCCACTTTATTCCTCGAACATACGGACATGCAGGGATGAGAACACACTCTGCCGCAAATTGAAGGCAACGGATTGTCGCGAAGGATAATCTGAAGCGCCTTTTCAAACTCACCCTTGGCGATCAACTGAATATACGCCTGTGCTTTTTGATGCAAACTGCACGTCGCCTGACAGGGCGGGAGACCTCTGCGCGAGATAGTGTAGGTATTGGGTACGGATTGCGGAAACGGACGATAGATCGCCTTGCGCATGCCCAGCCCTTCGTCAAATTCGGAAGGGATATCAATGGGACAGACTTCGGTACATTCCCCGCAGCCGGTACAAAGATTTTCGTCCACAAAGCGGGCTTTTTTGCGAATCTGTATTTTAAAATTACCCACATAACCTTCAACCGATTCCACTTCGGAATAGGTCAATAATTCGATGTTCGGATGGGAAGCCACCTGCGTCATCTTCGGCGTCAGAATACAGGAAGCGCAATCCAGCGTCGGAAACGTCTTGTCGAATTTTGCCATGTGCCCGCCGATGGAAGGCTCTCTTTCAACCAGATAAACCTTTTTACCGGCGTTGGCTATGGTTAAAGCAGCCTGAATGCCCGATATTCCGCCGCCGACGATCATTACATTACTGTTGACGGGAACGGAGTTCTTTTGCAGGGCTTCGTGAAAAAATACCCTTTTGGCAGCCGCGGCGATTAATGCCTGAGCTTTGCGGGTGGCTTGTCTGGAACTCGAAGTTACCCACGAATCGTGTTCCCGAATGTTTGCCATGTGGAAGAAAAAAGGATTGGAACCGCCTTCTTCAAGTACGCGCCGAAAGGTTGCTTCGTGCATCAAAGGAGAGCATGAAGCCACGATAACGCGATTGATCCCCAGTTCTCTGATATCCTGCCTGATTAACTCCTGTCCCGGATCGGAACACATAAACTTGTACTCCCGCGCAATAGTCACGTGCGGCAGAGTCTGAGCAAATTCAACAACTTCTTTAATATTAACCTTGGCGGCGATGTTTGTACCACAATGGCAGACATAAACGCCTATTTTTACATCCCCATTTGTTCCCATAAAAAATCCCCGATTTTTTCTGTTAAAGAATTTGGTCAACATTTATTGAAAACCGATTAAAAACATCCCAAATCTTAATCGCCGTAATTTTTCTCTTGGCATCCGGAAATTGAAACTTAGCCGACTCCCGGTTGCGGGTCGCCGATTCTGCCCTTGGAGCCGGGTTTTTGATTTTACCGCGAACAGGCTAAGGGGCTGTCGCCTGAACAACCGATAAGCTTTCCACTAAACTATCAGGCGAAACGATCGACCTGCCGAGCCCGAGTTCCTTCTCCGAAATTCCCAAAGCCAGACCGACCAACTGGGTAAAATAGAACACCGGAATTTCCGGAACGCCGTTGTATTTTTTGATAATCTTCTTCTGGTACGCTTCAAGATTAAACTGGCACAACGGGCAAACGGTCACAATGCAGTTCGCGCCGCGTTTGTGAGCCTCGTTCAGTAAAATATAGTTCAGACGCATCCCCACATCTTCCATTGTGCCCATCAAAGAACCGCCGCAGCACCGCGTTTTTACAGGATAATCTATCGCTTCCGCGCCTAAGGTTTCCATCAACGAATCCATTGTTTCGGGATAAGACGGGTCGTCGAATACCATAAAGGGACGAACAAGCTGACATCCGTAATAGGCGGCTATTTTAAACGAGCGCAGCGGTTTTTTTACCCGATTTTTAAGCTCTCCCAATCCGATATCGTTAAGCAGCACTTCCAGCGGGTGACGAATTTTTACCGAACCCTTGTAGGTCAAATTTGCGGCGGTCAGTGCTGCGTCCACTTTTTCACGGATTTGAGGATAACGTTTAATGTAATCCTGAGTTTTCAGGAGAACCAGATAGCAGGCGCTGCAGGGAGCAACAACGTCGCGATCGTATTGTTCAGCCAAAGATAAGTTGCGCGCGGAAAGAGTGAAAGAAGTGACTTCGTCGATGGACATGTAAAAAGTGGCTCCGCAGCAATTCCAGTCGGGAAGCTCTTCCAGATGCAGATTAAGCTCCCGGAAAACCGCCAAGAGAGAATCTTCGTACGATTTGGCGGTGCCTTTTACCGAGCATCCCGGATAGTATGTGTATTTTTTCATCTGTTAGCCTCCAGGGCTTTTAACATGGTTTGAATTTCCTGCTTATTTTGAATTTTTTCCTTTTTAAACGACAATCTGCCGCGCAGCAGAAGTTTGATCCCTAACGGCGCCATGTTGAGAAGGCGAAAAAGACTGACCCGCCACGCCAGGGATACCACTAAACGGCTTTCCGTAGCGCGACCGTTCTTGCGCACCATGTTGGCAAACGCTTTGGCAAGAATCGGGATGGCGAAGTGCCGGCTTGGGAAGATGCCTTCTTCGATTGCCCGGCGTTTTAGTCCGTACATTATATCTGTAATCTTAATATCTTTGGGACAATTGACAGAGCAGGAATAACAGGAAGCGCACAGCCATATAGTAAAACTGCTCAGCACTTCTTCTTTAAAACCCGCGTCAGCCATGGCGATTAAACGACGAGGACTGATATCCATATAAACGCTTAAAGGACAAATACTGCTGCACGTGCCGCACTGAAAGCATTCACGAATCCGTTCTCCTCCCGGAACCGTGGAAACCCATTTTGTAAACGATGGATCTAATTCCGCCTCGTATTTAACTTTACGATGGGTCTGCATGGAAATCCCCCCATTAATTGTAAACAATTCCGATATCTCGCTTTGGTATTATGCAAAACAGATGCCAATTTTGTGAATAAAATAATTAAGTTGAAAATAATTAATCTTTTTGATCGATAAACGGCGGCGTAAAATTTCGGGCGTTAAATATCAAAGCGTTTCGATAGTATCCGGTGGCAGGGTAGAATGTAAACTCAACCTTAAAACGAATCACTGAAACTAAAATCGGTTCAGAAATCGATGTTGTACATCCGCATCTTGTGATAAAGGGTTTTTTTGGTGATTCCTAAAATCCGGGCGGCGTGCGTCTTGTTCCAGTTTGCTTCCTTAAGAACGGATAAAATATGTTTTCGCTCCATGGATTTCAGGGAATTATCGTTGCCGATTGATTCGTCCCGCGCATGTTCTTTGAGGTCTGCCGGTAAGTCGTTAACCGTAATTTCTTTACCGTCGGAAAGGATTACGGCGCGTTCAAGGACGTTTTCAAGTTCGCGGACATTACCGGGCCAGTCATAATTTTGCAGAATTTGCAAAGCTTCGGGGCTGCATGATTTAACGCATTTGTTTAACAGGTAGCAAATTTTTTGCAGACAATGATCGATTAAAACCGGGATATCTTCTTTTCGTTCTCTTAAGGGAAGCAAATGGATATTAAAAACGTTCAGCCGATAGAAAAGGTCTTCCCGAAATTTCCCTTCCTGCATTAATTGTTTCAAATCGCGGTTGGTGGCTGCAATGATGCGCACATTGCTCCTTAAAACGTGGGTGCCGCCCAGCGGACGATACTCGCCGTTTTCCAAAAATCGCAGAAACTTAATTTGGAACTCGGAGCTGACGTCGCCTATTTCATCAAGAAAGAGCGTGCCGGTATTCGCGACTTCGACTAATCCTCTCTTATTCTTCAACGCGCCCGTAAAAGCGCCTTTTTCGTAACCGAACATCTCGCTTTCCAAAAGCGTATCCTGCAAAGCGCTGCAATTTACCACGGTAAAAGGTTTGTCGCGGCGCAGACTTTTCCGATAGATGGCGCGGGCAATGAGTTCTTTCCCGGTTCCGGTTTCGCCGGTGATCAATACCGTGGAGTTGGTGGGCGCGACTTTTTCCACTAATTCGAGTACTTGTTTTGTGTGTTTACTTTGACCCACAAATTCTTCGAATCGACTTTGACGGATTTTTTCGTGATGAAGAATTTCGCTTTCACGTCTTAGTTGCGTCAATTCGTTGGCGCGTTCCACGAGAATGGAAAGTTCTTCCAGATCGAACGGTTTTACCAGATAGTCGTAAGCTCCCAGTTTCATGGAGGCTATGGCGTTTTCCACGGTCGCATTTCCCGTCATAATAATCGCCTGAATATTCGGATACCACTGCTTGATGTACTTTAAAACTTCGATTCCGTCAATATCGGGCAGAATGATATCCAGCAAAACCACTTCAAAAATGTTTTGTCTGACAAGTTCGATTGCCGCGTTGCCGCTCTCCGTTTCCATAACCTGATAGCCCTTGCGTTCAAACCAGTGTTTCAGATGTTGGCGGAAAGACGCTTCGTCGTCAACGATTAAAATGTTCATGTCAAAATCCTGTCTGTTTGGTAATTACCGATACAATTAATCGCACAAAAAATCAAAATGTAAATTTTATTTTCACAGCCTGAAAATTTAATCAGTCCGGATCCGGTTCCGCGTTTACGGGTAGTAAAACCGTAAAGGATGTACCCTTGTTGATTTTACTGTCCACTTTAATTTTGCCGCCGTGCGCTTTAACTATGCGCAAACTGATAGGCAATCCCAGACCGGTTCCGGCTCCCGGAGGCTTGGTTGTAAAAAACGGGTCGAATATCTTTTGCAAATTATAAGAAGGTATTCCGCTGCCTTCGTCGCGTATTCGCACGTACAAAAAAGAGTCGTTTTCCGTTCCCGAGGAAATTTCGATTTTGCCTCCCGTGGGCGTGAATTCAAGCGCGTTTAAAATCAGATTGACAAACACCTGAGAAAGTTCATCCGCCTCGCCCATAATGACAGGCAATTTTGGGTTAAGATTCAACTGAATGGTTTTGTGTTCTTTTTCCGCTTTATAATGAACAAGCATCAGCACATTTCTGACTAACTGGTTGATATCCAGAGGCACCCGGCGATGGGTTGATTTGCGGGCGATATCCAACAGACCGGTTGTGATTTTTTTACAGCGCTTTATTTCGGTCTTCATGCTGTTCAGACATTCTTTGACAGTCTTAAGCGTGTTTTCATCGGGAGAAGAATTGTCGAGCGATTCCGTGATCTCCTGAATGCACACCGCAATAGAACTTAAGGGATTATTGATTTCATGCGCCACGCCGCTGGCAAGTTCGCCGACGGCGGCTAATTTGCTGCTGTGGATTACGTGCATATTCAGCTCTTTTTCCTGGGTTATATCCTGGATAAGCTCAAGAATACGATCGATTTTACCCTCTTCGTTAAAAAGTGGAGCCGCGGTGATGCGATAGGAACGAATATCCTCGCTTCCTCTGCGGATCTCAATTTCTTTTGATTCGATTTTGCCGCTTTTAAGACAGCGCTCCGCGGGACAATCTTCGCAAATCTCTTCCGTTTTCCAAAGCGCGGTACTGCAAAGTTGATTCTGCAGCGTTTCAAGCGGACCAAACCATTTTTCGGAAACCTTGTTTACCCAAATGATTTTTTGATCCACGTTTAACAAGACCAGACCGGCGTCAATACCCATCAATATTTTCGATAATTTATCGCGCTCCTGCTCCAGTTCGATTTTTCCCCGTTCCAGCTCTTCGTACAAACGCTGAATTCGCTGTTTATCCTGATATTCTTTGCGCGCCAGTAAACCCATGGAAAAAGCAACCAAAAAGAAAAAAGAAATCCGCAATGCAAGAATAATCAGGTTGGAAGAATTCAGCTCCGGATGGGCGCTTAAAACATACAGGAGGGTGGATATTGTTGCCACGCCAAGACCGAATTTAAGTCCGAAATAAAAAGCGTGCAGGGCGACCAATAAAATAAACGCCAGATAAAAATCGCTTTTAAAACCGCCGCTGAAATAGGTGAGCAATGAAATAAAGATCAGATCAAGAAACAGAGCCGCGGCATAAACATGGCGTATTTTTTCGGGTTTTAGTAAAATAAAGAGATAAAGAATTGTACTGTATGTGCAAAAGAATACGAAATTGTAAATAAGTAAAACACGCTGCGGTTGAGGCAAAGGAGACAGAATTGTCCAGGAGAGTCCTCCGACTAAAGCCAGAATACGCAGCAGCGCGAAAAGCTGATCGATTGAATTTAATTTTTTGAAATTTTGAAACATACTGCCTCCCTGCCCTGGCAGTATTAAAAACGGTTCTTTAGTAAAATTTAGGAAATCCTGATCCGTTTTACCAATAAAGTTTGAAATAGCAGATTAACCTGGTTCGTTTTAAAAAGACGGCTTTATTTGCGTAGCTTTTTAAAAAATGATGGGTTAGTCCGCTAATACCGATCGATGAAAAGTGCGATAAGAAATCGTATTCGAAAAAAATTCCGCTCATCCGCAACCCGATCTGTTTCTCTTTTTTCGTTTCTTTCGGCGAAGTTAAATAAGGATTAAACGATTTGATTCTTTATCAGAAATTTTTAAAATTGACTTAACTGATTTTGAACGACACGGAGGGTTGGTTTATGAGACGAATGATAGTCTTGAGTTCTTTAAGCGTTTTCTTTTTAATTGTTTCGCTGTTTGCCCAACAAAAAGAACTTACCGTCAAAGACATCTACCAGTCAGGGAAATATTCTCTTAAATCCTTAAGCGGCGTGCAATGGCTACCCAACGGCGACGCTTTTTTATTTATTAAGCGCGACAAAGATAAAAACGAAACCGTTCTGATGAAACATGATGTTAAAACCGGCAAAGAATCGCAATGGCTCGATTTAAATTCGATTGTTGATCCCCTGACAAAAGAACCTTTACGCCTGTTCGATTACAGATTATCCGACGACGGTAAAAAGATACTCTTTAAAACGGACGCCAGACGGGTATGGCGCCGATTTGACGAAGCGCGTTTTCTGGTCTATGATCTAAAAACCCAAAAACTAACTCCGCTGCATAACGATTCCGCCCGCGTGCGTCACGCCAAATTATCTCCCGACGGTCAAAAAGCGGGCTATGTGTTGGACAATAATCTTTTTGTTCAGGATTTAAGCAGCGGTCAAATCAGTCAGATCACCCGTGACGGTTCCGCCGATATTATCAACGGGCAATTCGACTGGGTTTATGAAGAAGAATTCGGTCGGTCCGACGGCTGGCGCTGGTCGCCGGACGGAAAAAAGATCGCCTTCTGGAGGGTGGATCAGTCGAACGAACCGACCTTTAGCTGGACCGAGTTTGAAGGCAAATACGTCAAGGTTCGTACTATCCGTTATCCTGAACCGGGAGACGCCAACGCTGTGGTGAAAATCGGCGTTTATCATCTGAATTCCGGGAAAACGGTCTGGATGGACATCGGAGAAGAGACCGACATCTACATTCCGCGCATCAAATGGACGCACAATCCCGAAGTTCTTGCCATCGAGCGGATGAACCGCTTGCAAAATAAACTGGAATTACTGCTGGGGAACTGCAATGACGGCAGCACAAAAGTCATCCTTACCGAAACGGATTCATGCTGGGTGGATGTCCGCGACGATCTGACTTTTCTTAAAAAGAAAGATCTGTTTGTCTGGACTTCGGAACGCGACGGATTTCGGCACATCTATCTTTATGATCTGAAAGGAAATCTCAAAAGACAACTGACCAGAGGGAATTGGGAGGTTACCCGTGTTTTTGGCGTGGACGAAAAAAACGGCAGAGTGTTGTTTTCCGCCAACAAAGGCAGCTCTATCGAAAATCACATCTTTTCGGTCAAATTAAACGGAAAAGGTTTAAAAAGATTATCAAAAATAGCGGGGAGTCATCGGGCGGATTTTTCGCCGAATCGGAAATACTTTATTGATTTCTACTCGAGTTTTACGATTCCTCCCGTGATTGCGCTTTGCGACTCAAAAGGGAAGACAATTCGCAAACTTGTCGAAAACACGACGGATATTTTCGAAGATGTGAAGATAGCCTTTCCGCAATATCTGACCTTCAAAACCGAAGACGGAGTTGAATTGAACGCGCGAATCATCAAACCCGTGGATTTTGATTCCACCAAAAAATATCCGGTTTTAATTTACGGCTACGGGGGTCCCGCCTCGCAACTGGTGCGGAACGCCTGGAGCCGGTCGATTTTGTGGTACACCCTGCTCACTCAAAAAGGCTATATCATCTTCACCGTCGATAACCGCGGTACGGGCGGACGAGGTAAGGCGTTTAAAAATCTGGCTTACGGAAACATCGGCAAATATGCCCTGCAGGATCACATCGAAGCGGCGAAATATCTTGCCGGACTGCCTTACGTGGACAAAAACCGCATCGGCATTTGGGGATGGAGCGGCGGCGGATATTTGACTTTAATGGCAATGACCAAAGGATCTGAATATTTTAAAGCGGGAATCGCCGTCGCGCCCATCGCGGATTTAAGGCTATACGATTCCATCTGGACTGAACGCTACATGGGACTTCCTCAACAAAACAAGGCGGGCTACGATTCGTCTTCGGTTTTAAATTATGTTGATCGCTATAAGGGCGGACTGCTTATTGTCCACGGAAGCTCGGACGATAACGTTCACATGCAGAATACCATGCAGGTGATTAAGCGTTTTCAGGAAGCGGGAAAACAGTTCCGATTAATGATTTATCCCGGATTGAACCACAGTCTGCTCGGTCCTAATTCCCGTTACCATTTGTACACAATGATGACCGATTTTATTCTTGAAAATCTGTAATTCTTCTTTTCCGAAGCGCCGGCTTTCAGGGTCGGCGCTTTTCATCTCATAGTTTTATTTGCACCGCTATCTGGCAATATTTCGGCAATTTGTTTTCAAATTTCAAAAAACGTAAATTGATCCATTATTTAATTCCTTTTTTAGGAGGAACTTTTCATGTTTCAAAGTGTATTGCACATCGTATTTAATACAATTAAAGATTACCCCGAGAAACCTGTTTTTTGTTATTTTCGCGAACATAAATGGCGTGAAATTACCTATCGGGAATTAGGCGATCAGATCCGCTTTTTAACTCACGGACTGATGCACAGAGGTTTAAAGGCAGGAGATCGAATTGCCATATTGTCCAACAACCTTCCCGAATGGTCCATTTCCGATTTTGCCATATTCGGATTACGCGGCGTTGTGGTTCCCATTTATCCCACCCTGCCTCCAAACCAGATTGCCTATATTTTAAACGACGCCGGCGTAAAAGCGATTTTTGTGGAAGATGTTCTTCAATATGATAAAATTAATTCCATTCGCGATCAGACGCCCGGTCTGAAAATGATTTTTAGCTACGAATCCATTTCCGGAATTCCCGATTTTAATCGTTTGATCGAAGAGGGTAAAGACCATCGGGAAAAGAATGCCGACGCCTTTGAAAAGTCCATGGATAAAATTGATCCGGAAGAGACATGCAGCCTGGTTTACACATCGGGAACCACGGGCGAACCGAAGGGCGTAATGCTGTGCCATCGCGGATTTGTAACGGATATTGTGAACTCGGAAGAAGTGTTAAAATTGCGATCCGACGATGTTTTTTTATCGTTCCTTCCGTTGAGTCATCTTTACGAACGTCTGGCGGGGCACTGGTGTCCCATTTACCGGGGCGCGACCATCCATTATGCCCGCGGTCTGGACACGGTCATCGAAGATGTCGCAATCAGCCGACCGACGATAATGGTCAGTGTGCCGCGGTTATATGAAAAAATAGCCAATACATTACAGGAAAAGGCGGAGCAGAGTTCGGCAATAGCCCGCAATATTTTTTACTGGTCGATCGGCACCGGGTTGGAATATCACGAGCAACGCAGAAAAGGCGAAGTTTCCGGATGGTTGAGCCGCAGATACAAATTGGCTGAAAAACTGGTTTTTAATAAGGTGAAGACAAAATTAGGCGGTCGTTTCCGCTATCCGATAGCCGGCGGCGCGCCGCTTTCCGTTGAAACGCTTAAGATTTTCGAAGCCATCGGTTTGCCGATCATCGAAGGGTACGGAATGACCGAAACCCATTTAATTATTACGCTCACTCCTCCCGGACAGGTTGAGTACGGCTCGTGCGGAAAACCCATCAAAGATGTGGAAATAAAAATTGCCGACGACGGAGAAGTCCTTGTCCGTGGTCCTGTTTTGATGAAAGGCTATTACAACAAACCCGATTTGACCAAAGAAGCCATCGACGAAGAGGGGTGGCTGCACACCGGCGACATCGGTTATTTGAATGAGGATAACTTTCTCTTTTTAACCGACCGCAAAAAGAATATCATCGTTACCTCGGGCGGAAAAAACGTTGCGCCCGCGCCCATTGAACACAAATTGAAAACCAGCAAATATATTGAGGATGTTTGTCTTGTGGGTAATCATCGGAAATTCGTTTCGGCGTTGATAATTCCGGCTTATGAAATTATTAAGGAATGGGCGGCTGCAAAGGGAATCAATATTAAAAACAATGAGGAAATGATTAAACATGACAAGGTGCACGAATTAATTCAGAAAGAGATCGATCGCTTACAGGAGAGCTTTGCGCGCTACGAGAAAGTCAAAAAATTTGTACTGCTGCCGGAGCCGTTCTCGCTGGAAAGAGGGGAATTGACTCCCAGCCTTAAAATCAAGCGCAGCGTTGTCGAAAAGCGTTACAAGGATGTGATCGATTTGATTTATCAGGAGTAATCGGCGGTTTTTGAATAAGGGAAATTTCAGGAGAAAAAGAAAATGTCTTCGGGAAAAATAACGGCGGTTTTTGTGTCCGCATTTTTAATGTTTTCGTGCTCATCGCGACTTGTAACAAACAGAGAGGGCTCCATGACTTTACGGCAAAAACACACCACAGCCAAAGTATGCAGAACCTTGGATGTGAATTATCTTTTGTATGTTCCGCAGAACGAAAACGATCCGCAAAAAAAATTGCCGTTGCTGATCTTTTTGCACGGAGCGGGCGAGCGCGGCAACGATTTGAAACTGGTGACCAAACACGGTCCTCCGAAACTTATTGCGCAGGGCAGGGACTTTCCCTTTATCGTAGTAGCGCCCCAATGTCCCTCCGGCGAATGGTGGTCGGTTCCGAAATTGGATTTATGGCTGGATCAATTATTAAAGGAGCTGCCCGTCGATAAAGAGCGGATTTATTTAACGGGTTTAAGCATGGGCGGTTTCGGCACCTGGGCGTGGGCGACCGAGCGACCCGATCGTTTTGCAGCCATTGCGCCGATTTGCGGAGGCGGCGAACCGTTTTTGGCGGATCGTCTTAAAAATATTCCGGTGTGGGTTTTTCACGGCGCCAAAGATCCCGTTGTCCCGATCCGCAGATCCGAAGAAATGGTGGAAGCGTTAAAAAAAGCAGGAGCCGATGTCAGGTTTACCGTTTATCCCGAAGCCGGACATGATTCATGGACCGAAACCTACGACAATCCCGAATTGTACCGCTGGTTCTTAAAGCATAAAATTTCCGCAAAATAAATGTTTTAACCATTGTTTTAAGAAGCGGTTTTCGTTAAAAAGCGAGCTTTAAAACGCGCCGACGAAATAGCCGCAAATTTGCGAACAACAAAAACAAGACAGATGTGGTCCTTAAAATCAACCGGTTAATTAACCTGTTTTTTGAGAAATTTTACAACTTTTTACGGCGGGCAGATTTTACCCAAAACGGTAGCCGACCTTGCGCCGGTTACCTGAGGAATGTTGGAAGGGTTTCCCAGCAAGGTTTCGTTGGCTAATACGGCAAAGCCGATGGCTTCCTTAAAATCGTTGTCAAGTCCGAATTCGTCGGTGTTTTTCACGGCGATTTTACCGAAAAGGCGTTGAATCTGATCGGTTAAAAACCGATTGCAGGCGCCTCCTCCGCTGATAACCGCTTCTTTTACGGGCGATACAGGATGAATAAATTCACGGTAATTTTCCCAGATGCAGTATGCGGTGTAAAAGGTCAATGTGTGCAGAACGTCGTAAATGTCTATATCGTTTTTGTCTATAAATTTTCTCAACTTGTTTTCGAAGAAAATGCCGTAATGCTCTCGACCCGTGGATTTTGGCGGCAAGACCGAAATAAAATGATCTGTTTTTTGAAGATAGCCGAGGAGCTTTTCCGAGAGCTTTCCCTTTTTTGCCAGAGAGCCGTTTTCATCATAAGGTTTTTTAAAATAGATTTGAGTAAAACGGTCAATTAAAATGTTACCGGGTCCGCAATCGAAGGCGGCGACTTTATTAATGTCTCCGTCGGCTGGGATAAAAGTTAAATTAGCGATTCCGCCGATGTTTACAGCCAGCATGTTTTTCCGAAAGCGGGAGAAATAGACCCAATCGAAATAGGGAATTAAAGGCGCGCCCTGTCCTCCCAGAGCCATGTCAGCCACGCGGAAATCGCCGATCACCGTAATGCCGGTAAGCTTTGCCAGCACCGAGGGATCGCCCAATTGGAGGGTCGAAGTTACGGGTACGTCGATAAGAATTTTATCGTTGGGCTGATGCCAGATCGTTTGTCCGTGACTGCCGATGAAACGGATTTGCTGCGGGGACAGACCGTTTTCCTCTAAGAAATCGAGCACCATTTCCGCCCAAATTCCGGCAAGGTAAAAATTTAACTGGCTGAGAACAGCGGCGTCGTTATTTCCGGGTTGTAATAATTTCAGCAATTCGTTTTGCTGCTTTGTCGAGTAGGGAAAGTTGCGTCCTTTGATCAATTCGAGGCGCGTTTCACGCTTTTCCCCTTTAACGGAAACAAGAGCGATGTCAAGACCGTCACAGGATGTTCCCGACATCAGACCAAGGGCTAATTTTTGAACGTCCGCCGGTAGATTAAAAACTGCTGCCATGTACCTGTCTGTTCGTTAATGGTAATTGCTAAAATCCGTCTCTCAATACAGGATTAAACACGATATTTTATTCAATTTATCGGGAGTCAGGTTCCGGACAATATTCGGATTTTGAATCTGTTACGAATTCCGTTTTAAACCAAAACCGAATCTCTGTCGCTTTAGGGCGTAAGATACAAAGAAAATTTAAAAATTCAAAAGGAAGTGAGTTTAACAATTACTTACCGAGTCAGAGCGGACTCGGAATGCTTTAGTCCGGTTGCAGAAAAACAAAAAGATCTCGTTTTTACTTTTTTGCGGACAGGGCAATACGGAAATTTTCTTTTCAGCCGGGCGGTTTGTTTGGCAACGCTGCGCGCTAAAAATTTTGATTTATTTGAATGTAATCGCTTGAGACTCTAATTTTAAAAAATCAAATTCGGCGGAGCATTAATGAAACAATCGCAGGCTTTATTGAAAATTCTGTTTATCGGCGGCACGGGAATCATCAGCTCGGCTTGCGCCCGGCTTTGCGCGGAAAAGGGACACGATCTGTTTTTGCTGACGCGCGGCAAAAGCGAACGGAAAATTCCCCGGGGAGCAAAACATCTGATCGGCGATATTTCCGATTTAACCGTAATGCGCTCGCTGCTAAAAAATCACCACTGGGATGCGGTGGTTGATTTTATCGCCTACACGCCCGAGCAGGCGCAAAGGGATATCGAACTCTTTGCCGGAAATACAAGGCAATACGTCTTCATCAGCTCCGCTTCGGTTTACCAAAAGCCGCCGACCCGCTACCCGATTACCGAAGACACGCCGCTGAAAAATCCGTTCTGGACTTACGCGCAAAACAAGATTTCTTGCGAAGAACTTTTAATGAAGGCGTACAGAGAAAATGATTTTCCCGTAACAATTGTCCGACCCTCGCACACTTATGACGAACGAACGCTTCCTTTAAAAGGAGGATACACGACAATCGTCCGATTAAAACAGGGTAAGCCCGTTATTATTCACGGTGACGGAACATCGTTGTGGACATTGACCCATCACCGGGATTTCGCGCGCGGCTTTGCGGCGCTTTTGGGCAATCCCCTCGCCGTCGGAGAAGCGTTCCACATTACTTCCGATGAAATACTCACCTGGAATCAAATTGCCGAAATAATTGCCGAAGCCGCTGATGCGGAACCGAACGTAATCCACATTCCTTCGGAGGTTCTGGCGCAATACGATGAAGAATGGGCGGGAAGTCTGTTGGGCGACAAAAGTCATTGTCTGATTTTCGATAACAGTAAAATCAAAAAATTTGCGCCTGAATTTAAGGCGACAATTCCTTTTTCACAGGGCGCGCGTGAAATTGTAAACTGGTACGAAAAACATCCCGAAAAAAAGACCGCCGATCCCTATTGGGACTCTTTGTTCGACCGGATCGTCGCCGATTGGGGTAGTAAACAGGGCAAATAAGACTCGGGAACCGGGAACTTTTAAGAAACCTTTTGGAATAACCGTCGTATTGTCGTTCGGTTGAAAATTTTCGCTAAAGTATTTAGCTTGTCTTCCGGATTTGACGGTTACTGTAATTTTTATTGATCTGAAAAATGTAAATTTTGAGTTCAACGGAACGAAAAAGGAAAACAGGTGAAACAAATCCTTATTGACCTGTCGCATCCCATCCGTAACGGAATGCCGCTTTTCCCCGGCACGCCCGCTCTTCAAATCAGTCAGTTGAACGATTTAAAAGAAAACGGATTTCGGGAAAAACAGATTACTTTAACGACCCATGTGGGGACGCATTTGGACGCGCCGGCTCATATACTTGAGGACGGAAAATTTCTGGATCGTCTTCCGCTTTCGCAATTTTACGGACGGGCGCTGGCGCTGAATGTTCAGGCGTTCAAAGGGAAAACCATTCCTCCGCAAATATTCGATTCGATTGTCGATCCGGAATCTTTGGACTTTATCTTATTCCATACTAATTACGCTAAATTGTGGGGCAGCGAAGAATATTGGAAGGATTTTCCCACGCTTTCTCCCGAAGCCGCCGGGCGAATTATTAAGATGAATTTAAAGGGCATCGGATTCGATGTCGCTACCGTGGATCCGATGGATAGCAGCGAATATCTCATCCACAAAAAGATCCTTTCCGCAGGGTTGATTATTATCGAAAATCTCACTAACCTTGATAAGATTTTGAATCAGCGTTTTATTTTGAGTGTTTTTCCGTTAAATATTCATGAGGCGGACGGTTTTCCGGTAAGAGCCGTGGCGATGGTCGAAAATCGCTGAATGCGCCGCGACAAAAGTACAAATTTCGGAGTTGAATATGGATAATAAAAGATGCGAATGGGTTCCGTTGAAAGACGAGCTTTACGTCGCCTACCACGATACCGAATGGGGAGTGCCTGTTTACGACGACCAAAAGTTGTTTGAATTCCTGATTCTGGAAGGTTTTCAGGCGGGCTTAAGCTGGCGCACGGTTCTTTACAAACGCGAGAACTTCAGGCAGGCTTTCGATTATTTTGATCCGCAGAAGATTGCCCGCTATGATCAGGAAAAGGTTAAAGAGTTGATGGAAAATGCGGGAATTATTCGTAATAGGCTGAAGATCGAAGCCAGTATCGGGAACGCCCGCTCTTTTCTGCAAATTCAGGAGCAATACGGCAGTTTTTCGGATTTTATCTGGCGTTTTACGGACGGGAAGCCCATCGTTAATCATTGGCGCAGCATTGAGGAAATTCCGGCTCGAACCGAGCTTTCGGATCTTATCAGCAAGGAACTAAAGAAGCTTGGTTTCCGCTTTGTGGGATCGACGATTATTTACGCCCATTTACAGGCGACGGGAATGGTCAACGATCATGTGGTTCATTGTTTCAGGCACAGGCAGTTGGCGGGAGAGTGACGGGCAAAGGAACGGAAAATCCGCAAACGCCGGAGAGACAGAAACTAAAATTTGAATTTTAACGTTGAAAATCATTCCGATGTTTTTTTAAATTGTGTAAATTAATCCGAAATGTAAAATCTCGGGTGAGAGCAATCGGGAGCTCACCATGAAAATCATCATTGCCGGAGCCAGCGGATTTATCGGACGTCATCTGGTAAATCGCATGTTGCGGGAACGCTTCGACGTAATCGCCCTGAGCCGAAATCCGGAGCGCAAACGTTCCGTTTTTCCGCCGGATGTAAAGTGTCTGCTCTGGAAAGCGGGAGATTCTTCACCCTGGCAGGATCAGCTTAACGAACCTGCGGTGATAATCAACCTGATCGGAGAAAATCTTGCCGCCCGGTACTGGACAAAATCCTACAAAAAACTTCTCCTCAGCAGCCGGATCGAATCGGTCGAAACCATTTTACAGGCAATTGAACGCGTGCCGACAAAAGGGCATACCTTAATTCAGGCTTCGGCGGTCGGTTATTACGGAAATACCGCGGCAACGGTTGACGAGCAAAGTCCGCCCGGAAATGATTTTTTAGCGCGGCTGGTGGTGCAATGGGAAAAATCGAGCGACCCCGCGGAAGACCTAAGCGTTCGAAGAATTATTACCCGTTTTGGTCTGGTGTTGGGAAAAGACGGCGGCGCGCTGCCCAAGATGATGATTCCTTTTAAATTGTTTTTGGGCGGACCTGTGGGAAGCGGACGTCAGGGCGTTTCGTGGATTCATATCAAAGACGTGGCTGAGGCGGTTCTGTTTTTGATTAAAAACGAACGGTTAAAAGGGGTTTTTAATCTGACGGCTCCGCAACCGACGCCGCAAAAAGAATTCAGCCGGGTTTTGGGCAAGGCGTTAAAGCGTCCCTCGTGGCTGCCGGTTCCGGGATTTTTGCCTGGTTTGGTTCTGGGAGAAATGGCAAAAGCAACGGTTTTGAGCGGGCAGTTCGCAGAACCCAAAGCTTTGTTAAAAGCGGGTTATTCGTTTCGATTTGAAGATTTGTATTCGGCGTTAAAAGATATTCTTCGATAGATATTAAAAACGATCGCAAATTGTTTTTTTGCGGATTCGTTATTAAAAATATCGTGTCTTTTCAAAAGGTCGAACGCCATGATTTCAAAAGTTTATACCGCAGCCTTAATGGGTATTGACGCCTACATGGTGGAGGTTGAGACGCATCTGGAACGCAGCATTCCTTATTTTGGCATTGTGGGCTTGCCCGACAATGCGGTGAAAGAGAGCCGCGAGCGCGTGGTAGCCGCCATCAAAAACTCGGGATACCGTTTTGTTTATCAGCGCCGCATTACGGTGAATTTGGCTCCCGCGGATATCAAAAAGGAAGGATCGTCTTATGACCTGCCGATTGCCATCGGAATTTTGACGGCGCAGGGAGATGTCAGTCCCGAGGCGGTGGAAGAGTATTTGATTTTGGGGGAACTGGCTTTGGACGGTTCGTTGCGACCGATTCACGGAAGTCTTTCCATTGCCATTAAAGCAAAGGAGCTGAATTTTAAGGGAATCGTTTTGCCCAGGGAAAACGCGCGCGAAGCAGCCATGGGCAGCGGAGACGTGCCGGTGTACCCCATGGAGCATTTGTTGGACGTGGTTAACTTTTTAAACGGTAACGCGGATTTCGATCCGGTTGAAGTGGATATTCACGAAATATTTGCCGAGGAGAGTAAATCGCCGTTTGACCTGCGCGACGTAAAAGGGCAGGAACACGTTAAGCGGGCGATGGAAGTAGCCGCCGCGGGCGGTCATAACATCATCATGATCGGACCGCCGGGTTCGGGTAAAACCATGTTAGCCAGACGATTTCCGACGATTTTGCCGTTAATGTCTTTGCAGGAAGCCATCGAAACGACCAAAATTCATTCCGTCGCCGGACTTTTACCGCCGGATCACGGATTGATCGGCGTCCGCGCGTTTCGTTCTCCGCACCACACAATTTCCGATGTGGCTCTTGTGGGAGGAGGACGATTTCCGCGTCCGGGAGAGGTGAGTCTGGCTCATCACGGCGTTTTGTTTTTAGATGAACTACCTGAGTTCAAAAAAAATGTACTGGAAGTCCTGCGCCAGCCCATAGAGGACGGCAAAGTTTCGATTGCACGCGCGGCTTTTTCTTTGACTTATCCGGCAAAATTCATGCTGGTGGCTGCCATGAATCCCTGCTGCGGATATTACGGCGATCCTACCCACGCCTGCTCGTGCACGCTTCCGCAAATTCAAAAATACCGCTCGCGCATTTCCGGTCCTCTGTTGGACCGCATCGATATTCACGTGGAGGTGCCGGCGGTTAATTTTAAGGAATTGACATCCGAACGCTCCGGCGAACCTTCAGCCGTGGTTCGCGAACGGGTGCAGAAAACACGGGAAATTCAGCTAAGACGGTTTGCCGATGAAAAGAACATTTATTGCAACGCGCACATGGAGTCGTCACAGATTCGCAAATATTGCAAAATCGACGAGAACGGAAAGAATCTTTTGAACAACGCCATTCAACGGTTAGGGCTTTCGGCAAGGGCTTACGATCGGGTGCTGAAGGTAGCGCGAACAATTGCCGATCTTGAGCAAAGCGAACACATTTTACCGCATCATCTGAGCGAAGCCATTCAGTATCGCAGTTTGGACAGGGAGATGGTTTGATTGAAGGCGACGAGTGACAAGGTCGTGATGCGTGATGAGTGACAAAGTGACAAAGTAACAAGGTCGTGATGCGTGATGCGTAATGCGTGATGAGTAAGACAAAAGAAAAAAGAAAAAGGAGTATGCGGAAAGCCGTTACTCTGGTTTGACGTAACGAGATGCTGAAGAAGTACTCTTAACCCTTAACTCTTAACCCTTAACGAACTGTCGTGATGCGTGATGAGTAACGAGTAACGAGTAACGAGACACCGGAGAAGACCGCTTAACCCTTAACAAATTAAAGAGAAGGAAATTCATAAACCATAAACCGTAAATCATAAATCATAAATCATAAATCATAAATCCAAACCGCTTACTAACAGCAATTTGGGGAGGAAATCTTATGAGAGCAATGATTCTGAATCGGATTACCGATCTGAAAATAAATAAAAAGCCGTTGCAGTTGGTGGAACTTCCGGAGCCTGAGCCGTCGGAAGACGAAGTGTTGATCAAAGTTTCCGCCTGCGGTGTTTGTCACACGGAACTGGACGAAATCGAGGGTCGCACGCCGCCGTCATTTTTCCCGATGGTTTTGGGACATCAGGTTGTGGGAAAGGTGGTGCAAAAAGGGGAGAATGTACGGAAATTAAATATCGGAGATCGCGTCGGCGTGCCGTGGATTTATTCTTCCTGCGGGAAATGCGAATACTGCCTGAAAGGGGAGGAGAATCTTTGTCCCGAATTTAAAGCCACGGGACGCGACGTTTTTGGGGGATACGCCGAATTAATGGTTGTAAAGGAGAATTTTGCGCATCCTATTCCCGAAATATTTAGCGACGAAGAAGCGGCGCCGTTATTGTGCGCCGGAGCCATCGGATACCGTTCCTTGCGACTCGCCAATATCGAAAACGGTCAACGTTTGGGTTTAACGGGATTCGGAGCGTCGGGGCATCTGGTCATGAAAATGGTGAAGCACAAATATCCCGACACGTCTGTTTACGTATTTGCGCGGAGCAAAAGCGAGCAGGAATTTGCCCTTGAATTGGGCGCTGTCTGGAGCGGCGACACCGAAGCGGAATCGCCCGAAAAATTGCACGCAATTATCGATACCACGCCTGTCTGGAAACCTGTTGTGGAAGCCATGAAGAATTTAAAACCCGGCGGACGACTGGTGATCAACGCCATTCGCAAGGAAGATCGCGACAAAAACTATTTGCTCAATTTGGATTATCCCGTGCATCTGTGGATGGAAAAAGAGATCAAAAGCGTGGCAAATGTCGCCCTGCGCGACGTTCGGGAGTTTTTGCAATTAGCAGCCGAAATCCCTGTCAAACCGGAATTTCAAACATATTCGTTGGAAGAGGCAAATCAGGCGCTGACCGAACTGAAGGAGCGTAAAATTCGCGGTGCAAAGGTGCTGGTGATTAAATAGGAGCTATTCATTATTTTATGAAAACAAATTCTTTTATTGGGTAAAAAAATATCCAAAAGAAAAAAACTCCGCGTTCTCTGCGCACTCTGCGGTAAAAATACAGTAAAAGATGTTATTGAAAAATATGTTAGGACTATTTAAAAATGAAACTCATTGCCCTGACCGATTTGCACGACCATTCTCAAAACATCGATAAAATCGGGAAAGACCTTTCGGAAGCGGATTGGGTGATTGTCGCCGGGGACATTACCACTTTTGGCAACGCCGGCGACGCCCGACAAATCATTGACAAAATCTTCAACTACAACCGAAAGATTCTGGCTGTTCCGGGTAATTGCGATCCCGATTCCGTGGCTTTGTACCTGACCAAAATCGGAGTTAATCTGGATAATCGGGTCCGCTCAAACGATGAATATTATTTTATGGGAATCGGCGGTTCATTGCCCGCGCCCGGACGCACGCCCAACGAATACAATGAAAACCTGCTTCAATTATGGCTGCAGAAGTTTAAAACCCAATTGCCGGACGGAGCAAAAATTATTCTGATCTCTCATCAACCTCCCTACGGCACGATCAACGACCGTGTGCTCGGCGGCGAACAGGTGGGCAGTAAAACGCTTCGAAAGTTCATCGAAGAGCTGCAGCCGTTAATCTGTTTTACGGGTCACATTCACGAGGGAGTGGGAATCGACCGGATAGGCAGGACAAAAATTATCAATCCCGGACCGTTTCGTCAGGGAGGCTACGTTTATGCGGAGATCAACGGCGAAAACGTGCGGCTTGAATTACGGAGCTGTTTTTAAACGCGCCTTCCGAAATCAGAAATCGGCGCCGGAAATTTGTTGGGTTCCGTGTTCAAACATTGGTCAGGGCAGGGCGAATACCATCATGGCTAAAATCGCCGCAGCCGTCCCGTCCATGGTGGGCTCGTTGGTTGAATAGTCGGCGATATCGTCATGGTAAACCACGTAGTCGCTTTGAAACGGAGCAAAAGGGTCCGCTTCCGAAAGATAAAGTCCTTTCAATTTCCCGAAGATATTTCCGTAAACCGGACCGTCAACCAGACCGCCGGTCAGACTTCTGCGCGTCAGCGCGTAAGTGCTGGCGTGGGGATGCTCGGGAAATTCGCCGTGTTCCGGGATGCCCACAAACATCGATGTTCCCCAGGGATTCCGTCCCAAAAGCCAGTCCCGTTGTTCGACCATGAATCTTCTGAAACGGTGGTCGCCGGTCATCTTTTCGTACAATGCGCATTGGCTGATCAGCGCCGCAACAAGGTTGTTCGAACACCAGATAAAGGGAACTCCGATGTGAAAGGCGTTTTTTTCGGCTCTTTGGAAACATTGCTCGATGCCCGTTCGGTAATATGCCGCCAATTCTTTTTGCAAAGAGCGGTTGACCAGAGGATAAAGCGCGAAATGTCCCACATTCAAAAAGGGATAGTAGGCGTAATGGTCGGTGGAATCGTAAGCCATCCATGAAGCGGAACCGATTTGGCGGGCGTAGCGAATGGCGTCCTGCAGATAGCTTGAATCTTTGGTGACGCGGAAGAGTTCCGCGGCGCCCCATTCCATATCGTCAGCCCAGGTGATTTCCGCGTAGCGGTAAGGAGCATTGTAAGAATTACCCTGTTGAACCCCTTCTTTTTGCTTGCCCAATTGATAAACTTCTATTCCGGCTCTTAAAAAGCGATCCGCTGATTCGGGTTCATTTAAATCGTTTTTCCAGATTCGGTAAGCAAGAGCCATGGCGGCGGCGTACCTGCCAGCCAGATTCGCCACGCCCGTGGAGCGACTCTTGAATTGCTTCAATCCCTGAGGTTTGCCGTCGGCAAAATAGACCACACGATAGCTGTTTTTGCCCCATCCGTAATCCGAGCTGTCCCGAAACGGAAATTTCCAGCCGATGTGGTCACGATCGTCGCCGACCTGATGGTACAATTGGTCTTTGGCGGGATGGAGTTTGAGCATCCATTCAAGACCCCAGCGCGCTTCGTCCAAAACATCGGGAATCCGGTTCGGAAAGGGTTGACCGTATTTGTTAAAATGATCCGAAAAGGTTTCCGGAGACATGGCGTAGGCAAAAAGCATGATCGCCGCGGCGTAACTGCCGGTCAGCAAATATTTTAAATCGTCTCCCGCATCGTGCCAGCCGCCCGCTGCGTCAAGATAAGTTCCGGGCGGAAGGGGTCCGTAAGCCGTGCGTCCGTCCAGCGAATGGCAGACCTCGTCCCAAAAGGGATTGTAGCCGCAGCGCTGCTGACGCATGAAATTGAGAAGCGAGTCTGGCATAAAACGGTACAGGTTTTCTTGAATCTGAAAGGGAACGGAAACGGAGCCGCCGATTTTCAGCTCGTATTTACCGCCTGTCTTTAAGTCGCTGAAATCCAGTCGGTAATAAAACCCGAACTTGCCCCAGCCCGACCGGCGGATGGGAACCGGTTTTCCCGAATAGACAGTCTTGCCGTCGGCTTTGCTAACAATCCTGAATTCTCCGTGAACGGGTTGTGCGGAAAAGGCGACGGCGGTTTTGGGATCATGCGGGCGATAGCCTAATTGATTTAAACGTAAATAAACAACAGTATTATTTTGAGCAAAGAGGAAGGCGTTCAAACCGAAAAAAATAAAAAACAGAATGTGTTTCCGATTGAGAAATTGATGATTAATATTGCCCATACTTTTTGCTCTCCTTGCGGAAATGTTTTAACGCAAAACGGAGATGCCGGAAAAAGCCGCGTACTTTTCGTTTGGATTTTTTGCAGTCTAATCCGGGAATTTATCGCTTTTCCGATTCCCTGTCTCCGATAAAAAAATCATCGTTTTTTGCAGAACGGCGTTGATATTAAGCCGTAATTCCGGGATTTCGCAAGAACCTGAAAGAATCAACTTAAAATCCGATATTTTTGACCTTATGATTCTGACCGTGAACTTTAATTTCGCCGAATTGATCTTCGTATCTTTTAATATTTTCTTCCAGGGCTTTAAGCAGCGATTTGGCGTGCTGCGGCGCCATGACAATTCGCGCGTAAACCTTTGCCTTTGGTTTGCCCGGTAAAATTCTGGTAAAATCAAATACAAACTCGGCGGGGGAGTGACTGATTAAAACCAAATTACTGTAAATACCTTCCGCTTCCTGATCGCCCAATTCGATATTGATCTGTCTTTCGGGGTTATTCATTGCAATTCTCCTTTATTCTGGTTATTTATTTGCCATTCATCGGTAAAAATGTTTAATTTAGAGATAGTAACAATAGTTGTCAACTTTATATTTTTTAATTAATTATGGGCAGAATCAGTTCTCTTAAAATCGATGAAGTGCGCGGCGCGGTGAACATTGTTCACTATATCTCCCAGTTTGTGAACCTAAAGAAAGCGGGACAAAATTACAAGGGATTGTGCCCGTTCCATACGGAAAAGACGCCTTCGTTTATGGTCAGTCCTTCCAAGCAGATATTCCATTGCTTCGGCTGCGGAAAAGGCGGGAATGTTCTTACGTTCATTATGGAGTACGAAAAACTTCCTTTCATCGACGCTATTCGCCGGGCAGCGGAATTTGCGGGCATCTCAATTCCCGAAGCCGAATTCAAGAGAGACGAAAAAGAACAAACATATTTTCAAAAGCTTTACGAGATTAATGAGATCGCCTGTTCCTATTTTGAAGAGCATCTTTCCAAAGCGATGCACAAGGCGCAACTGGATTATTTTAAAAATCGCGGACTTTCGGAAAAGACCATCAAAAAATTCCGTCTCGGCTACGCGCCGGAAGCCAATAACAAATTGGTCGATTTCCTTAAAAAGAAAGGCGTCGAACTGACCGAGGCTGAAAAACTGGGATTGATTGCCCGTAGCTATTCAAACGGTAAATACTTCGATAAATTCAGACATCGGGTCATGTTTCCCTTTCAAAACCTGAGCGGACGCATCATCGGTTTTGGCGGAAGAAAACTAAAAGAAGAGCAGCAGCCCAAATATTTAAACAGTCCCGAAAGCCCCATTTACAAAAAAGGTTCCACTCTTTACGGTCTTTATCAGGCGATCCAGAGCATCCGCGAAAACGGCTTTGTCGTTATTGTGGAAGGCTACTTTGATCTGCTGCGTCTGGTGGAAAACAGACTTTACAACGTAGTCGCTTCCAGCGGCACGGCTTTAACCGATATTCAAGCCCGGCTGATTTTGCGCTATACTTCGCATGCCGTTTTACTTTATGACGGCGACGACGCGGGTCGAAAAGCGGCTTTGCGCAATGCTTACATCCTGGAAAATAACGGCTTAAACGCCTCTGTCGCGCTGCTTCCGGCGGATGAAGATCCCGATTCATTTGTCCGGAAAAACGGCATTAAAGCGCTTGATCCTTACCTTAAGTCTCAGTTAACGCCGGTGGAATTCGAACTTAACACCTTTGCGGAAGAAAATCCTCATCCTTCCATGGAAGCAAAAAACCGCCTGATTCAGGAACTGTTGGAAAAATTGGTGGAAATTAAAGATCCCTTAAAAATCGGCTTGTACCTGCCTCTCATTTCGGAACGGCTGTCAATGACCGAAGAATTATTGGTAGAGCAGTTCAGAAGATTGCAGCGCAGAAGGAAACGTTTTGCCAAAAGAACCGAACCCGAACCGGAGGAAAATGAATCCGTCACTCCGGTCAGACTGCGTCAGGGACAGTATCAGGCGGAAGCCGGCGTAATCTATTTGCTGCTCAACGGCGATCAGCAAATTCGCAATTATTTGATGGAAAAACTTTCTTACGATCTGTTCGAAAATCCGCATTTTATTTTGCTTTACGAAGCCATTATGAACGAGCTTGAAGAAACGGGCTCGGTTAACGAAGAAGTCGTTTTAGAGCAATTTCAGGAAGACCTGGAAATTCAATCCATCATTTCCGAACTGGCGCTTACGGAATTTCAGGATCAGGCGAAATTTGCCAGGGATTGCATTTTTCAGCTAAAAAAATGGCGACTGGAAAAACAAGCCGAAGAGATAAACGCCATGATCCGCAGCGAAGTCGAATCGGGCGAAGCCGTTGTTCATTACAGTATTGAACTGACCCGCATCCGCAAACAAATCCATCAATTGGTAAAACAACACCGGGAAGGCAGCGAAATTTCGTAATAATAACGTATTAACCTTGCCGTAGTTATTAATAATTCCAAATCACCCATTAAAAAATTAAATTTACAAGGTATCATATTAAGCGACCGGTTAATCTTGTAAGATTTTTTTCAATAGCTAAAATCGGCTTAATAAATATCAATAAGTTTTCTCACAATTTTAATATTGCTGCACATCAGAACCATTCTCTATAATAAAATCTGCGCAATCAACTTAATCGATGGTTTAATCTGCTGTAATTTAATACTACCAAAACTTTGAAATTTCAATTTGATATGTTAAATTACGGATCTTCCGGGTTAATCAATCGATTCCATTTCACCATCACTGAAAGGACGATTCATGTCAGTAAATCGGGTAATCCTTTTTATTTTATTCTGCGCGCAATTTATGTTTGCTCAAAATCAATGGAACGCAATCACCGTTTCCGATACGGTTGTGGAATTCGGTAGTGTTACGGCTTACGATTCACATTACACGAGCGTAACCATCACGAATAACGAAACAACCGCCGTGCATGTCCGAAACGCTGTTTTTGAAGAAGAAGAATTTTACACCGATCTTTCAACTGTGGAAATTCCCGCGGGAGGGCAATACGATTTTAACATCTATTTTAAATCGGGACAGAACGTGAATTACACCGATTTTTTACGGCTTGAATTTGACGCGGGCATTCACCCGCTTATCATTCAAACATCGGCGGATGCGTATTACACCGATTCGTATTACGACCCCACACAAAACAAATGGGGCAGCGAATTAAAAAGCGCCTTGCACAATATCATCAAAGGACACACGCAATACAGCTACAGCAAGCTTTGGGATATTTTACGCGATACCGACGAAGATCCCGATAATCCGAACAACGTGATTCTTCTTTACACCGGATGGTCTTATCCCAAAAACAAAAACGGCGGCGATCCGGATGAATGGAACCGCGAGCATGTTTGGGCTAAATCGCACGGTGATTTCGGAACCAATCCGCCCGCCGGAACGGACGTGCACCACATCCGACCCACCGACGTTTCGGTCAATAGCAAACGGGGTAATCTTGATTTTGACAACGGCGGAAGCGAGTATATCGATCCCGATGGGGCAACCGGGTGTAATTACGACGGAGACTCATGGGAACCGAGGGATGCGGTTAAGGGCGATGTGGCGCGTATGATGTATTACATGGTTGTGCGGTATGAGGGCGAAGAAGGATACGATCTGGAACTGGTCGATTACACGCCTTCCACCACAAGCAAAGAGCCTCTGTTCGGAAAACAATCAACGCTTTACCAATGGCACCGGATCGATAGCGTTGACGATTGGGAGCGCAGACGAAACGATCGCATTTACAACAACTGGCAACACAACCGCAATCCCTTTATCGATCATCCCGAATTTGCCGACCGCATGCCCAGCATTTCCGGCGAACCTCTTTATGATGATCCGGAAATCGCCGTGTCTCCCGAAACGGTGGATATGGACACCATCGGTTTTAATTCAACGGCTGATTACTATCTTGCCGTCATTAATACCGGTGTTCAAAATTTGAATGTTACCGCTATTCAAAGCACCAACAGTCAATTTACGGTCGATCAAACAAGTATGACGCTTGCGCCCGAGTCGTTTGATTATCTTAAAATTTCGTTTACCTCGCAAGAAACCGAAGGAGAATTTTCCACAACCATTCAAATTACAAACAACGATCCCGATGAGGGCTTTATCGAGATTCCCGTTACAATTCAGGTTGCGGAGTCGATTAGCTTTATCGAGCGTTCCGGTTTTACGCCAAAAGAAATTACATTACTGCAGAATTATCCCAATCCTTTTAATCCCGTCACGATCATTGAATATCAACTTCCCGAGGGGTTGGTTGAGCGGAGTTTATTCAAAGCGGAAAGTTCTTTTGGAACTTTACAACGTCAGAGGCATGAAGGTAAGCACACTGGTGGACGGAGAGGTTGAGCCCGGAAAACACCGTTTGCAGTTTGACGGCAGCCATTTGCCGGCGGGTGTGTATTTTTACCGCATTCATACCGGAAATTTTGTGCAAACGCGTAAAATGGTATTACTGAAATAGCGTCAAATGACCATTGGCATTCCGTTTTAACGGGATGCCTTTAATTTTATATTGATTGAAATTCAATAGTTAATAATTTAATCTCTGCCTTTTTAGTGTATCCGTCCTGTGAAGTACATCTTTTTTAGTTGATTCAAGATTTTTATCTTCCTCCATAATAGACAAAATATTAGGAGGAAAAAGCTGTGCCACAAGCAGATATTAAACGTCAAGGAGAGATGTTCCAAATAATTGAACAATATCAAAAAAGCGGATTAAGTCAAGCGGAATTCTGCCAGCAAACAGGAATTAAAAAGAGCACCTTTCATTACTGGCTAAAAAAATACCGTAAAGAATCACAAGCCGATTTTTTGCCCATTTCAATAAAAGAACCCAAAGCCTCTTTACAAATAGAGCTGGAATTACCCAATGGTATCAAAATCAGCATCAAAGGCTAAACCATGTTTTTCTTTTCCGGATCTAAATTACGATTTTATCTTTACACAAAAGCAACGGATATGCGCAAGAGTTTTGACGGACAATCTCCGACAAGTCGGGGGCTTCACTTCGTTACGACCGGCATAGTCACCAACGAACTTAATGGCAATCCGCTTTCCGGCGACGTGTACATTTTCATAAACAAAAGACGCGATCAAATCAAGCTATTGGTCTGGGATCGCAATGGCTTTTGGCTTTTCATTAAAAAGCAATAGGTATTTTACCGAGGGGATACATTTATCTTTCAAAAAGCGCCATCTGTTCCGTTAAAAAATTATATAAATTACATACCAGCACATTATTACGAATAGGATACGTATCGGATTGGGGAGTAATAATAAAATTGTTATTGCTCCCTAAATCTTCAATGGAAATTAAAAAACCTTTGGAAACCTTAGGCGCGGCGGCATATTTAATTTCAATACAGGCAACCGGTTTGTGTCCCTTAACCAGAACCAGATCACTTTCGGCACCGTTATGTGTGCGGTAATAGTAAAGCTCTATTTCATCGGGAACAATTTGCCTGATTTGTTCAATCACGTAACCTTCCCATGAATTGCCAAGCAAAATATTGCCCAATAAATCATCAAAAGTTGGAATTCCTGCAAGGTAATGAAGCATACCGCTATCACGAATGTAGATTTTGGGCGCTTTTACCAGCCTTTTCTTAATATTGAAATAAAAAGGTTGTAGCCGGTTAATAATGAATGCCGCTTCTAAAAATTCAAGATAGCGATTAATCGTCGGCACCGATAGCTCCAGAGATTTGGCAAAATTACTGGCATTCCACACGCCGCCATGAAAATGCGCCAGCATGGTCCAAAAACGTCGCATTAAGGCTGGATTAATGGACAATCCCATTAGGGGTAGATCACGTTCCAGATAAGTTTGAACAAAGTTTTTCATCCATGTTCGATAGCTCGCTTCTTCAGGCGCCAGGAAAGCTTGTGGAAATCCGCCTTTAAACCAATGGGCATTCACTTCCGAATAGTTTATTATTTCCGTAAGGTTAAATGGCGTTAATTCTTTAAAGGCGATCCGACCGGCTAACGTTTCTGAACTCTGGCGCAGTAAATTTGGCGAGGCGGAACCTAAAATAACATATTGACCTGGTTGCCGCTTCTTATCGATCAGGGCGCGCAAGATTGGAAACAATTGTGGAATCTGCTGAATCTCATCTAAAATAACACATTTATCCGGATGATGTTCTAAAAATAATTGCGGCTCGGAAAGCTTGTTCTGGTCTTCCGGAAGTTCAAGGTCTAAATAAATACATTCGTTGTTAATACGTTTTATTAAATATTTAGCCAGGGTTGTCTTTCCTACCTGACGCGGTCCAATAATCCCCACCACAGGAAATTGTTTAATAAGATCGATAATTTCATCGGTTATTTTTCTTTGAATCAGCATTTATTATTTACCATGAAATTTTAAATATAGATTTTAAATATTCATGGTAAAATATATTACAAATTCAAATAAAAGCAAAATTTTTTATTGCCAATGTTTTTCTTCGTATCCGTCCTGTGAAGTACATCTTTTTTAGTTGATTCAGGATTCTTATCTTCTTCCTTAATAACTCAAAATATAAAGAGGAAGAGGCTGTATCACAAGCAGATATTAATCTTCAAAAAGAGATGTTCCAAATAATTGAACAATATCAAAAAAGCGGATTAAGTCAACCGCAATTCTGCCGGCAAACAGGAATAAAAAAGAGCACATTTCTTTACCGGCTAAAAAAATACCGCAAAGAATCACAAGCCGATTGCCATTCAGGCTCCGGAAAAAGTGGAGTTAAAATGTAAACTTCCCAATCCTTTCAATCTCAACACAATCATCAAGTTCGGTTTGCCGGAAGATGGCGACGTACAAATAAGCATTGATTCCATTTCCGGTCAAAAAGTTCGTACTTTGATTGATGGGCAAGTTTCAAAAGGTTATCATCAAGTTGTCTGGGATGGCAAAAATGAAAGCGGTCAACCGGTTTCCGGCGGATTGTACGTTTACGAATTAAAGACCGACAACAAGCGCATTTTGAAAAAGATGTTGCTGGTGAAATAGATATAAAGGGAAGGGCTCTCAGGGAAGGGAGCCTTTAAATTTCACGCGGATATCGCGGATTATCGCAGAAAGTATTTTAAAAATTTTAATCAACATCCGCGTCAATCTGCGCGATCGGCGACAGACCAATATTCCGCATTTGTTTCAAGCGTTTCCTTTTTAAATGGCAAAACCTGCACTTCATCCATCAGCAAATTAGCCATGCCTGTCGGAACGAAGTTGTAGCGAAGCGGAAATCCCGACTCTGTGGGTGCAGGCGCGACTGCACGCGGCCTTTTACTACGTACGCCCCCGTCATTCTGCCGGACAGGCCATAGCCCTTGAACAAATGCCCGTATTGTTTGTAGGCTTTGTCAAACAACCCGGCTTCCACCAACCCTTCGCGGTCTTCCAGGGTAATGAACTTCATCATGGTCTTGTTTTTGGTCTCCACGCGGCGCATGGTCACCAGCCAGCCGTCCAAAAAAGCAATAAAAAAAATTGACTTTTTTTGTTCTATTTAGTACAATTTCCATAAGAAATTAATTGCTTCAAATTTTATTAGATTCTAAAAATGTTACATAACAAATTATTTGTAATTCAATTTTTAGCTTTTAACTTTTTGCCTAGTGCATTTGAATTATTAAACTTACAACGTTTTTTTACATACAACTATTCAACCAAATTATCTATCTATCTATCGAAAAATCCCTTACCAAATAAACTTTAAAAATTGTCAATTTGATATTAAACCTGTTGATTTTATTAAAAAAATTGAAAAATGTTGGAATGATTGGTTTGGATGAATTAAATATATTTTGTAAT